>JBCCHB010000010.1:0-155291 GCA_039028975.1 Chloroflexota bacterium
GGAAGAAGAAGACCGACGCTACGACCAACTGAGTCTCTTCGACCAAGACTGATAGAAGTTGCCCCCATTGGGGGCTCTAAATAACCGCTTCGAGCGGTCCATGAATTCAAGCCACCGGCTCTGCCGGTGGTCGCTGACTTATCTGTTGATCCTTTACTTACCCGTTAACTGACGAACAGCATCATCAATGTCACTATACATAAAGGAGAAGCCCAACTCCTGTAATCGTTTGGGAACAGCTCTTTGGCCGTCTAGCAGAATGGTGGACATTTCGCCAAGGGCTGCCTGTATGGCAAAGCCGGGAGCAGGGAAAAATGAGGGACGTCCCATAACCTGGCCAATAGATTGGGCCATCTCTTTATTTGTCACCGGATTAGGGGCAGTTAAATTAAAGGGGCCTGAAGCACTCTCATCTTCAATTAGATAGCGGATAGCACGGACTTCATCCTCAATATGAATCCAAGGGTACCACTGCTTGCCGCTGCCTAAGGGGCCACCGGCAAATAGAAGAAACGGCAATTTTATTTTTGGCCAGGCTCCACCTTTATTGCTAAGTACAATGCCTGTGCGAATAATTGGCCGACGCACACCCAATTTCTCCGCCTCTGATGTGGATGATTCCCAGTCAAAACAGACCCCAGCTAGATAGTCGCTTCCAGGGGTACCATCATCTGTAATGACTTTATCGCCATCAATGGCCCCGTAATATCCTACTGCGGATGATTGAATTAAAACCTTCGGCTTCGTTGAGGAGCCTTCAATGGCTTCCATCACTGCACGCCCGGCATGAACGCGGCTATCGACGATTAGCTTCTTTCGGGCGCTGCTCCAGCGAGCATCAGCTATGCCAGATCCAGCAAGGTTAACAATGGCATCGGCGCCATCGACAGTTTCTCCCCACCCAGTCGCTGTTAGCCCGTCCCACTCTATAACTTGGGCAGGTGCTGGAATTTCTCTTGCTTTGCTTGGTGAACGGCTTAGAATAATTACCTCATGATCGTCTTTGATAAGGGATGAGGTAAGCTCACGGCCGATCAGCCCTGTGCCACCTGTGATGATGATACGCATTCTTTTCTTCCTTTATATGCGAATACATTGGAGGATTTTGGGTGCTCCTAGGCAGTTGCTGCGAGCTACTGATAGTCGAACGAAAGCTCTTGACTAAGTAAGCTTGCCAACCAAGAAAAAACAACTTGGCCATCTCCAGTTAAATGATGTTGCGCTCCCATTAGGTAGCAATGAAGGTATTTATCCACTACTTCTGATTCTAGGTAAAAATAGTTGACCAAAAGCGTCCCGATTTCTTGTAGCTCTGCTTCAACGTAGCTGCATTTACATAAGGTAAAAGATGCTATAATATTGCGAGCAAGGTAGCTATTTAGTTCATCAAAGCTGCGTCGTTCTATTTCTCCTGCTAACTGGTGCCAGACTGTATCTTCAATTCGCCCTCGATTCTCTCGGAAATTGCGCAGTCCTAAGATGTGCTCTATAGGGACTTTCTGTGTAGCCGATTTGATTCTGGGTGAGGACATGATTTGGTCGATAAGTTGCGGCACAGCACCAATGTCATCACCTAAGTAGTACCCAGGAATACACCGATGAAGCTCAGCAGCTCGGCTGAAGATAGCACCACCGTATGCCAAGGGGACGCCATGTTCAAATAAGATATTTCCCATCTCCAGCAACGTCCCCGCTGTATGAAGCTGCTGAGCAGTTAGAATGACCAAGTCTGGTCGTACGGTGGACAGTGTGCTGGCTAAATTTTCCTGAGGTACGTTGGCCCCTAAATAGACGACATCCCACCCCCGGCGCCGAATCAGCAATGAAGTGAGCATAGACGCAAACACATGCTCTTCATCGGGCGGGCACCCAATGACAATTCGGCGCGGCTTCGTAGGCTGCGGTGTACCGTTATGTAACGCATGGAGGCGCCGAATGGCCAATGACGAGGAGAAATGCTCCTGCTGTGCGGTAATTCTGCCTTCACTCCATCCAGTACCCATCTCTGCAATGCCTTTAAAGAGTAAGTCGATGCAGACTGTCTCAATGGAAAAGGTAGAGAACGCCTGCTCCAGGATATCTTCTGCGCCTGCTTCATCAAAAGAGAGGCAGCGCAATAACCATTGCTCACGAAGGGCTTGCAGGTGACCATCCCGTGTAGAGAAGGGGCTAGTAGACTTGGTGGATTGAGGGGATGGGGACGACATGGAGGGCGTGAAAGATACGCTCCTTGCCGACGTGGGGCTTTCTATATACTGAATCTCAGATTCATCAATGGGATCGATTCCCTCATCAAGTAAGCGCTGCCAAAGAGCAACGGCGCGACTGATGGTCAGCCCCTCCTCTTGACGGGCACTTAACCACTTGAGTATGGCAACATCGCGAGCCGAGTAGAGCCGATGGCCACTCTCTGTCCTTCGTGGCTCCGGTAAGCCATACCTACGTTCCCAGGCACGTAGCGTGTCTCCTTTTAAACCTGTCTCTCTAACGACAGCTTTTAGGTTATATGTTGGTTCATCGAATGCGTCAGAAAGGCTTTCTGAATCCATATTGGCCTCGATAATCAAAGGAAAACGCGAATTCTTATTCACGTATTATCCGTATATTGTACAAAAATTGTAATCGTGAGATTCTATCACGATTTGCAAGGTGTTGTCAATACTTTGTATAAATATTTACGCATATTGTGGCGAGTTGCGCGCGTCGTGGCCTGGACAAATGTATGATTTTGACCTTGACAAGGAATGCTAGATATGTTAGTGTCAGCAAAGTTTCGACAATTGCAACCCTATCACACACGTCTAAGGATTTGCCTATGGCTTTGCAAACGCACACCTGGGAACAGATGCTACTTACGCTAGCACATGAAGCCTATACCCAAGTAAGCGTGGTTGATCCCCCTCGCTTTGACCAGGCGTTGCTGAATGAAGCATACGCTTACTGTGATGCCATCACTAAGGTACACAGCCGATCGTTTTATCTGGCTTCACAATTGCTGCCTGCGCCCAAACGTCAAGCTGTTCGTGCGCTGTACGCCTTTTGTCGCGTTAGTGATGACATTGTGGATTGTATGGAGACGGGCTATACTAATCTCAATTCTGCATTGGGTCCAATGAGCGTAGGAACCCAAGACAAAAGTTATGGGGGCGTAAATTCGCAGGGATCAGCGAATCTGTCAAGTACAGATCAGCCGGCTGGTTCTGAGGCCATAACCAATACATTGTCTCAATGGCGTTGCCGCATACTGTCAAACAATCCGGCTGAAGATGATCTAATAGCCATTGCATGGACCGATACCCGGCTTCGTTATCAGGTGCCATGGCGCTATGCAGAGCAGCTAATTGATGGCATTGCCCTGGATTTGGTTCAAAATCGGTACGAGAACTTTTCAGCTCTTGCATCTTACTGTTATGGTGCCGCTTCAACTGTGGGCCTAATGAGTATGCATATCATTGGGTATGATGACTCAGACGCCATACCCTACGCTATTAAACTTGGTGTTGCTCTACAGATCACAAATATCTTAAGAGATGTTGCAGAAGATTTCCGCGCTGGCAGAGTCTACTTGCCCCAGGACGAGTTAGCTGAATTTGGGTTGTGTGATGAGGATATAGGTAGAGGTATCGAGACTGGTGTCGTAACGTCAGCTTGGCGTCGATTCATGCAGTTTCAGATAGACCGACTTAGAACGCTCTACGCGGAAGCAATGCCCGGGATTGCTTTCCTTGATCGAGACGGTCAATTTTCAATTCGCGCTGCGGCAGAATTGTACCAGGGGATCCTAAGTGATATTGAGGTACATGATTATGACGTGTTTACGAGACGTGCTCATGTAAAAGCTGCAGGTAAATTGGCTATGTTGCCAGGGATTTGGTACCGTACAAGGGTCTGTGATCAGTCAGTAAAAAGAGAACAGTGAGAATGAAAGAATCCGAACTAATAATTAGTTGTTGAATTTCAGAATTTGTGAATTATTAATGAAATGCGCTGGGATATTCAAGCTACTTACACAAAACAAGAATGCTCCACTTACCAGGGTACTTGCCAATCAACAATTCACAAATTCATAGACTAACTATTTTGCCATAACCGAATCACCGCTTATGCCCACTGATTTAACCCAATCTCATGGGGGTGAATCAGCGCCTTATGGCTTGGTATTGCTCGTATTCCAATAGCCATCTGGCCACTCCGCTTTGGTTGGAACGCACCTCGATATAGAATACCACCGCCGATCTCTTCAGCTTTTGTCATGGGAATAACCTGCGCGGAGAGTAGCGAACCACTTTCATCCTGAACGCCTGCAACAATCTCCAAGGCAATTTCTTCTTGCGGCACGCTATTACTCCACACTTTAACGCCAAGTTCTAAGCTAGAGCCAACTTCGAGCTGGAATGATTCTGGATGAACAGATTCTAAATGTATGGCGTGCCATGATGCGCGAATTGTGGATTTCCATCGCGCCATCTCCTTTGAAACCTCAAAGTGGTTATCTTGATAGAGTTGGCCGCTTTCTCCAGCCGGGACATAGAATTTATGAGTATACTCTTTTACCATTCGTGCCATACTAAACTGGGGGCCACATGTGCGAATCGAATTTTTCATTTTCTCTACCCATCGCTGTGGAATACCGTCGCCATCTCTGTCATAGAAGAGAGGGATGATCTCATCTTCTAGTTTACTGTATAGATCAATCGCATCTGCTTCATCCTGAGTCTCTTCGTCTTTGAAAGGGCGTTCTTCCCCAATAGCCCACCCATTGGCATTCGCACCTTCTCCGCTGTATCCTTCAACCCACCAGCCATCTAATACGCTAAAATTCGGCACTCCTGACGCCGCCGCCTTCTGGCCAGAGGTTCCACTGGCTTCATGAGGACGGCGAGGGTTGTTAAGCCATACGTCAACGCCTGAAATCAAGTGTCGAGCAATATTCATATCATAATTCTCAACAAAGAGAATCTTACCCCAGAAATCAGGCCGCTGGCTTAAGTGGTAGATATGCTGAATCAACCCTTTACCAGGTTCATCGGCTGGGTGGGCCTTGCCACTAAAGATAATCTGGACAGGGCAGTCGGGGTTGTTGAGTAAAGCGCGCAGCCTCTCTTCATCCCGAAAGAGCAAAGTTGCTCGTTTGTAGGTGGCAAAGCGACGAGCAAAGCCTAAAGTTAGCGCCCCGGGATCGAGCAAATCGGCGGTCGATGCAACCCGGCGGGGGCCTTCTCCATGACGGATAAACTGCAAGGCGACTCTTTCTCGTGCGAAGTGGATCATTCTTTCTTTTCGCGCCTGGTGAACCGACCAAAGCTCCGCGTTGGGTAGTTGCCCAATCTGATTCCATGTTTCGGCGGAATCTACCTCATTCAGCCAATTCGGACCTAATGCTTTAGTGTATAGTTCACGGAGTTCCGGTGCAAGCCAGGTCTTCACATGAATTCCGTTGGTAACGTGGTCAATGGGGACATGAATCGGTGGCGTCTCTGGCCATAAGAATTGCCACATATCACGAGAGACATGACCGTGAAGCTTACTTACGCCATTGTGGTAGGCGCTAAGCCTAAGGGCCAGCACAGTCATGCTATATTCTGTACCCCATGCTAAATCTTGCTTGGCAAAGTTGATAAAGCGGTCTCGATCGATCCCCAATTGTCCCCAGAATTGCCAAAAGAATTTTTCAACCAGCTCAAAGGCAAAAGCATCATTGCCGGCAGGAACAGGTGTGTGAGTTGTGAACAACGTGTCCGAGCGTACGGCTTCAACAGCCTCATCAAAGCTTAAATGGCTAGCCTGCACTAGTTCCCGTATGCGCTCCAGTCCTAAGAATGCGCTGTGGCCTTCGTTCATATGCCAAACCTTGGGAGCTATATTGAGGGCGCGCAATGCCCGAACACCGCCGATTCCCAAAACCACTTCTTGGGAGATACGCATCTCGCGATCGCCACCGTAGAGCCTAGCACTAAGCTCTCGATCTTGGGGTGCATTGCGCTCTACGTCTGTGTCCATTAGGTAGATGGGGATACGACCAACCTGAATGCACCACAATTTCGCATAGACAGTACGTCCGGGTAGATCAACATTGATCAAAATCGGTTTCCCAGAAGGATCCAAAGCCGGTTGAGCAGGCACTTCTGCAAAATCTATTTTTTCGTAAGCCGCTTGTTGGCGGCCATCTGGATCAATTTGTTGGGTGAAATATCCCTGCGGATAGAGAAAGCCAACGCCAACGAAGGGAAGGTCGAGGTCACTGGCTGCCTTGCAGTGATCCCCACTTAAGATTCCTAAGCCACCGCTGTATATGGGGAGTGCTTCATGGAGGCCGAATTCAGCGCTGAAATAGGCGATCGTACGCTCTGTATTCGCAGGGAATTGGCTTTTGTACCAGGTGTCCGATGCGCCCATATAGGCATCGAAGCTTGTCATGACGCGTTGGTAATTGCGGAGGAATAGTTCGTCAGTGGCTACGTGATCAAGGTGTTCTTGCTCTACTTGCCGAAGAAACTTGACTGGGTTATGGTTGGTTGCTTCCCATAAGGCTGGAGAAATGTGTTCAAAAAGTGCCTGAGCATCTGGCTCCCAACTCCACCAGAGGTTGTAGGCCAATTCCTCTAGCCTTGAGATGTTGTGTGGTAGTTTTGGGAATACCGATAGTTTTCCAATTAATTTCATCAGTTAACCTTTTTCGTTTATCAGCGGATTACAACACAGATTGTTTCAGCGCTGCTAGCTTTCTTGATGGGCAAAGCTGAGCGTTGCTTACACAATGGGACACGGAGGTATTGACGAGTCAATACCATGTATTAATATTGGGGAGCTATTAGACTCAAAACCGATTGAAAACCGCGCTTAGGTAGCTTTGGTAGAGCTATAGAAAGTATAGTTTTCAAATCGATCGTGGTATAAGCACTGTATGGCACATAACCCGATAGCTGAAAAGACAGATTTGAGACTACAAATGGGGTAGAAGTGTGGAAATACGTTCTGCTCAATGAAGACGACTTGACAATCTCCTCTTTATGCGAGAGTCATCAGTTGACAGCGGAAAGGAATCCTTCGATGTAGCTGGCTAGTTTCGCATAGTCTTCTGAGACAGGTAACTGAGGGAAATCGGCAACGACGTTCGGCGGGGGACAAAAAAGAGATGCCTTATCCGCAGCCATTAGCATTCGTGTATCATTGTATGAATCACCCACGGCCATGGTGCGAAATCCCATCTCTTTTAGCGATTCGACAACTTTCCTCTTTCCATCAGTTGTTCGCAAATGATAATTTTGAATAGAGCCAGTAGATGAGACTTCAAGCGTATGAGCAAATACTGTTGGGTACTTCAGCTTTGGGAGGAAGGGCGTTACAAACGGGTAAAAGCTGTCTGTGATGATGAGTACCTGAGTTATTTCGCGAACCCAAGTCAAAAAATCAGCAGCGCCAGGCAATGGATCCATGGTTTCAATGACCTGTTGGATATCATTTAGGGTGATGCCTTTATCCTTTAGAATTCCGAGTCGATAACGCATCAGCTCATCGTAATCTGATATGTCTCGGGTCGTTTTGCGCAGCTCTTCTATGCCAGTATGTTCTGCAACGGCAATCCATATTTCGGGGATAAAGACTCCCTCTAAGTCGAATGTAATAATTGTCGGTTTGATAAAATTGGACATATCGTTTTAATTAAATTTCTCTAATTTTTTGATTCACTCGGAACGCCAAGCTTCTGGAAGCTGAAAGCTGATGGCTGATTAACTGAAAGCCTCTTAAGTCGTTACGTCAAATAAGATGAAGAAAGTCTACCACACAGAAGGTGAATAGGTCCAAAGGCTAATGAGTTCTCGGTGTAGGTCTCTATTCAGGGCTACAAGATGGCAGATTGGAGCGGCTCATCATCATCAGAATGTAGGTAAACGTTGGTAACAGCGATGCTGCTATGGCCCAGGCGGTCTCGCAGAGTGTGAACACTGGTCCCCCGATTGATGCTGTGGGTGGCAATGCTGTGACGTAACATGTGGGGCGTTACCTTGTAGCCAAGCTCTTTGGATATGCGGCGGAGGAAATCATTGACGGCATGCCGGGTCATCTGCTTGAATTGACGGCCATAATAGGCTTGAAAAACGTAGTCATCGGCACTTGTCGGCGCATTTGTGTCTACTTTGTATTCTCTGAGCATTTCCATTACAGAGGCTGCAATTGGGACTCGCCTGAGCTTATCACCTTTGGTCTCTCGGAAGATAATGTAGTTATCCTGGACATCTTTCCACGCCAAATTGATGAACTCGTTGATGCGTCCTCCTGAAGCATAGAGGAGGTAGACCATGAGCTGGTGCTTAGGATTTTTCAGTCTATCCAAAAGCTTAAACACCTGCTGTTCCGTTAGCACCTTATCCTCGATAACCTGATGCACACTATCGGCGGCCACGGCGCTTCCTACATTGAATTGGATATAACCAACTTTCTGGGCGTATGTAAGGAAAGATTTTATTGGCATAAATTTATTTCGTATAGTCGATTTGTTTCGATGGCTTTCGTGAAGCCACTCCCTGTATCGATTCAAGTCTGTAACGGTCATCTCCCGAAACGGTGTATAGCCCAGAAATCGTCTAAAGCCCTCGATTGCCCTGCTATACACCTCCCTGGTGTTACGTGAGCGCCTGGTTGAGATAAACAGATCGACCATTTGATCATCTGAATCGGCGCCGCTTATGTTGTGCTGACCAGCGTTCATGGCGACCACGCTGGCGTGTCCATCTGGCTCAGAATTCCTGACTACTTGCTCATTCTCATTGCTCTCATCTCTCTTTTTTCCCATTTGATAAATCCTATATTCTCTATCATCGGAAATGCTGGTCCCTATATAGGAATTATATCATATACATCTTAATCTTAACAAAACCATAGTTTTGTTAAGATTAAGATGTGTGCAAAAAACAGCAAGATCCACCATGAAGAGAACTTCTTATTATCTCTCAGGTTAGGTTAGCAAAATTATGTTTATGAGCGACTCGCCATTGTTCCTCTTTTCGGAAACTCCGAATTAGATCCATATTGAATGATGCCAGATAAATACCTTCCTCTTCTCCGGCCTCAATTAATGCAGTATCACGATTATTCCAGGCGATACAATCGTAAGCACTGGAGAATCCATTGCATTTTGGTGAAGGATAATTCGACATTGCGACCCCGCCTAAAATCTCAAAAGCCCTACTCTGCAATTGAGCCTTGCGAATTGGATCCCATGTACACGAGTTGGGGATTAGCAATATTTCCGCCCCATTATTAAAAAGTTTTGTCGATATTTCAGGGAACTCTCTATCGGCGCAGATCATTGCTCCGATGTTAACCGCTCCGTGTTCAAGGTTCAGTGCAGCAACTTCAAAGGATTCACCTGGCGCACAGTTATAGTCACAACCTAACTCATTCAAATCTGGGCTTTCTTTAGTTAGCTCCTCTTTCCCAAAGTCGCAGATGAAAACTTTCGAGTAATCCAATAGAGTTTCCCCTGTGGCACCAATTACTGAGACTGTATTTCTTGGCTTCGAACCTAAGACACTTTCAAGATAAGAAATAGCGATACTAACGTTGAGTTCTTTAGCTAAGTCAGAGAAAGCTTGGTAAAAGTTACTGTTTTTAGTAATTGCAGACTCTTCCCACGACTGCATCCCCTCTTTGTCAACAGGGCAAAAAGCGTAACCGATGCTCCACATCTCCGGGAATAAGATAATATCTGCTCCTAGCTTTTTAGCATTCACGCAATATTCCAACCCTTTTTGGAGGTTGTGCGACAGTTCTAAGGGTTTGGGATTGATTTGGAGCAAAGCAATATTTATATTCATGGTTCTAGTATATGGGAGAATGTGATTCTCCTTGGCACCCTTATATTTACGAACGAAGCTCAACGATCTCCTTAGCACGATTGCCTCAGGGGATTGTCGATGGTCTACGAAACGGACCGCTGCTCCCTATCGTAATTGCGCCCTAAGAAGCCTGGGATCCGCACCCACTTTGCGCCGAAGATCATGATCAGCAGCGTAGCTAGATAGGGAAGAGTGAGCAATAGCTGATGGGGAATAGCGTTGCCTAAAACTTGGGCACGAAGCGCAATGACTTCAATGGCGGCGAAGAAGAGAGCACCCAGGAAAATAGTGTGAGGTTGCCAGCCCCCAAAGAATGTTAGCGCAGTTGACAGCCAGCCACGCCCTTGGGTGATGCCTTCAGTAAAGGTGCCTGTGTAGACCATAGGGAGATACACCCCAGCCAACCCAATCAAAACGGCTCCTACAATGGCCGTGCTGTAACGCACCCGATCGACATTAATGCCAAGGCTGTCGGCAGCCCGCGGATTTTCCCCCACTGAACGCAAGGAGAGTCCCCAACTCGTCATATAGAGGAAATAGTAGAGAAAAAGAGAGAGTAGAAGAGAAAAATAGACAAAGAGATTCTGGTTAAACAAGATTGGGCCGATTAGAGGAATTTGGCTCAACAGCGGCAAGGGCACCCTGGATAGAGTCGGAATCAGTGGCGGCGAAAGAGTCACACCAATGGCCAACTTAAATGCTAAAGTTGATAAACCTAGCCCAACAAAGAAGAGCGAGAGCCCTGTCACAAACTGGTTGAGTTTGAGAGTCGTTGTAAAGTAGGCGAAGACAAGGCCGAACAGAGCACCAACCACCATGGCAGCCATTATTCCCGCAACCAAACTATCAAACGCATATGCCCCTAGAAAGCCAATGGAGGCACTGGCCAGCATGATTCCTTCTTGCGCCACATTAAAGAGTCCCGCCCGCCCAGCCAGCATGGTCCCCTGGCTAGCCAGAACATAGGGGACCATAGCAAGCAGTACAAGGCTAATTAGATTGGCGAATTGTTCTAGTCCCAAACCGATCTCCAGAAAAAATCACAGACTCGCAAAAGTAGATTGTACGCTATGGCCTCATCTCATTCATCTTCTCACCACATCAGTTAGCAGCACCGAGATCAGAATCAGCGCTTCGACAATAAAGATCATCTCCACAGGGATAGCCATGGTTCGCTGCATGGCGCTAGCGCCCACTTCGAGAATTGCAATAAAAAGAGCAATAAAGGGAACGGCGGCATGATTCCCCTTGGCGATCAATCCAATAATGATACCCAGCGGCAGGAAGTTGGATTGGAGGCCCTCAATCAGGCGGCGATGAACGCCAGCAACCTCAACTGCTCCAGCCAAGCCAGCCATAGCCCCTCCTAAAACAAGAGAAAGTAGGAAAAACGAATAGGTGTTGATACCAAAGACACGAGCCGCCTTGGGGTTTGCGCCGGTGGCCATTAATTCATACCCCAACGATGTATGGTCGGTTAGAATGTACGCGAGCACGGCCACAATAACCACTAAAATCAGGCCAGAATGCAATGGGGGGCTATTCACCAGCCGGGGCAAGATACCACCATCACCGATAGGAATGGTGGTGGGATGGCCAGCAATTGGATCGCGCCAAATCTCGTTTGCCACATAGTCGAGCACCTGGAAGGAGACAAAATTTAGCAGCACGGTGGAGAGAATCTCATGAATATTGAAGCGGTACAGTAACCATGCAGCAACCAGCGCCCAGAGAGCACCAAAGACCACACCCCCCAAAAGTACCAGTGGTAGAAGAATTGGCATGGGTAGCCCTGAAAGTAAAATTCCGACAGCAGTCGCACCCGTTGCCCCAACGATCAATTGCCCCTCGCCACCAATATTGAATTTACCAGCCTTAAAGGGAATGGTAAACGCCAGGGCCATTAGCACAAGGGGCACAAATTTGAGTAAGGTCTGAATAAAGCCGTTTTTGCTCTTGAAGGAGGTCCCAAGGATAGTGTAATAGGCGTCCAATGGATTGAAGCCCATCAATGCGATAAAGATCCCAGCGACGGCGAAGGCGGCCATAACAGCCAAGACATATGGAAAGGTGAATGATAAGATACGGGTTGCACCCCTAACCTTATTCATCTGTAGTCCCATCCGATGCCCCACTCATCAACCGACCTAAGCGATATGCATCGAACTCATGACGCGCCAAGATCCCCATCATTCGCCCCTCAAAGAGGACCAAAATCCGCTCACATAGCAGAAATAATTCTTCCATATTTTCAGAAATAAGCAGACATGCCATACCAGCCTCCCGTTGGGCCAACAGCCTTTCATAGACAAATTCCATAGAAGGAATATCCAACCCTCGGGTAGGGTTATGAGCGACCAGAAGCTGCAATGAACGGGAAAAGGCTCGGGCCAACATGACTCGTTGAATATTGCCACCAGATAGGTTGCCTGCGGTGTCATGGGGGCCTTGGGTTTTGATGTTGAATGCGTCAATCAGTGTCTGGCTTTTCTTAAAAATAGAGCGCCAGTGGAGGAAGCGCCCATTGCTGTACGGTTCATGACGTTGATGTCCCAAAATCAGATTCTGAGCAACATTGGCTTTGGGTAAAAAACCATCTTGCCAGCGATCTTCAGGAATATAAGCCGCACCTTTTTGGAGCAGCAAATGAGTTTTCATCCTGGCAATGTCGTCCTCGTTTAAGAAAATTTGGCCTGATTGGCAGGGGCGCAGTCCTAACACGCCCTCAGCTAGCGCCAGTTGCCCGTTGCCAGCCACGCCAGCCACACCTAGAATCTCCTGCTCAGAAAGTGTAAATGTGCAGTTTTGCAGCAACGGAGTGCCTCCATTCCGTCCATTTGTGTCATCAAATATGGTTACATTTCTGCAGCGTAAGACTTCTTTGGGCAACCTGTCGTTACCTGAACGAGTAGATTGAGGCCCAGCGGATTGATTCCCAATAGACTGGCCCACAGTTGGCGTGCCAAGGGAGGTACTTCTCGAAGAATCGAGCCCTTGAAAAATGATACTCTGGGCTACGTCCATTTCGTCGCCTACCATCCCACGCACAAAGGCTTCTTCAGAAGCATCATCACGCGTTAGGGTTAGGACATTCCTGCCATTACGCAATACGGTGATTGTGTCACAGACATCGAGAACTTCTTTGAGTTTGTGGGTGATAAAGATAACGCTCAATCCCTCCTTCACCATTGTACGGAGAGAGCGAAAGAGAGCATCCACTTCTTGAGGCGTTAAGTTGGTCGTTGGCTCATCCAATACCAATATCCTGACACCTCGATAGAGCGCTTTCAGGATTTCGACTCGCTGACGAATGCCCATGGGTAGCTCATCGAGCAGGGCATCTGGCTCAACAGGCAGCCCAAAATGAGCAGATAGCTTGATGATACGTTCCCTGACATCTTGAAGATCTAGGGTTGGGCGATTGCGTAGATTGGTACCTAATACAATGTTCTCCACAACCGTAAAGCGACCGATCTGGAGAAACTGTTGGTGAACCATACCAATTCCTCCCTGAATAGCATCCTGAGGCGAGTGAATAGCGAATGGCTGTTCGTCAATACGAATTTCCCCTGAATCGCTTTTGTACAGCCCATAGAGAACATTCATTAACGTGGTTTTACCAGCTCCATTCCCACCCAGTAAGCCCAATATTTCACCACGTTTGAGCACCAAATTCACATCATCTAGGGCAACAATGGGGCCAAAGGTTTTGCGCACATTAGACATTTCGAGAATAAATTGCTGGGTCATCTACTTACTTTCTCTACCTATTCATTATTTTCTCTACCTACTCAATTGGTTCAATATTTTTGACAACCTCTACATTGCCTGCCTTCATCTCATCCAGCAAGGCTTCGATGCCGCTGCTCAGTTCCTCGCTCGCATTTTGTAGTGGAAATTGCAGATCAATTCCAGTGGCAAAACTGAAGGGATACATGCCCCCGGATTCACCAGCCTGAATGTTGGTTACAATATCCGTCAGTGGTCCAGCAAAGTCATAGAGCATCGAGGTGACATAGTGTTCGGGCGCAAACTCCGACTTGTCTGTATACTTGGCAATTACCAGCACAGGTGACTCTGCATTTTTGACGGACTCAAAGACCCCTAGCGTACCCAAGTTTAGAGAGGAGACGATAACATCTACACCATCTGCAATCAGCGCATCTGCCAACTCTCGGGCCTTGGCCGGATCATTAAAATCGCCAGCCCAAACGGGAATGACTTCGGCAGCAAGGCCCTGCTCCTCAATAGCCTGCTCCATTGCATGAACTTCGGCATAGGTAAGGGGTAATGTAAGCCCTGCAATATACCCTACTTTACCGGAACTGCTTAGTTCTGCAGCCAGTGCCCCCGCACCATATGCGCCAACTTCCATGTTCCGCACCATGACCCAAACGTTCGCGGGTGCGTCGGCAATCTCTGCATCAGCTTCCGCAATAAAGAATAGATCGGGGAATTCGTTGGCCAGCTCCAATGTTTGGCTCAGAAACTGTCCACCGTGCGTAAAGATGATATTGGCACCATCATCAATGTATTCACGCATCACCCGATCCACATCGGGTACGGCCACAGACTCGGAGAAGACAGCCTCAACACCCAGCGAATCCTGAACGGTAGTAATGCCAATATGGCCTAAGGTGTTGTAGTCAGCGTCGGTTATTGTTCCGGGGAAGATGGCCGCCAGCTTGTATCCACTTTCTACCTCAGATTCGCTATCCGAAGCGGAACCTGAGGCGGTCGAATCTGAGGCAGAATCGGGAACAGGCGCAGCAGCGTCCTGTACACAAGCAGCCAATAGTAAGATAAGGATTATGAAGACAGTCGATAATCGCGAGGTCATAGGGCATCTCCTTTTGGGTATTGGTGTTCGTCGCTTCAACAGGTAGAAATTTCATTTCATCGGCTCCGCTCAGTGCCAAATGAGCACTTGAAGGAATAAGTTTGTGAGGAGCGAAGAATCTCACATTGATGGTGCGATTTACAGAGTTGTATTGTACTTGAGGCGTTTAGTAATGACTACACTTTATCATGAAATACGTCGATAATCAACTAAATATTGTATAATCTCTGAGCATCTTTAGGCAACAGACTGCACAATTATTATATAGATGGCCAGAAAAGTTCTGTCTTCCCTGCTCGGACTTTCCTAGAGTGGATTGGACGAATCAGTACAAGACTTTTCTGGCGAAGTATAGACGGCCAGAGAAGTCTTGTACTGACTACACTCAGGTTCCGCATAAAGCAACCTTTTTTCTGCGATCTACCAACAATCAAACCAGCAAGCCAAAGCAGGACTATATTGAGTCAATCCTCCTCCACATCATCACCCATAACCAGCCGCATAGTCAACCGCTCCCCTATCTTTTATGGTTGGATTATCCTGCTGGCCGGAACCATTGGCATGGTCATGACTAGCCCAGGTCAAACCTATGTCATCTCAGTCGTTCTCGAACCCCTTCTCCAAGAGTTGAGCCTAAGTCGTTCATGGGTGAGTATCCTATACGCATTTGGTACCTTACTCAGTGGGTTTGCCCTACCCTATGTTGGATACCTAGTGGATCGCTTTGGCCCCCGCTCAGTCGTCATTGCAACGACCATTATTGCCATTCTCTCCTGTTTTTTTATGAGCATTGTGCAGAATGCGGTGATGCTCACCATTGCCTTTATCCTGCTAAGGCTCTTCACCCATGGTAGCCTGACGCTGGTCAGCCAGAATGTGATCAACCAATGGTGGATACGACGTCGTGGTATGGCCATGGGTCTCAATGGGATTGTTTGGGGACTGCTAGGTTTTGGCGCATTTCCAATTATTATCCGTAGGCTGGTCGATCAGTATGATTGGCGTTGGACGTATGGTATCCAGGGCATTATGTTGCTGGTTATCATGCTGCCCGTTGGGGCGCTACTCTTCCGTAGTCGTCCTGAGCTTTTTGGACTTCACCCAGATGGGGACCTAGCATTGTCTGGAGAAAAGGCAGAAAATAAATTGGTAGAAGAGAATTGGACTCGCCAAGAAGCGATGGGGACCTGGGCTTTCTGGATACCTGCATTGGGAGTAGGTGTGAACGGAATGATGATCACGGGACTCTTCTTCCACATGGAGAGCATCTTTACCGATAATGGTTTAGCGACATCTCTGGCGGCATTGGTCTTTGCACCTATAGCGCTCACTAATGCCGTAGTTAATCTAGGTGGCGGCTACCTGGCGGATCGGGTTCCGGCTCGCTTCCTACTAGGGGGAGCGTTGCTTCTCCTCTCTGCTGGAATTGTGATGGCCCTCTATTTAACTGGCCCTACCATGGCCATGCTCTACGGAGTCATGCTGGGTACCTCCATCGGCATGATTGTACTTGTCCAAAATATCATCTGGGCTAACTACTTTGGGCGAGAGCATTTGGGGGCCATTACTGGAGTAGCCACCACAATTTTGATGATCGGTAATGGATTGGGACCTGTCCCCTTAGGCTTTGCCCGAGATCTGCTGGGGAGTTATGATTTGGCGCTCTATCTGCTGGCGTTGCTGCCGTTTGCGCTGGGGATTGGTTCACTGCTGGTGGGGAAACCTGAAAAAGCGTAATTTATAAGCAAGTACAAGTTGCATGGTAGCCGTTCCTTACCCCCAACACGATTCACTCAAAGAAAGCACTTGCATCTCAATTGAACTGACACTGGTTGGCTCAAGCACAATTCGATACCGACTCCATGGAATGTAGAAGTAGATGTAACCTCGCAGACATACCTGTTTGGCCACGGCATCCTCACCAGCGATGATAATGGGGACGCCAATGTCTGGGGCCTCCCGTATATCTTCGATGGCCAAACGCTGAATCCAAAACCCAGTTATCTTGTAGGTGAATTCAGCAGCTCTTAACGCGTTATTGGCTACACGAAGATGCTCCCCCGCTATAGTCGGCTGAGGCGGATTTAAAAATCTGGGAGACATGGCCCAAGGCAATATCCACAAAGCGACAAAGCAGAGCACTTTGACTCGCAATGATCGTTGTGGCCAATCGACAGTCAGCGTTAAGATGCGCCAGACAACCGTAAAGGTAAGTACAATTAACCAGATCAGCAGTAGATTGGATATGAAGTCAAGGGGACCAATGTAGGTCATCTGGTTGGGAAGGACAAGGGCAACCGCTCTTGGAAACCCTCGCCACCCCGTGCAGATTTCGGGACACCCAACTTGGTAGGGTTCTACAAGAAATAGATAAAAGCTACCGATACAAAGCAACAGCCCCATAAGCAACGACGCTACTGCAACGCTAAACCACCTGAGGGACTGTTGCCTCCACCAAATAATCAGCAGCAGAATCAACATCAGAACCACTACCGAAAAGACGCCATCTTGCCAGGAGGCAAAGTAGACCCACCCATCAGGCAAGTTAGGAAGGGTGATTGTAGGTAGTTGAATCGAAGGTAGATCTAAATCAGGCACGAGATAATCACGCGTAATTAGTTCAAGAAGCCAGCCTGATGGCAAAGCAATGCTCGATCAAGCGGGATGGGCAAACGGAAGAGAGGACGAGGCCGATTGTTTCCTGTCCACCGTCCGATAGTGGTATTCTGCTCGGTATCTTGGGTGAGCAACAAAATATATTCTTGATCTAAGCAGCCAACGAAGTCCAACAATTCGGTGTCGTTTTGAAGCTGATGGGTAGAGCGTACTGCCACCGTTGGCTCACGCCCTTCTGGCTCACCCTCTGATGACTCGTTTAGCTGAATCTGCACTAGAGCGAAGCTATCGTAGTCTATGGTACTACTTTGGCCGAAACGGCTGCGAGCAACCACAATCCGATCGTTTCCTTGCCAAGCAACCTTGGGATAGAGAAACTCATAGCCATTCTCTGCCCCGAAGAGGGGAAAGTCTACAGCTTCTGAGCTATCCAAATAGAGTAATCGAACTCGGTTAGGCGGCGTCACTGTTCCAGCCGTTAGACTTGAGTAATCTGGATCATACTGTAGATATGCCACCTTTCGTTGATCCTTGCTCAATGCCACCTGCTGCAAATAGGCATTGGCAGGCAACAACTGGGTCGCAGATAGTATATTGCGATCATCAGCCATAGCCAGATTATTCTCATCAAGCTGAAGCTGGAGCCGGAAGAGTCCAGTTGCAGGCCGTTCTACAATCGGTTCTAATGAATCAACCAATAGCACGACTCGGCCCTCCTGGCCTAGACGGATCTCCTCATCATCAGCCCTTTCATCAATAGCCAGCAGATGTGGGGCAAAACGAACGCTGGAGTTACTGAGTCTTCGAAAGATATTGCTGGTGCCTTGCATAGTCAGTTCAATGTTTGCGCGCGCCACGTCATAACGCCAAAGCTGCCACTGGTCCAGATCCACGGCTGGGGTCTCAATCCACCAAATCCGGCCGCTTCTGTCTTGGGCAATACCGCGAAAAATAGCGTACGGTTGTGCAGCCACTTTGATGCCCGTCCCATCCAAGCGCATCCAGATAAAGCTATTGGAAGAGGTCGGCTCCTGGGGAGATAGAAGCAGCATCCCATCAGCAGCGCTAGCACCAAGCCAGCTCATTCTCTGCTCTACTAGGGCGATCTGACGCAAATTCCCCACACTTTCTAGCATGTAGATTCCGGCTTCTGCTTGGCTACCCAAAAAGCCAACATCGGCTTCATTGCGGTTGGCATCGGCTAAGGCCGCCAATGTTAGCAGGCTCGCACGCTCAACATCAGGCAACCCTACAATCCGTACACGCTGGGCAACCAATCGAGATGCCCGATCCTCCGCTGTCCCTATCAGGTGGATTCTGGTCCCTGGCCAAAGCAACTGGGCCGAAGCACCAATCCACTTGGCCTCTTCATCTCCTAACAGGCCACTCCATATTTCCACAGCGGCTTGGTCGGCAACTAGATCTACTGTAGGCCCAGCCTCCAAATCGATGGGAATCGGTTGTACTGGATCCGCAGGAATCTGTTGCCCCAGTATAACGCCGACCAATTCACTCTGTCCTGGAGCTGGTGGTTTAACCACATCCAAAGCACTGCTTACGATCGGCCCAGTTAGAACAAGCGTCGCCTCCGGGGTTGGGGTTGGAAGCGGTGTGCCATCAGCCGCAATGGGCGAATCTGGCTCGACAGCCAATAGATTATTCTCATCATCTGCTGAGCCATTTGAGCGTCCAAGAGGAGTTGGCGTAAAGGGAATTACAGGGCTGCCATCACCACGGAAGCGAGGCAATACTGAAAGATCACTATCCCAACGCATCAGCGCCACCGCCATCCAGCCTACTATACCATCATAAGGTCTGGTGGGATCCTTCACCCGTACCAAAAACCAATCTCCCGACTCTGTTATGCCAAAGTATTCTACTGGCACAGCCGGATCGATCTGAGCCAATATGACGTAATCCAGTCCAGGCCCTCCACGCAAGTTAGATGCGTCCAATGCCGCCAGGGAGCCAGTGACTAAACCACTTTCATCGGTGGGAATATATGGAACGACTGACGGCAAACCAACGGGAGTAGGCGTAGGTGTTTCCGTTGGCGTATCGGTAGCTGTAGCCGTGTCCGTGGCCGTTGATGTGACTGTAGGCGTCCTTGTTGATGTGGGTGTTGACGTTTGTGAAGGTGTAGACGTTGATGTTGCTGTGCGAGATGCAGTAGCCGTTTGGGTAGCCGCAAGGATGCCCAAACTTGTTGGTTCAGGTGTGGAGAACTGTTGCAGATCAGATTGCACTGCGGTCAGGGTCAGTTCGACCCGGCTCAGTGAGGTATTCGGCTGCTCTGGGCTTCTATCCGATGCAATCAGATCACCGACGCTGGCTGGTCTAGCTTCTGAAGCAACTGTTGCCGCCGCAGTTGGTGCGGGTGCGGAAAGATTTCCGCTACTTGTTTCAGGCTCACTCAATTCAGCGTCAGTCGAGGGCGCGCCTACTGATTCGGCTTGCTCATTCGTTGTGGGCGTAGGCAGCATGGTGGCAGTTGGTGGTGCTGGTGTTATCCACCGCTCATCACCATAGGTCGCTGCTGGGTTGAGGGCCGAAAGGCGATAGCCAGCCTGTTCACCCTCTTCAAAGAGTGCCTCAAAGGTCCGGGCACGGTTCGCATTGTCAAAAAAGCGCAACCGACTGGAGATCGATCCGTCGGTTATGGGTTCAGTTGCCTCATCAACGTAGAAGGCAACCCAGGAAGCCGGTTTAGCAATACCTAATTCAAAAGCAGCATCAAGCAGATCTAATCGGGTTGTTAGCTGGTTGGCCTGATTAACCTCTGAGCGTTGTAATAGTTCAATAATCCGCCCCAAAACTGTTAGCGGCGTTATGGTGACTGCTCCGCCAAGAAACTGATAAGAAGTTTCCTCTTCAGATTCCAAGTCCAATTTAGGGAACCAGTGGGAGACGGATTCCTGTTGAGCGTAGGGTGATTGCTCGATAAAAATAGAGGGGGCACCTATGGCTTGACGGAACTTCGTCATTGGGGTCAGGGTAGAAAACCCGATTGGTCCAGTAGCCTCAATTACGGGAAGACCGGTTGTCTCAGTTCCTTCACCAGGAGACAAACTGATCTGATTTTCAGAAGAGATCGGCCAGTCGCGGTCACGAGTGCTTAACCAAACCTCCTGAAATGGCTCCACAGAGCGAGGTTGAGCCAACCAGTGAATGGCTAGCAGGTCACCAGGAGATGGCCGCTCAATGAGCAATAGCTGGAAACGCCCCCTCAGATCGATGCCCATTGAGGCGTATTGAATACCGCGAATAAAGTGATGATTGGCAGGCTGGCTTTGAGTGAGATTAGAACGAAGCAACTGTCCGTGATACGTATTCCGGTCGTTCGGTTCCTGCCAGAAGAGAGTTGGGATCGTTTCGCCGTCTGGCGTACGAGGAACCAGCAAAACAGCCCAATATTCACCTTCAATCTCCGTATAGCCCCGGGAAACGTAGATAAGTCCCACGTCCTGGACGATAGTCCGCAATAGGGCAGCGATGCTTTCCTGGCTTAAATCGATTCCTGTCGTAGAGTTCAAACTATTGAGAGCTAATGTCAGAAAGCGCTCAGCCCATTCTTTCTGCGAGACAGGTGTTGTAGTATAGGTTGGGGTGTTGGTCGGCGTGGGTGTCGTGGTCGGTGTGAATGTGTGGGTGCTAGTCGACGTTGACGTCTCGGTCGCTGTAGCTGTATCAGTAGCTGTTTGAGTGGCAGATGGAATGACGGTGGGCGTTGTGGCGACGATGGCAAAGGAAGGCGTTTCGCGCATTTCAGCCTGGCGGGTCAGAATGATCGCATCGGCTAGCTCTTGAGCGCGCCGCACCCCGGCTTGGTAAGCCCCCCAAATGCCTATTAAGCTTAGTAAGACAAGCAGTGCTGGCCAAACCCAACTGCGCTGCCAGAGCCAACCCAGCAGTATCCGACGGTGCTGCGGCTCTATTCTATTAGTTTTGGACATTGAGCGTTATGCCACACGGAGGAGGGAAATTACCTGTAGTATCCACTACTACTAGACGAATTGTCCAATTCCCATTGGTCAAATTTGCCGACTCAAATTGACCAAGCAATCCGTTTGTCACAGGCGAATTCCCTCCGGATAAGTAAACAAAGCCTTCTTGCGCATTGGCCCCTGGCGCGTACTCTAGCTTATAAAATTGAAACTGTTCATGGATAGCAGAACCTGAAAATGATATCAAACCTGAAACAGTTGTGCCAGACGGCGGGGCATTTAACTGAGCACGTGCATCTGGGCAGACCGATGTCACAACCGGTGCGGGTACAGGGGTTGGTGTATCGGGTACAGCCTCTTCAATCACTACTTCAACAGGCGTTGGGATTGGCGTTGCTATTGTGGCCGTTATGATAGACGTCTCCGTTGGAATTTGTACTGTAGGCAAGGGTGTTGGTGGAGATTGAATCACAATGGGTGTGGATGTAGAAATCGGCCTAATGGTACTCTGAGACTCAATTTCCGGCGCCAATATCTCACTAGAAAAGTATGTGATGCCCATAATAAACAGAATTAGAATGGAAACAAAAAGGATACTAAAGAGCTCTCTTAGGGCTTTTTCACGTTCTAACGAAAAAAGTGCCTGACGACGCTCTGAGCGAACCTGCCAAGTTTTGTATATATGATATAATGCCACCAAACCGCAAATTGCGTAAATCCAGGGCGAGTATTGCGCAATGTATTGAATCAAAAAACCCATAATTATCTAGTCTACATTAGGCAGAAAGAGATATCAAATTGCAGGTCAATGCTTAGGAGAAATCATGACATACACAAAAAGGTCCGTATATTTCGGATGTATTGCAGCGATTGCGATCTTTGCGTTATTAGCAGCGTGTGGTGGTCAGGTCGTTGATAGAGGTAGAGAAGTAATTGCTAATCAACCGGCCGAACAACCGGCCGAACAATCTGTCGAACAAAGCATAGAAGATAACGTTAATTCAGAAACTGAAGTGGTCGATCTCGTAACTGAAGATTCAGAGGGATTCCGTACTTTTATGATTGTGCCAGGTGAGTCAAAAGCATCTTATATAGTCCAAGAAGAGTTTTTTGCAGGTGCATTAAGTAAATTGGGGATTGAAGCTGGCAAAGCAGAAATAGTGGGTAGCACAGATCAGGTCGAAGGTCAGCTACAGCTAGGCCCAGGTTTAGATGAGCCGTTGGGTAAGAACCATTTTACAGTCAATGTGAATACCTTTGCCACCGACCAAGAGCGCCGGGACAAATGGATTACTGAGAATGGCCCTTCGTTTAACCGCTTTCCAACGGCTGAATTTGTTGCCACAAAATTAGAAGGTACACCCGCTACTTACACAGATGGCGAGGAAGTGACGTTTATCATGCACGGCGAATTAACGATAAGAGAGGTAGTACAAGAAGTGACTTTTGAGGTTATGGCTGCGCTAGATGGAAAGACAATATCGGGTATAGCTACAACTTCTTCAAAATTGACTGATTGGGGAATCGACCCACCCAATTTTGCCAATACCCTAACGGTGGCGGATGAATTCAAAATACAGGTCGTCTTTATAGCTCGTGAATTATAGAAATGCCATTGGCGTAAAGTCAAAATTGAACGCGGAGCGTCGGATCACGGTCTTAAAGTCGACTGGATTTAAGTTAGTCAAACGACTGGCGATAGGTTAGAATGCATCGGTTTGAATGATAAAAGCATTTTATGTACTATATTTGGCTGTAGTTGGAAATAGTATAAAAGTTATGCCTTTTTATCACTACGCGAAATCGCACATTCACCGTATATTATGTCAATTTTAGAGTATATTAGCATCCGAAATGAGGTATTTACATGACCACAGCGCTTATTATTGGTGTGTCTTCTCAGGATGGTTCGTATCTAGCCGATTTGCTACAGAACAAGGGGTATGATGTCGTTGGGACGATACGCCGTACGACAAATTACTATCAGGAAAATATCCGACACCTCATAGGCAAAATCACTATCGAAGCAGCCGATCTCCATGACCAAGAGAGCATTGCGCGACTCATTCGCAGATATAGCCCGGATGAAATCTACAATATTGCAGCCCAATCCGTACCAGCAGATAGCTGGTCCCACCCCCTTTATACAGGTGAGGTAACGGGTTTAGGTATTGTACGCGTTATGGAAGCAGCCCGTATTCATGCCCCCGCGGCACGAGTATACCAAGCGACCAGCCGAGAAATATATGGGGCGATTAGTGGCGTAGCAAATGAATCCACACCAGTGGATGCTAACAATCCATACGCCATTGCCAAAGCCTATGCTCACATGATGACCCGCTGCTACCGTGATTCCTATGGCATGTACGCATGTGCGGGAATATTATTCAATCATGAGAGCCCGCGCCGCAGCCTACACTTTGTCACCCGAAAAATTACAGCCGCCGTGGCTTGTATCAAAAATGGCGTCAAGAATCCACCTATGGATGAATTGGGGAACCCATTGGTGCGGGATGATACACTTCACTTGGGGTGGCTAGACAGCCAACGAGATTGGGGGTACGCCAAAGAGTATGTGGAAGCTATGTGGCTAATGTTGCAAAATGAGCAGCCTAAAGATTACATCATTGGGACGAATGAAAGTCATACAGTACGCGAATGCTGCCAAATTGCCTTTGCCCATGCGGGGTTGGACTGGCAAGAACATGTAGAGACCGACCAACGGCTGCTGCGGCCGACGGAAATTGAGACTCTCACCGGCGATTACAGCGCAGCTAAAGCGGAGATGAATTGGATGCCTCGTACCACATTTACTGAACTGATTCAGATGATGGTGGATGCAGATTTAGAGCGCTTCCAGTGATAATATCAGCCGACCGCAATGTTGGTGAGAAATTCTTCCATTCCATCGCAAGCGACCATAGCTATCTGGAATAAAAGCACAACATTCGCAGAACGGAATTGCGATCGGCTAAAGATAGGTCACAAATCAAACCATAAAGAAGAACGTTATACTGGACTTCACTGAACGGTATTGGCCTTTATAAGCTGTTGAGCCTGCGCAATCCAGTTTGTCACGTTAAGTAAACTATCTGCTTTTCCTGGGGTCACGATTTCCCTTACTTGATCGGGTGACAACTCTGCTAATTGAGCAAACGTTTGGATCCCTGCGGCATTGAGGCGTTCAGCATAAACATGACCAATGCCATGAATGGTTTCAAGCTTGTCACCGACAAGGCCAACATCGTCTGCTTTTCCTTCTACATTTTCTAAGTTTGAGTCACCCCTGCCTGTATCGTTGCTCTTCTGCTTATCCTCACTCATATCCGCGGACTCTTCGCTTGCCGCATCTGCGGTGGATTCAGAGGCGATCTCTTTATTCAAATCAAGCGCATCCTCTTGGTCCGTCTGTCGTATCCGCCCCCATTGCCACATAGCAACACTTCCAGCTACAATACCCAATATAAAAGGTGCTAAGAATCCCATTTGTATCTCCTCTAAGCTATAGTCAGTTTCGTTTAAGAATAATGGCTAAGTTACTCTTATAGAATGAAGGAATTTAATGAACATTATTTATGCAGTTGCCCCTTCAACCTCCGATACCGCTGGTGCGATTGGGCGTGTCAAAACGGACGATACAGGCTGTTGGGCCTGTTGCGGTACACTCATATCTTGTAAGACTTTCGCTGCCTTAAGCGCCCCTTCCTCAACTAAAACTTCTTTTAGGAGCTGCATAGGTCGAGCAGGATCCTGCTCGAATGCATACTTAATTGCTGCAATCTGCTGCTTAATGGTTGGCCGCCTCCACCTCAATAATCTAAATGAATTCTGGGTCAGGGGAATTAAGCCATCCTGAGCCAACTTGCCGTACAATACTTTTAGCAAATCCCGATACTTGTGTGCCGTTGGTGCCTCCATAAAGGCTAAGTAGGATAAATACGCCTGTACGTCCTGGTCTTTCTGCAAGGAAAGGAAGATGGTCTCCAGGTACCCACTTATGCTCACCTCGAGTGCCTCTTGTAACTCTGGTGCCTTCTTGATCTCTGATGACAATAGCCAATCGAGATCCCAGTTTAGAGTGGTGCAGTACCCTTCTAGCAGCTCAAGCAAGAGTTCACTATCTTTTTCAGAGAGGCTTCGCTTCCATAGCTGAAACATAGGTTCCTCGCTCTGATACTGGATCATCCATCGCTGTAGCCGATGAATCTGCTGAACCCGCTTTTTCCGCCGCTCGATTCGCTTTCGCCGCCTTCCCAAAAAGTACCCAAGAATTAATAATGGTAGCAGAATAATAACAATAATTGGTAACATCGTCAATCCTTATATTGGCTCCCTACTCGTCACTTATGCTCTATTCTGGCACAGATGGCGCTTTATGCTCGTTTTTCGCATTACAAATTTAATGGTTGCTTGTTCGTTTGCTGGGCCTGAGATTCAGTATCTTGACCGATATGCAACAACATACCATTAAATGCAGCAAGAATATTAAATCCATTATTTAATATGAGAGAACCTGAAAGACCGAATAACCCCAAAATAGCCCCAGTGATACAGAGCGTATTGGGTATTGCAATCATGGAAAAGCTACGTCGCACATTCCGATCCAGCTTTTTTGTTACAGTATATAGATAGTCGAACCGCCTTAAGCTGCCGTCCATAAAAATCACATCGGCAACATCAACGGCAATGGTCGACGCGCCCTTTAAAGAGATAGAGACATCGGCCAGGGAAAGGGCGGCAGAGTCATTGATTCCATCGCCAACCATCATGACCTTTTTGCCATCCGTTTGATAAGACCGCACATAATCGGCTTTTTCATGGGGCAACACACCTGCTACGAATTGGGGAATATCTAATTGGCGAGCCAATTCTTGGGTTGGTGCTTCATGATCGCCAGATATGAGGACAATCTCAGAAATGCCCTGCGTTTTGAGAAAATCGATGACATGCGTGGCTTCTTCGCGAGGTGTCGACTGCATCTCGATCATTCCGGCGACTTCATCCTCGATTGCAATAAGAATGGCCGAATTTCCACGTAAGCGCGATTCTTGAAGCGTCTCATGGATAAGAGGCGGCATAGAGATTCCTTCTCGATCCATGTAGCGACTACTACCGATTTTGATCACACGATCATCCAAAGACACCTGAATGCCAAAACCGACGTGGTACGTTGACTCATCAAGCACAGGCAACATCATACTCTTCTGTTCGGCTTCTTGCAGGATTGCTTTCGCAATAGGGTGAGAAAATTTCTGCTCAGCGGCCGCTGCATAGAACAAAAGCGTGTCAGGATTTATACTACCGTTGGCTGGCACAATTTGGGAGACAATTGGTACATCATATGTAAGCGTACCAGTCTTGTCGAAGAGTACAACATCAATGTCAGAGAGAAGTTCAAACACCTTGCTATCCTTCACAAGGATGCCATTTTTTGCAGCATTGCCCAGAGATGCTAAGAGTGCAATCGGCGCTGCGACCCGAATACCCGTGCCATAATCGGCATTAATCGTCGCCAACAGGGCACTTGTGCCGCTAAAGAGATATGCAACAGCTCCCAATCCAAAAGTGGGTAATACCATATCGTCCGCGATTCTCTCTCCTCTTGACTGGACATCTACCTTGAAGGCCGCAGCATCATTCACAATCTGAATGATTTGAGCCGCTAGGGTGTTCTCACCTGTTTCGGTCACCTCCACATATATTTGACCAGCTACAACTACGGTCATGGCAAATACCTGATCGCCTTTACGCTTTTCAGCCGGAGCGGCTTCGCCAGTTAGGCTCTGTTGGTCAATCATCGCATCGCCATCAAGTACAATACCATCAACAGGGACTTGCTCTCCTGTACCCACGACTATCTCGTCACCCCTCTTTAGGGTAGTCACGGGCACCTGAATCTCTTTACCATCTACTAGTAACCAAGCAGAACGAGGTTGTTCACCAAAGACTTCAGTAACATATTCCCGAGACCTTTCGGTTGTCTTATCGAGCAATAGATCTGCCAAATCGAGTATCCAAACCATAAAGGCGGCTGGTCCAAATTTCCGAAAAATCAAGCAAAGCGAAATGATAGCTGTATCGAGCACATCTACCTTTAATTTTTTTTCCTCAACTGTCGCTCGATAAGCATCCCTAAAGATTGGAGCAGCCAATGCAACCGTTGTAAAGAGGCTGATAGGAGCCAACCATGGTGCTCCCATAGACGAACCAATAGCTAATCCTACGCCTCCGGTAGATGCAATGAGCCGACGGGCTGCACTGCTCAATTCCATCTCATCAGCATCCGAATTGCTCTTCTCTTCAGGCACATCGTCGGTATCTATTGCTTCTCTGTCGGAATTTACAATGTCCGCTCCAACACCGATAGGATCAATGGTATCCGAATGGTGCGCATCGAGAGGGACATGCAGAGCAGCATCAACTTCCTGCGCTTCAACAGTGGCCAATGCTTTAGAATTCAACAAATCCGACAGTCGTATAGGCGGTTGTTTCGTTATCCCCGAATTGCTATACAATTTGACGCTAGCGGCAAGTCCTCCAGCGGAAAGGATCAATAATCCACCTAAACCAATCATCTTATAAACCTCTCACTTGGATTCTGTTGGTCTCCCTGAATTTGATTGGATTCGTCTGACTTATGAAGACCATAATCATTGAGAATAACGGCGGTTACGCACTCATCAGTAGAATTGGCTGCGGTACGGAACGAGTCCGGTAGACCGATCTGAAGACCAATATAGAGGCTGAGAAAGATTGGTGTTAGCTCCGGAGCAACACCAATACTCAAGGCAATCGGTCCACCAAAAAGGACTAGTTCGCCAGGTATGCCAGGGACACCATATCCAATAATGATAATTATTGGCAGGCTAAGCAAGAGTTGGAAAAATGAAAGCTCGACACCCAACATGGCGGAGACCATACCGGTCATCAAGAAGACATTAATCATTGTTCCATTAATATTGAGAATGGACCCAGTACCCACGACAAATTGTCGCACTTCAGCACGGATCTGGGGAAAAATCGTCTTGACTAGATACAGGTTAAAGGGCGTTGACAGCGCCTCTGAAGACGTAGCCCAAAGCAAAGGATAAATACGTACATAATACTTGGTAAAGTAGTCATGTAAAGAAAAACTTGGCATTCGTATTTTGGCAATCACGATCAGTCCAGCGTGCCAAATGCTACAGGCTACTCCGGTTGCTAAAGCGCCTAGCACATACAACTTAATCATTCCCCAAGATGTGGAAATATCAATCGGAAAGCCGAACATCTTTACTGTAGTCAAGTGGGCATTGGTTGCCTCGGTACCCAATTCTTGGGGCAGAATCTCTGGCAAAATTGTTATATAAGCCCCGATTCCCAACATAAATAGCGGAACAAGAGGAACAATAAATCTGCCTAGAAACTCGATAAGATTAACGCCTTTAGAAAGAAACGCACTAATTTTATCGAACCGCACAGCAATAATACAGGTAAGAATGGAGAGGTAAACAGCATAAAAATAAACACTATGGGTTACCATCCACCCCAAAGATCGCAACGAATCACGAATAGCTATGTCGATCCCAGTCGAAGTTGAAAACCAAGGAAAACCAAAGAGTAGAGTGGTAAAGAGTACGGCATAGGAGCATGCAACAATTCTAGCGCCAACAAACCAACGAAGCGTTTGGTAGGCAAACTGTCTCCCTGAGCTATCACTTAAACGAAAAAGCTTAATAAGCGTAGGCGTTAGAATGAGGAAGATTACCGCTGGAGCAATATACCCGTAACTATTGATAAAGCCATCGACAACGCCACTGATTGAATAGGCAAAAGGTTGAGAGACACTGGCCAACCCAATACCGATGAGAAAGAAAAAGATAGCAAGCCATGGCAGTAAGTACTCCGCCATTCTGAGCATTACATCAATGGTGTTTGTATTTTGTCTTTCTGAAAATATATTATTCATCTACATTGAAGTAATTAGCTCATCTTATAGTGCCCAGCGTCAACTTGGTCCAAAGCCCAGGTTAGGAGCTGGCCAACAACTTGATTAGTAGTCATATCATTGGATTTGGCTGTATCAGCAATGCGATCCATTAAACTGAGGGCAATAGGGTAAGCTGCGCGGGTCTCTTTTGTAGAAGTGGACGCCGTTTTTTCGATAGCAGGCTTCTCGTCTTTTGCTTTCACAACCGCTTCTGATTGTTCTCCAGATGGCTGCGCCTGAGTCCGGCTGAGGCTGGCTTGGTCAGCCCAACTCCCTAACTTTCCTTCTAATTTTTTTTGTTTTTTGTTCATGTGATTTGTTCTCCAAGCTCCTTTTGAACTGAAGTGGCTACTTTGGCCTAGCCAGCTCTCATGGAGTTGAAATCTGGATGTAATCCAGTAGTTCGTAATGCGAAGAGAGACTGATTATCTATCTGTTAGCATAGGTAGCAGTAGCCAAATATTAAATAGCAAAAAGCCGATGACAACGATCAGTAGTACCAAAAGAAGCACATTATCTAAAGGGTTATCCTCTTCTTCAATTGGCAAGCCTTGTTTTGAGTGCAATAAATCGAATTCTTGATGCTCTTCTACTGCAAAGTCCACTGGATGATTAAAATTAAAATCGGGAGCTTGTTCGGAGTTGGTAGAATGCATGTATGCCCGTTGCCGACCGCCCAAAGGGGTTACGCGGACAGGTCGTCTACGCATCGGTTCTGGTTGTACAATATCTGCAAAGGGTGAATAGATTGGCTCCAGTGGCTCATCATCTTCTTCCGCTGGTGAGGTAGGCTGTTCCTCATCCATCTGCACTGACGCCATTATGTCTACAAATGGCGAATAGATTGGCTCAGTTGGTTCCTCGTCCTCTTCAACTGAGTGGTCGATTTGCTCCTGCTCCATCTTCGCAGACGTCACAATATCTGCGAATGGCGAATAGACAGCGTCCTCAGTTGGTTCCGCATTCTCTGCCGGCACTGCCGGAAGTGGCGTAGGCGCGTCTTCATCAAGAATTATCTGTGAGTCAGGTACTTTTAGCCCAAGTTCTTCTATGTTTGTAAAGATGGGCTGCACCAACGTACGAATTTTTTCTGGATTAACGTCGTCGACGGCCAAGATAAATTTGAGTCTATCCAGCGGGGCCAAACGTCGAAGCAGTGGCAAAATCAAATTGTTTAGCTTGCTCAACTGGACACGATCAGAAAGGTCAATATCATCAAATACAAATAGCAATTTTGATGATTGTGGTATGGCTTGTAAAAGTCGTTCTAAAAACGCTTTATGGAAATTGTTTGGTGAAAAATCGTCAAGAAGATCATGTGGAAGTCCAGCTGTTTCAACCATACGAGCAGCCAAGTCGTATAATACCTCAGCCCGTGAATAGTCGAGGTTGTCTCGTACACTTAACAAGACGGGAATAAAACGATTTCGCTGCGTAATATTGTTTACTAGATTGCGCAGCAATGAACTTTTCCCCGCCATACGCGGCCCATACAACACAAGGGCTTGCGTCTTTGATTCGGTCGTAGCAAACTGAGCCGTTAATTTGACGGGGTCATCGGGCAATTCAGCACTATTCACATCAATTCAGACTACTCCCGACATGTTCCATAGAGCTCCTTAGCCAGTGCCTTATAGGCTTGGGAGCCAGTTGAAAAGGGCGAGTAGACACCAACAGGCTCACCATCCAGTGTGGCTTCGGCAATTGAAACATTGACCGGAATTACCGTCTGAGGAACCAAATCAGTGAACCGCTGACGCACTGTTCCCTCTACGGACCGAGTTAGCGTCAGTCGGCGATCATACATGGTCAGAACAACAGCTTTGAGCTCAAGAAGAGGGTTGCTCTGCTTAATGAGTTCAACAACCTGAAGTGTATGATCAAGGGTCTTGTATGCATACGGCTCACACTGAAGAGGAACAATCATTTGGGTTGCAGCAGCTGGGCCATTAAAGGCAAAGAAACCCAAGCTGGGTGGGCTATCGATTAGTATGTAATCATAGTTGTAATCAATCTGTGCTAACACATCTTTCAGCTTATCATTACGATCTGGATGGTCGATAAATTGATGCTCGGCTAAGGCTAGGTCCAGGTTAGCCGGCAGCAAGTCAAAATGCTCCAGCTTCACAATAATCTCGGCAGTGGCATCCGGATCATGTAGAGCATGATAGAGGGTCTGCCTTTCGATGGCCGGATCCAGGCCACAGCCAACAGTAAGGCTAGACTGTGCATCCAAATCTACAGCTAATACTCGATGATTTGACAGTTCATAGGCAAGGTTCTGCACCAAAGAGGTTTTCCCGGTGCCACCTTTGTGACTAACAACAGCAATGATTTCGGTCATATGTTACTCATTTCTGTTTGGCCAGAGCGCGAGCTGCCATCACCCAGTCTTCGACGTTTTGATCGTCTGAGCGTGGAGTCTCTGCTATCATGCTTTCGACATTGGTGGGTTCTTGCTGAGCCAAATCTTCATACGTAAGTATCCCAGACTGGTTCAGGTAGGCAGCAATTGTAGGCGTAATGCCGTCGATAATTTCTAAGCGTTCCAGAATCAGCATGGTCTCGTCTTGCGTGATGTTATCTGAAACAACCAATTGTGTAGCAAATAGTGCAGGAGAGGCAGCCACCACCATTTGAGGTTTACCAATGAGCTGACGCGCTTCTTCAATCCATGCTTCTGGCTGAAATGTTGCTCCGGTTCGCTTTTTTCCCACGATATCCTCTAACGACTCTACCGTCTGTTCAGCCAGTTCCGTTATGGTATGGATTCCAGCTTCATTGAGTCGCTTGGCAAAAGCCCGGCCGATACCGTGAATCCGATCTAGGCGTTCATGGGCAGGTGGCTTAGTTGTTTTTTCTTTTCTCTTAGCCTGCAATTCAAGGAGGTTGGCTTCGGTCGCCTTCAAAATGCGTTGGAGCTTTGCTGTCTCAGCTCGTGCCAGCTTGGCAGCGGAGGTCTGGGCATCAAGCTTTGCCTGTAGATCGTTGAGATTGTCCTTCGTAGCACCCAGCAGAGATTGAGATTGTACCTTCTCAGTCTCTGCCAATTTCGTCGCCGCAATTTGTGCATCGAGTTTTGCCTGGGTATCACTTAGATTGGTTTCGATTGTGCTTAGCGTACTTTGGGCTTGTTCGGTTTCTGCTTGGGACATCTCGGCAGTTTCAATTTGCGTGTCTAGTGCATATTGTATACTGCGTGTGCGTTGCCATGCTAGGTTATAACCGACGACTCCACCACCAACCGCAAGACCGGCTAAGGGGATAAAGTTACGAGAGAGGACACCCATAAGCCCAGCTCCACCGCTGTCAACAATCCCCATGCCAGCACTCCCTCCTAATAGGGTAGCAAGGGGTAAGGATACATTGGCAGCTATTGGATTTGCAGCAGTTGCTCCGATAGTTCCCAACGCCTGTGGTGCTAATTGTGAAGCAAGGCCAGCAGCACCGCCGCTTGTGGCTGTTGTGCCTTTAGCAGCCAGTGCAGCTTGGGCCGCAGCTGCTCCTTTAGCAGCAGCCACACCTTTGAGCAATAGTAGGCTGCCAAGGGTACCCGCAACGCCTACGGCAGCAATTGCTCCAGCGATCTGTAACGCTCGGCGATTTTCGCGCGCAAACGTTTCTATCTGTTCTCGAGCATAGCATGCTGAACTTTTCAATGAATTCGGCTGATATGTCTGTGTCATCTTGCCAATCCTTATCCCATTTTGCTATGGTCCACCAGGAAAAATCATCCTAGCTTTGGTACACTTTAGCTTGGGGTTATCTAAAAAAGAAGAACATCCCCATCTTCATAGGGACAGGCTCCATCTGCACAAGTGTATGGGTTGCATCTAGTCAGCGATACGCAACGAAACTTACAGAAGCAAATAATCGGTGAAATGCGCTCTTCGTATTGTAAATATAGCTCTATCTTATGAGAAACCCTGTAAAAGCGCAAACATACTATTACGTTACCATGAGATTGGGTATAAATAATGAAGATCGATCGTATGTCCAACGAAAACAAACGATTCTAATTCTCATCGACGCCGCAACTGATTGTATGATCACCAACAGCTAGTCAGATCGCAACTATACAACGAACATGCCGTAGTCCTGTGCCGGCGTACCTACTATACTGCGATCTATTGAATAGTATAACATCTACATGTGGATCAAACGTGGAATGAACGTGGAATAGACAGAAAACCCACCTTTAATCTTATAATGCACGGGCCAATTTTTTCGAGCAAAACTCAATAAGTTTCACTGCAAGCTCTATACTTCGCTAGAACAAGGTTGCTTGACGCTTGTCCACTCTGCTCTAGCGAATTCCAAAAAGCAAAGACAGAACTTTTCTAGCCATCTATATGGTATAATCAGCTAAGAAATACAGAACACAACGGGAGTCTTTACATGAGAAAATTTATTCCAGCTTTTTTGCTTACCCTATCTTTTTCATTCCTATGCGCCTGTACTTGGCTCATTGGTGAATCACAACTAGCACCTGATGAAGGCGAGATACTTGTCTATACAAACTTGCGTCAAGATGAAGTTGATCTTTATATGCAAGATTTTGAGATTGCCTATCCCGATATTGATGTGGATGTCGAACGTATGACGGCGGCAGCTCTGATTGAAAGGATGTTAGCAGAGCGCAGTGATCCGCAGGTTGATGTCGTTTGGGGAGTTGGATTAACTGGGGTCCTGTATCTGGAATGGAACGATCTCCTCAAACCCTATGCACCCGCTGGTTTGACACGTATTGAAGAACGGTTTCGAGACGCTAATCAACCACCTTTCTGGGTTGGTAATAGCCTAGCACTTACTGCATTCTGCGTTAATCCCGATGAGATTGTGCGACTTGGTGCGGAAGTGCCATCCTCTTGGCAGGAATTGCTTAATGCAAACTATCGACGAGCAATCGTCATGGCCAACCCAGCCTCGGCCGATACGGGTCTGATGGCTGTACTAGGCATTTTAGAGCTCTTTGGTGAACAAGAAGGCTGGCGTTACTTAGATCGATTGCACCAAAATATCGCACGCTACACAGAAGCTGAAACAGAGCCGTGTGAGCTGGTGGAACGTGGAGAATATGCAATTGGTATAGCCAAAACACTTGACAATTTGGGCGGTGTAGATATGGTGTATCCGAGTGAAAGGTCTGGCTGGGAATTGAACGTTAGCGCGTTAGCGCGCAAAGATCCAATTATTCCGGCGGCTCGAACCTTCTTGGAGTGGAGTATTAGCGATCCGGTTATGCGTCTGTACATGCGTAAGAATGCGTTAACTGCTGCACCAACTGGCCTAAGTATACCCATTGGATACCCTGTTGACCCAAACGAAAATCTTATTGATCGCAATATACCTTGGTCGGCTGCCAATCGAGAGCGAATCTTAGATCATTGGCTGGAGCGATATGGCGACAAGCTGACAGCTAGGTGAAGCGTAATAGGTGCGATGGTGATAAGTAAGAGATAAAAGAACCGCAATATTATTCAATGATACGTTGACCAACTAGTTCTACTGTCTCTGTAACTACTAGGGTAACCGTTGGCTCGGCACTTGCGTAGAGTATATAGTGGCCACTTACAGTACCATTATCCTGGATCGTTAGTTGGTATTCTTTACGTGGTTGAATCGGCAAGACAAGCTCACTATCATCGAGTCTTTCGTTCTCACCATCTTCATCTCCGGTGACATCCTCACCATCGCTCATGCTCTCATCTTCAATCACACTTCGGCGACTGTTGTTCTCTACATCACTCGTTCCATTTATTTCTGTATCTGTCTCAGCCACCGTACCAATGTTGCTATTCGTGCTGATGACGTCGCTGCTGTCAATAGAAGTCGTCATTGATGTAGACAGCGTCGGCGAAAGACGAACCGTAGCTGAAACATTTACCGTCATAGCTATCGGATCGGCATTTACAGTACGCCAGGCCCCTTCCTGTACTACAACCTGTCCACCGGCCAGCGATTGAATACTAGGGAGTGTGCTCTCTTGTGGCTGGGTTGAACTCTCTAACCATACACCTGTTGGAGCGAGGTCAATTAATTGATACATGCGCGGGTCAGTGGCCAAGGTTAACCTATAGATCCCCACGACCGTGTCAGCCATGGCCATCGCTGGTCCATCAGAGACTGACACGGCTGAGATGCCATCAGAATCCTGGGTGAGCTCGGACGAAGGCTGACTGATTGGGCGAGGCCCACTTAATGGGCGTGAACCAAACCAGCGGCGATAGGTGGTAAGGAATTTTCCATTATTTTTCAGTCTTGTTAGCGCTGCATCCAGCTCGACAAGAAGCCGCGGGTTCTCTTTGCTAACAGCAATGGCACATTGGCCTTTTTCGATAGGACCGCTGGCAATTTTTAGGCGGGCGTCGGCGTGGGTGCGTAAGAACTGTTCTACCGCTATATCATCAGCAAGTGTTGCATCAGCAGCACCCGCGGCGACTAATGCCAAGCCTTGCTGGGTTGAGCTGACAAAGATCGGTTCAATATCGCTTTGGGCACGAAAAACCGATTCAAACACAGAGCCACGGAGGAGACTAACACGGGTCGTTGATGATAGGGTTGATAGGTCAACAATACTGTTGTTTTCCTCAGAAACAACCAACATGATACCAAATGTAAAGTATGTAGCGGTGAAATTCACTAGTTTCGCACGTTCATCAGTTACGGCAATACAAGTAAGTGCGGCATCGAATAGGCGGGTCGCAACGCCAGGGATGAGCTGAGGAAAAGGTACTGCTTCATATGTCACACGAAGACCAGCCGTACGAGCTAGCATCTTGATGAGAGCGAGATCAAAGCCTACCAATCGGTCATTACTCGCTCGCGCAGCAAAGGGCGGCTCTGCTTCCGAAACTCCGATGACCAAGGTCCCTTGCGTTGCAATACCTTGTGCCTTTAAAGAGGCCGAGGGCAGGCCAATAGGTTGCGTCAGGATAGTCAGAAGAAACAGACGAATAAGCCACCGAATGGGCCAATTGTTTGGCTGTTGGTTGTTCATATTTCGCTCATTACTCCTCTATTGAGCACATCTGCACCGGATCCTTCCTACCTACCCGAACGTGAGCCGAATGGTCAAGAGCAACTAGAACGGTGTGTCCGTATTCGTTATGGTTGATGTCATCAACAAGGACGGATCAATCTCAATAGAATCTCCAGTAATTGTAAATCCAGGTGGCAATTGGGTTGTAAAATCATAGTGAGTACCAGAAAGATCAACCGCGGTTAGAACACCAGGGGTCGTGGTGAAAATAAGGGTTGCAGTCTCAAGGGAAGCGCCCTGTATGCGCGCGCCATTCAAAAGAACCTTAGAAAGATCAGCACCGGATAGATCCGCGTCGGTTAAATTCGCTCCACTGAGTATAGAGCTTTCCATATTGGTGTTGCGGAGGTTTGCTCTAGTTAGATCTGCCCCCCACAGCCCGGCGCGCAAGGTAGCGCCCTCTAGGGCAACGCGCGCCAAATTAGCTCCCCGCAATTGAGCACCAGTCAGATCTGCTCCATTAAGGTTTGCACCACGCAGGTCAGCGCCACTCAGGTTAGCCCCTGATTGCCGTACATCGGCGCGACTAAGATTTGCACCAGCCAAGTTGGCACCTGGAATTCGTGCACCCGATAGGTTCGTACCAATGAGCTGAGCGCCACTTAGATCAACACCCCACAGATTAGCCCCTACCAGTCGGGCATTATCTAGGATGACTGCTGTTAAACGTACCCTAGTCAAATCGACACGGGTTAATACAGCATTGGTTAAGTCCGCCCCAGCCAAATCGGCATCAGTGAGGTCGGCCCCCATTAGTTTGGCGCCTTGAAGGTTTGCACCATTCAAATTAGCTCCGTGTAGATTAGTTCTAACTAGCGTTGCCCGGGCTAAATTCACCCCAGCTAAATCAGCACCTGATAAATTGGCCTCCACAAGCAATGTGTCGCGCATAATAGCGCGCCTCAGATTGGCCTCACTTAAGTTAATGCCACTCAAATCGCGTCCTCGTAAGTTTAATCCACTACAAACTGGGGGACAGCCTGAAGGCAAACCATTCCAGCTGCAACTGGTAAGAACGAATAGTAAGATGGTCAGAACCGCCAATAAATGGCAATGGACAGAAATATGTCTAAGCATAGTAGTTTTGTGGTAGGGACATTCTCTTCAGGTTACCGCAACGCATCTGTTAGGAGTAAGATATTGCCAACAATAAAGATTATTGAGTAGAAGATTAGACCAGCTGAGTTGCTCCAGCGTACCCAACGATGCCAATTGCGCGAGTGAAGAAACTTGATGACAATTACCAATATAGCCGTAATAACAATAGCACTATAACAAATCAGCAGATAGCGATCAAGCAGAGTCAGGGCATCAGTTGGTGGCACAACTCTCGTCACAACGGCCTGAAAAGCCACTACGATCCAAAAGAGTAAAAATAGGAGCCAAAGCCGCATAGACAAAGCTGCACTATTCAGCAGGAATACACTACCCACCATTAGCCATAGGCTAGCCAGTACAACTAAAATGCGCCAGAGGTAGCCGGCTGCGACCCGTTTGACGGATAGGTCAACCCGAAATTGAGACCACGCAGAATTATCGAAAGGTAATATATGGATCAGTTGCAAAATATTGACATCCCACACTAGCCAATCGGGATTGCCCGCACGGACATCTATATAACGTCCCCGTGGAACCTTCTGAATATAAGGAATCTCCGATTGTTCAACTAGCTCTAACAAGCCAAGAAAATCCAGACGCAAACTTTCACTGTCATACTCAGCAGACTCTATTTGAATAGACACCATCTGGTCATCAAAAGGAAAATGACGGAGATCAAGGGAAGGGAAAAAGACTGCAACCATCCGTTGGCGCAGATGGACATTCGTCCCAGGTTCGGTGCTAAGCTCGTAACGTCGACCGACTTCCTGCACCTGGCCAGCATTTACTACCTCCAAAAAGGGGTCAAAAAAACGAGCAATCTGCTCATCCGTTAGTGCTGGCCTTAGCTCATCAATATTCGCCAAATCGGGATCATTCGAATCTATTTCTGGCAGATCTGCAGCATCTAGTTCAGGTTCATGCCAGAAGGAATCTAAAAAGAAATCAATCTCATAAGCGCCAGGCCGGTCAGGTAAGTTATGAAGAGAATTAACATAGAAATTGACCTTGATACGTTGAGCGCTGGAGAAGGTAAACGTTTGCTGGGTGTCTTCTGCACCGTCTGTCGTGGCTAATTCCGAGGCATCATCGCTGGCTACATCAGGCACCCCATCTGGCCGCAATAGTGGATCCCATTGTGTCGTGGCATCATAAGCTAGCCCCTGTATCTCTACATCTTTTACCAGCTCACGCTGCTGAAGTTCATTTAGTTCAGCCAATACGGGATCAAGCTGTAATTCTTCCTCATTTAATTGCTCAGCCAATCCTTGCATCAGGCGTAGATCCGCACCACGGACGTTGGCTCCATTGAGATTGGCCCCAATAACAATTGCGCCCCGAAGACGGCTTCCTTCTAAATTGGCTGATGTTAGTTCGCTGCCGATAAGGCGACTACCCGATAGATCAGCGTTGTTAAGATTCGCGCCAGTAAGGTTTGAGAGGTTTAGCCAGGCACCAGTCAAATCTGATGATTGCAAACTTGCTCCGCTTAAATCAGCTTGACTTAAATTGGAACCGCTGAGGCCGGCAAAATCCAAAATTGCTCCCGACAAATTGGCTTTTGCAAACTGAATGCCGTTCAACTTGGCACTGTGCATATTGGCATTGGTCAGTTTCGATTCTCCAAAGCTAGATCCTTTGAGCGAAACATCGGATAAATCAACTGCAGTCAGATCAGCACCATCAAGAATCGCCCCATTTAGGTTAGCTCCGCTTAAGGTGCTCCCCCCTAAGTCGGCTCCACTTAAATTTGAGCCAATCAATTGGGCTTCACTTAAATCAGCATTTCTCAAATTTGCGTTCAGCAGATTGGCACCGGACATATCGACCTGACGTAGAGTGGTTTCACTTAGATCCGCGCCCTGAAAATTGGCTTCCACAAAGTTGGTTTGCGACAGATTCAGACCACGCAGATCGCGACCCAAAAAATTTTCACCAATGCAATTGGGGATGCAAGTAATCGGACGCACGATAAAGTATCGCAATCCCAAGACAATCGACAAGATGATGATGATGAAAAGAGTGAGCGAAATGGCTAACTGTCTTGTTAGAGCTGACACTCTTTATCCCCCAGCACCATACCAAAATAGCCCAATGTTGATAAGTAACACAAGAGTGCCGTAGCCTATAGCCATCCCCATATTCAGACGTTGGGTAGCAGATACACCTTGTCGATTAAGAATACCAATAGCGACCACAGCACTAATTGCCAAACTCAGTACCACATATGAGAGTAGCGCTTGTAGATCGAGCAGGGTAATAGTGGTGACAAGTGGAGAATGCTGCAAGCGGGTAAAATCGAAGGTGATAGCCGTTAGCAAGAGGGTGAAGAGCGCAAGGAGACGATAGCGCGAGTCACCCACGTTGATCGTAAAGACAGCTGTACCCAATAACATAATCAGGGCAAAGACCAGCATCATCTTCAACACAAATGACCGCCAAATCCGCTTTATCTGAATCTCAATGCGAAATTGTGCCCAGCTTGACTTGTCGTACGGTAGCACATGGATCTGTTGAATAACGTTAGAAGAGGTTATTGACCAGCCGGGTAGTTCAAACTCTGGAGAAATATACTTGCCCATAGGTATGGGAAATCGGAACGGTCGTTCAGAGTAGATAATCTCCTGATCAGAGCCAAGAAAGTCAAAGAGTAAGCGGTTGCTGTCAAATTCTTGGGATTCGATTTGAATCATCAACAATTGGCTATCAAATGGAAAACGGCTTAGGTCAAACTCACTTTGAAAGGTGCCAACCAATCGCTGACTAAAGTAAATATTCGTGTCTGGCTCAAATGAATCAGAATAGGATTGAAATAATACAACTAGATCATTCGAATTTAGTGCATGAATTTTAGGATTCCAAAAAAGAGAAGGATCTACTTCATCGACAGTATTGCCACCCAGTGCAGGATCATTCCAAAAGAGATCCAGCCAGAAATCAATGGCATATGTTCCCCTTGCATCATCGATGCTGTGGATCGAATTAATATAGAAGTTGGCTTTTACTCGTCGAATTCGTACATTATCCGACGTACTGTTAGTAGAACTGTCTTGCTCAACCGTTCCCGATGTAGACGCGTTCTCGGAGGATTCATTATTATTCGAATCTTGTTGGGCCATAGCCGCTGGCGCAGTAAATCCAGTTGAGCCTGCCCCACATAGGATAGATAGACTCATCAGAATGATAAGGAGGCGAATACCAATACCATTCAATAAGCATAAAGCGAAATTGTTTCTATTTCGCACTGTTTCATTTGCATCATTTTGCTCAAGCAGCGTCATCTGCATCCTATCAGTTAATATTATATCAATACTGTTTGCTCAAATCAGTGTCATTCAATATGACTATTCAGATGATCTTGCATCGGCAGTCAATGTTAGAGTAACTGAAGCCGTGATGACAGGTGCTGGAGTAGGTAAGTTCACAGATGTCATTGTAGGCGGAGGCAACGGTGTATTTGTTGGTGGAAAAAGGGCTAGGTAGTCGTCTTGTCTCAATGCAGTTAGCAGCACTATCTTCGTCCTCTCAAAAAACGATTCGCTCAAAGGGAAATTTCCGACCGTCATAGCGACCTTATTTACATTGTCTAGATAGTACAACAGAAAATCTCCAACCTCTGCTTTAGCCTCTAAGGTTTCTCGATCAGTGTAAAGCAATAGGGGATAGGAAAGCGGATAAGTACCCTTACTCACTGTAACCCCATCGGGGATGCGTCCATCGACAGCTAACAGATGTAATCTGTCGACATTGTTTACATAGTCCTTGAAGTTTAAAAAACCAATCGCATATGGCGTATCTGAGATAGCAAGGGCAATTTCTGTGCCATCCTCTCGGAATGTATCCAATGATGCATTTTCTAGTGAAAAAGCGTTGCTTCCTAAAATTTTACTAGCAAAAAAAGAAAATATTTGGCGTTCTGGCTTAGGAACAATTTGGATGATCTCAACATTAGGCCAACTATGTCTGACATCAGACCAGCGCTGAGCAGTCAAAATCGAAGCCAGCTCCCTTTTGCTTACACCCCTGATAAACTCAATATTTTTGTTTGCCACAATGGCAACAGCGTCTAGGCCAACTCGCAACGCAATCGGTGTGCGGCCATTGCGAAGACAAAGCTCCAATTCCGCCTGGGAAATCGAACGATCTGCCATGACAATATCAGCGCCATCTGGTACAAGAGGGGCATTGCTACAGTACCGCTGAAATCCATCCGTAGAGCCAATTTCTTCGATTCGTATTTCATCACGGTATCCAGCAATGACAAAGTCGTTATACATTAAACGAGTCAGGGGGCCAAGCACTTGGCTACCTGTTATGAGCAAATCTCCTCCTACGTTTAGCGGATCGGTCAGTGGCAAAGGTAATCCAGATGGAATAAAAACCGTGCCTGCAACTGGGGTAGGGGTAGACAACTCACGAGTCCGGCTAGGCGCTCTATCGAGAAAACGGTCTAGGACCACATTTCCAACGTCAGGGGTTGGCGTCGCCTCCACAAAGCCCAACACACCGCAGCCTGTGCTAGTCATGAAAGATGTCAAAAGGAGCAGATTGAGTAGCCTAAGCAAGATTCGCCTCTTGCACCAACCATTCAAAAAAAAATATTGTTTCAAGGTTACAGTTCCGCCTCGTTCTCAGGACTTGAGGCTGTTTGCCCAGGCCGGCTCTGTTCGCCTCCATTCTGCTCGTGTTCAGTCTGGTTACTCCCAGATTGACTCGCTCCATTCTGGTTAGAATCACTCTGGGAAGTCATCCAAGGCTGTGCTACCTGATCACCTGCCTCCCTCTTTAGGATGCGCTCGATCAATTTGGCACGTGCATCGATGAAGCGATTCATCTCAGTAGCCAATCGGGTGTTACTTTCTACAACATTGAGCATCGTTGTGCGCTCAATAAACATCGCCTTCATATCGCGTTTAACGACGACATTGAATGGTGTTGGTTGATTGCGCAATAGCAGCGTCTCACCAAAAAAATTGCCTGCTGTCAACGTGGTAATCTCATGAAATTGCCCATCTGCTGTAGAAATAGTAAGCTGTACTTCGCCATCCAAAATAATATAGAATCCTTTAAAGCTCATGCCTTCTTCAATCAACCATTCATCAGTTCCATAATGCTGGAAATTCGCTGCTTTAGCAAGTTGGTGGATATAGGCCATGTCTAGACGAGCAAAGTACGGCAGGGTCTGAATTTCGGTTAACAATTCTGGGAAGAGATCAGGCGGCTCTAACTCCATACCATCGCGTTGATAAAAGATGGTTGTTTGATACGGTACCTTAAAGTTGTAGCGCTGCGCGGCATAATAGATGCGGGTCAACACTTCATCACGAATCACCTCAGTATGGCTATAATCGATTGTGTAAAGTTTAACCTCATAGTTAATAGCAAATTTATCGTAAGCATAGCTGACAACGCGGATGAGGGGTAGTGGCTTAGCAACAACACCCGGTGTGGCAAGTGTTGTTTCAAGCAACATACGCTTGACCTCGTTAGGCGGATGGTGATAGGAAAAGCTTATGAAAAGGCGTTCAGCATGTAGCGGATCCAAGAGTGTGAAGTTTGTAGCGACTTCCCGCCCCATGACGCTGTTGGGAATAACGACAACATCCCGATCAAGCGTTCTTAGTCTTACAGAACGCCAATTCATCTCTACAATCTGTCCTTGAAATTCTTTGTAACTTGCCCAATCCCCTACTTCAAATGGCTTTTCGAAGGCAAGTAAAAGCCCCGAGGCTAAACTGCTTAATGTGTCCTGCAAAGCAAAGCCGATGACAATTGAGCCAACACCTAGCGCCGTTAAAACCTGCTCCATAGGCGCGCCCCAAACGCCCCCCAGAACATAAGATGTGACGCCAACCACTGTGGCTAGGCGCAACAGTTCGCTCCACACTCTGGGCAGGTGGGTTTCCTGGACTTCAATGAGATCCTTATCACCTAATGCTTCATCTCCTTCCAGGCGTATCGTACCGATCAATTCACCGAAGAGCTGAAGGAGACTATACATGACCATCAGCCAGAGCAAAGTTTCCACTACGCGAACAGCTATCAATGAGTTATCCAAATTCAGGATAAACTCCATAATCAGGCGCAGACTCAACAGAGGAAGTACCAAATTACGGAAATTGCTGACCGAACCGAGAAGGCGGCTACGACTACGGCGTAAACGCTCAATCCACTCACCTAAAATTAATATGAGCAATGGAACGCCCACTATGAGGACAGCACCCCAAGCGTAGAATGTTGTCTCGGCGAGGACAGAGCGCAGAAAATCCATTAAGTGACTTCCTCCTTTTTCGGATCGACCAATACCCAAGCGTCCATTGAGTATTGTTCTGCCTTGCCTAGGTTTGCTTGGCCTTTGAGATCATCAGCCAGCCTTTCGAATAGATACAGTTCTTGGAGACGGTCGTAGATTGATTGTGAAGCAAGCAGGGTTCCTGGTGTTGCTATGCCAGCTAGCCGTTGTACAGTAGTTGCTGTTTCCCCCCAGACTTCATAGGCTAGCTTCTGAGTACGAATAAGGCTACCCATTAGTGGGCCATTATGAATTCCTCCACGTAGCTTCAGCTGAATCTGGTGCTTCACATTCAGTCGAAGAAGAATCGTGCGCACCGACAGGGCAAAATCGCTCATACGTTGACTATGGTCAAGATGAGGAACTGATAGACCACAAATAGCCATTATTCGTTGCCCACTCTCTGGCAGCAGCTCAATGCCATACTGCTCAGATGCTTCATTAATGTCAGACATTAAGTCATGCAAGATGGAAGAGACGTCCGATATACTCATTTTCTGGGAGAGTTCAGAAAAACCGTCAATTCTTGCGGCAAAGAGGGTCGTCTGTTGAATTTCGTCAACAAGTTGATCATGCCCCTGAGGTGCTCGTTGCACGACACTTTCAGGTAGAAGATTTCCCAGAAGTCGCTGAATTTCCTCACCTTTTTCATCCAAGAGAGATGTTTTTTGCTTAACACTCTGGGCCATTGTGTTAAAGCTTGTGGCCAATTCTCCCCATTCATCCTCAGATTGTAATTTAATATCCGAGACTTCAGAGTGCTCATCGCTCACAGAATGAGCACCATCAATAAGCAAGCTAATGGGTCGCATAAAGATATAAGAAATACCGGTCGCTAAAAAAGCCAGTATCGTAATCAATATGACTGTAGAGATAACCAGCTGGCGTTGGTATTGATAAACCGGAATAAAGGCTTCGTCTCTATCAATTTCTGCGATAATGGCCCATTGTAACCCTTCTAATACCAAAGGCTGATAGGAAGCAAGCACTGGACTACGTAGGTAATTATTAGAAAACTGGGTGCCATCTTTGTTTTCCAGGGCCGCAGTGACGATAGGGGAATCGATCTCTTGCAACAGAATGGTTGTATCAAACCCCTTGATCAGTTGCCGGGTGCGCTCGGGAACCCCCAGTTCGGTAAGGGTACTCTGATATGCCTCGCTGTCCTCAATACGAGCGCGCGAATCGGAGCGCATCAAGTGATCTGAGCCAACAAGGAAAGTTTCGCCCGTTTCTCCCAGGCCAACCTGTTCCCACTGCTGATGGTTGGTCATAATCTCATTAATAGCATCCAAAGAAACTTGAACAGCCAATACCCCCACAAGATGATTACCATTATAGAGTGGTGCAGACCAGAATGCCCCTGGTGCTCCATAACTAGGGCGGTAGAGATCAAAATCGATTAGCTGAGCCGTTCCCCTCTCTGTATTGGCACGGACAACGTCCAAAGCCTCTGCTAAATTGCTGCGTCGATAAGGGCCAGTATTCAAATTAGTGGCAAATTCGGTCTCCTTAAAGACTGTATAAACAATGTCACCAGATTCCAGATTAATCAAAAACAGGTCATAAAAGCCAAATTTGCTAGTCAAATTGCGCAGGCGAGGGTGATAGTAGGCGTGATCTTCACTGTAGCTACTACCATCCTCAGCATCGTCTAACAGCGACTTTGAACCAATAGCAAAACGATTGGCAACAACATATTGATATTGCAAGTAAAGACCAGCCTGGCTTTTAGGTCGAAAGAGCGTATAATCCGCTTGTCCTGGCAAATTGGTGAACAATCTGGGAAAAAATTGGTTCTCGTAATAGACTTGTAGCGCCGAATCCCACTCATCTGGAACGGTTGTGTTTTCTAATTGGCGAAAGGAGCGGTTAAATCGCACCATCGCCTCTATCACCATATCATTTTCGGCTAAAATCTCGACAATCAAACGTGTATTGCGAAAGTATGACTCGACTTGATCGGCCTTGTTACGACGAAGAGAAGAGATATTGCTGAAGATCGTTTCTTGCAACGCCGAGCGACTGCTGCGCCACCCTAGGATGCCAACGACCAAAGCTGATGCCAAACTGACAATCAGAAATATCAACACCAACTTAGATTTTACGCTCAAACGATTAAACATCTGATGGATCTTTGTTTATTTGTGATAAGTCAACCAAACTATTTATGCGATAGTATAAAAGTCACATATATTCGTCCAGGAAGCATGCACCGTGTGCGGTTCTAGCCATATGACTTTTGCAGAACAGTCGATATTTTATTGTAGTTCGACAATTCTGATTTGATTGGCACTATCAGAGATTTCTACAGCCAAGTCAATAGCACCGCTTCGACCAGCAAACTCAAAACGATGGACGCCACTCGCCAAGGTGGCTTCATTAACGCTGCTCACCTCAAAATCACGCACATATTTATCTAGCATTCCAATGACATCAACTGGCACATCACTCATGGTGATAGTACGGTTGATGCGGTTAATAGAGCCATCTAAAAAGATACCAATCTCTAGTTGCTTATTATCCTGAATCCCCTGCAACTCATAAAGCGGGGATAGATTATCACTCAGATCCCACTGAAATCCACTAAATTGAGCACTAGGTACAGTGCGCTGGGCAACCAAGAGAATATAAGGGGGTAGTTGGTCCAGGGACTGCACTTTATCTAGTTCAGCAAGCAGATTTTCCACCTGGCCAGTTGTAGATTGCTCTTCTTGCTCTGGTTGCTCATCATCCTGCGCCTGTGCGTAGTTAATCTGCATCCCGATAATCGTTCCAATGAATACTAAAGCGAAAAAAGTTGAAATGATGGCAATTCTTTTCATATGCATCTCTACAATTCCTATCGTTTAAATCAAGAAGTTTATACTCACGTGCTGGCACCAGCAAGATAGCGGATACACCCAAACATACCTACGGAGTCCGTAACCCAGTCCTAATAAGCGTTAGGCACGGAGCTAGCTATGCGAAGCCAATTGATTATTCCAATGTACCCGAGATTGGCGCAGTATCAGAAATTGGTACGGCATCAGATAGAGGTACAGTTGATGAGATTGTTTCGGTTGGAAGCTCTAACTCTAGAGCAGGCAGCTCTGAAGCCGTCGTTTCTGGTTCAGTCAGTGGTTCAATATCAGAGCCAGCAGAAACCGTCTCAGTCATGGATTCCAACGTATCTAGACTAGGTAAAGGTAGAATAAAGGGGGACTCACTGGGTACGAGCATGACCCGTACGTTAGGCGCTAATTTCTCCACGTAGTGATACGTGACTAGCTCTTCGTTCTGTGCGAGGGCCTCTCCAATAAGCTTAAAAGACTCAGATCTTCCTGTAGCCCGTATAATGGCGGCGTCGGCTTCACCCTGAGCCAAAATACGTAGTCGTTCGGCTTCATAGGTTGCCTGCTCACGTTGCTCAACAGCAACTTGCTTACTTTCAATTGCCGCAACAAACTCGGGTGAAAATGTGATGTTGCGTAAGAGAAACTGATCAACAATTAAGCCTTTTTCACCCAGTTGGTCTCTCAATTGACGATCTAATGTAGTTTCGAGATCTCGTCGTGCAGAGCTATTTACCTCGCGGGCAGTAAATTGGGAGACCTGACTACGTACGACACCACGAATCAGTGGACGAACCAGATCAACAATATAGCGATTTTGCCACTCAACATGAAGGGATACGACCTGTTGTTCATCAATACGGAAGATAACCGAAGTATCCAAATGTACCTCCTGGCCATCACTCGTACGGGCCAAAATTGAGTCATCAGGAGGTTCCTCACCTTCCAACATCTCGGTATCCGCCTGATCATTATCGGAGGGCCCAGACATTGTATAGGTCTGCCAATAAATTGGGTAGTTCTGGTTCCATTCAAAAATCGGTATAATCCAATGTAGGCCAGAACGCAAGGGTTGTGGGCGCACACCACCAGGAGAGAGAAGTGAGACGATTACACTCACTTCTTGGGGGGGGATGAAGAGCAATGCTTTTGTAAAGAGTGTAAAGCCAATCGGAATCAGTAATGGTAAGATAACTTGCACAGAAAGCAATCGAATCAGCGCAACGACAATACCATTTCTGCGAAGTGCCACGACAAAAATGGTAACGACATAGACTACAAATACGCCCCAAACAAACCAAGATAAAAGCGAAAGTAAGTTACCAAAGGTAAAAGCATCCGTGGGTAAGGCAGATGGAGAAAGGCTAGGCATAGTTATTATAGAATATAAGAATACAGCACAGGCGTAATTCCTATTACGCTGCCTTCACTTGCTCACCTGTTGGGTGAATACCTTGCCCATTTGTATGCCCAGTGGAGGCGTTGCTGCCTTGACCATTGCTAGAAGAATGGTCCGCACCATTAACTGCGGCAGACGGTCCATTGTCGTCAAGAATTGTATTTTGCAGCACCTGAGCAAATTGAGACCAGTCATCAGCAGCAGCTTGGTGAATCCTACCGAGTATATGTTCATAACGTTCACGTTCGTTAGCTTTGCCCAAATCAACATTGTTCGATAAGTCCGCCAACCCCAAGCTTGCCAAATTCTCATGTAGTTTATACCCCAATGCTTTCTGCTCTCTTCCATTGGGATTCTCAACTAGTTGATGATACTGGGCGAAGATGTGTGCCTGTTCCTGAACCTTCACCGATCGTTGGCAGGCTTGACAGTAGTCAATGACAACAGAGCGAATAGTTGCTTTAAGCTCAGGAGCAAGTGAAGCTTGCTCATCAAATAGCCAAGCCAATTCAAAATTCATCTCTTTGCAAAATGAAGCAATGTGCCACGTTAAAAGGCCAAAACCTTCTTCGGGTAATGCTAGAAGCCACTCTTGCAGCTCTGGATCGTCTTTCAAACCATTTACTGCCCAACTACGAAACTGCTCGACTAGCTGCTCGTCTTGTTCCCCAGGCAAGATCATATTTCGTAATTGAGTTGCCCAATTGGAAACACTTGCTGTGAGACCATCTAGATTCAGCTGTTCGACATTCAAACTGTTTATTCCAAATTTTATATTTTCTCCATCCTCGGCACGCTCAGCTCGATTTGCCTGAAATTGACGCCAAGAACGCTCTAGATAGAAAGCCAACAAGGCCAAAACAATTAAGAGCAAAAGAAAAACGGCTAAAACGACTAGTAATTTCATGTTATTTACCCCTTAGCTCCTCTTTAAATTCGGTGAATACACAATCAATGCAATTATACGTTGTGTTGTAACGAAGAGCAATCACACACCGTCTTAGAAGGCGAAAAATCGTTGAGTTGACGATACGGTTAGTATAGCAGCCGCGCGTGGATCAAATGTGGATCAAACGTGGAAAGGATATAAAACCGATGGTAAAACGCCTTAAATTTCTAGTCAGGTACAGTAACTGCAGCGTAAATGGGCATGCTCCATACCACACAAAGGCACACTCATATATTGTATGATGGAGAACTACTGAAGAAAATTGGTCTTTATGCATCTTTGATCACTTGGATAGTAACATTTCCAATGACAACAATATCGGCCGCAGAAACTTTATCCCCTACACGCTTGAGAAGACCCGGCATTACATCCGTCAAGACCCCAGCGCGAACCCAAGCCGTTCCATCTACGATGATACCGTCGGCAGGTACAATCTCGCTTGTTAGCACGACAATTCGATCTCCAGATTGCAACGCTGTAATTGGAGTATCAACCGTATTGTCATTAATTAGCAATCGAGCTGTATCGAAGAGGTGCTCATGGGCAACATAAAGTGCCTCAGTTTCTGGCTCTTTATGGACTAGAGCACGCCCTATGTAATAAAGCAAGAAACTCACAGAGCCAAGCCAAAAATATCCACTACCTAAGCAAATTGTAAGCGTTGCCGTCTCGATCAGAGCTGCGCTAATATTCCCTTCATTATAAAGGTTATCATAGGCATCTTGGGCGGATGGAATACCCATGTAGACTAGGGTTGGAATGCTAGCATACCTAAGTGGAGGAAAGACGAGAAAGCCAGTTGTGGCGACACTCAATGAGATTGAACTGGTTAGCAGACCATGGTTAATCTTATGGTTAGTCCTCTGAACTTTCTGCGTATCCTTGACCTGATCATCTGGGTCGGCGGTAGAATCGGATTTTGGTTGGCGCAACCATATTTTTCGGAATATTGGTTGTTTTGATTCGCCCAAACCAGAAGCAGGGCTTGGGACATACATTGTACGGGTAAAGTGAGCGTAGAATCCCACTCCAGCTGCGACGGCACTACCCGCGAGAGCCGTTATTAAAGTCATCATGAGTATACCTTTCGCCATTAAAATTTCTAGCGAGATTCGTAACTTATCAACATTCGGGGGCTGAATGTAGTTCGTACGGACAAGATGATTCTTGCAGATACGAACTACCCTATCGCGTTGAGCAGCTACTGAGATTCTATCCCAAAACACACAAGGTTTACTAGCGAAGCACCTCCAAGCGACCAGAGAGCATGTGATCAGCTTATCTAGGCATGGATTTACTAGCTCTTGTGCCAGTATACATCACACGCGTGGATCAAACGTGGAATCAGCGTGGATTGAGGAGATAAGGAACCTTAAAATTTGGCACCTTTGAAGATACCAAATTAATAAAACGGGACGGGTGCTCACTGACCCCAAATATGAGGAAATCGTTTTCGGAACTTACACGGTATATTCCATGAGGAACCCTTCAAACGGCTCGGGTATCTTAATCTGGGAACCTTCGTGATAAATGAAGAATGTACGCTGAAGTTTTTGTAGGGCGCTGAAGTAATTTTGTTTCGCTGGTTTAGGTGATAGCTTATCTATAATTAAACTATCTTTCGCTGAAGGTTCTTGTAACAGGTTTTCCCATAACGTCTCTCGGGTTAGTGGTTGCTCTGCCAATACCAATAATTGTAAGAGTTTTTTCTCCAATGTTGACAATTGAGCAAGCTGCTCCGCTGGCACAGTACCAATATCGCCCAAATAAAAGAACCTTTCCTGCAAAAACGATGTAATGTCATGATCAAAGAGGTCGCAGATTACACCAGCAGCGCGTTTCATCAGTAGCGGATTCCCTCCATATCGTTGGTGCAACTCTCTGAAAGATCCGGAAACATTTGGAATGTTGTACATAGTCAAAAGCGAATCCGCATCTTCAGCGCTTAACCCCATAAGGTGTAAACTCCTAACCGCCTCGTGTTGTCCATCCAAATGGGACGATGTAACAGATCGAATCCGACTGGTTAAGAGCAGACAGCTCTGGTGACGGCGTTGGAAAAACAGACGAAAAAGCGTAGTATAAGCATTGAGGTTGGAGTGATAGCAATCCAAACACTCATCTCCATCCTCATTTGGCAGCGTCAGAATTTCTTCTACACCATCTAATACCAGCAAACAACGCTGCTCTTGCAAAATATCAAAGAGCTGAGAAATGAGATGATCAAACGCCAGGGGCAACTCAGTACGTTGTTCTCCCATAAGCTGGTAAAGCCATCCTTGCAAAATTTCCATGCAAGATGGAGCACCATGCAAAGAATGCCAACTAATAACTGTAAAGTCATGAGCTGGACTCTCAGCAACATTACTTTTTTCGGTTCCAGTAGCAGCATTTTTGGGTTGAGTAGCAATAATCTCCTGTACAAAGGCGGCGCTCAACGCTGTTTTCCCCTGACCATGGCTTCCCTCAATAGTCACCAGGCGGCACTGCTCCTCATTTATCCACTGGCGAAGCGTAGCCAATTCGGTCTCTCGACCATAAAAGTGGGTCGGTTCGGGCATAGTCCCTAGCTCAACGTTTAAGCGATACCTCTGAGGTTCCTGGCTTGTTGGTGATGTCATCTGCAGAGGAGCGGGCGTCATCAATGGCTGCTCCCACACTGCCTCAGGATAGGGTGTAATGGCAACAGACATATTGTGGCGATGGTTGATTGAGGTTTGAGTATCAAACCATTGCCCTGATTTAATCTGTTCATATAATGTTATCGTCTGTTCCATAGGTGGTACGTCCAATTCTTCTTTAAGGGTCTGGCAGCATAAATCATACTGTTTGAGTGCGGCAGTGCGTTGCCCAGAATAAGCCAACAAAATCATACGTTGCTGATGCACCTCCTCGCGCCATGGTTCCAAAGTAAGGAGATGATGATTTAGAGCTAACCCTTCAGCATATTCTCTCGCCGCCATATGCTGCTGAGTACGGAGGCGCAATCCCTGAATAAATAGATCGTGCAAATGAATACGCTGGGCATACATCCAACGCTCAAATTGAGGGGCACCTTCTATCTGGAATCCAGCCAAGAACTCACCTACATAGAGGTTTAGTGATTCTTGCAGAATTGTCGGATCGGTCGAAGGCTCAGTTCGATTTGAGTTTGAGGCAATACAGTCTGTAAAAACTGTTACATCAAACCAATGAGGTAATTCACGATTAAAGGAAATGGCGTCTCCGTTCACAACTACGTATTCACCAATAATTTTACGCAAATTCCTTAAAGTATATCGGAAATTACTTCTGGCCTTTTTCTCATCCACACTATCCCACAAGAGATCTGATAATAATATACGTGACTGCACGTGGCGGGTGACAATTAGGTATATTAGTAACGCTGCCGTTCGCCCTGAGGTTAGTTCGGGAAGAGGTTTACCATTCAATTGAAAAATAGAATTACCAAGTAATCTTACAGTTAACATCAGTCATATTTTGGTTTGATTTTATAATGAAGAATGAATATCAATTTAATCAAAGTTAGACACACCCGTTCTAGGGGCGCGCCCCACATGCGTCTAGACGCATGTACGAATTTTGCGAAACTACAAAAACCCAAACGCGTGTAGTGACCCGAATGGTTGTAGAGCTGGTTAAGATTAATGAGCTATTGAAATTGTTTGACGAAAGTTGCCCGAAGATCTCACACAGTAGCGACCTCACCAATGAAGCCCATAATGGTGTGCAGTTTTTTTGCCTATTATGTGAATGTTAATATCAGTATCGTTTTTAAAAGAGAATAGGCAATCTTGCGCGCGAATTAGCTCAGTATCTCGCGATAGAATTTCGATGTCTGTGTATGCAGGAGGTCAAGACGAAAAATACAGTACAAAAGTGTGGTAAATCAAGTTTAGACGATCATTCATCCTATAGGCCACATTGGGGGTAGAATCGTGATGCCGGATGGATATGTACAAAAGTGAAAAAAGACTAGCAGCAATTCTTAAGAAATTCATAAAATACAATATCCCATTAGTCTCAATTCGTCAAGGGAGACGCACTCTAGTAATGTCATTAAAGCTACGTTTTCTCCTCCAAAGAGTCTAAATGGACAAAAACCATCAAACGTCCACAAATGTGCAACTAGTGTCTACAAATTGCCGCTATTATATTCACATATTTCGCCAGAAAAGTCTTGTTCCGATGGACTAAGCTGGTGATGGGTCAATAAGACCTGCCAACCAATCGCTAAGCCTACGGACTTGAAAAGTTTGTGCCAAATATAAGACCTGTTCAACAAAGGGCAGATAGTCTGCATTGATCTGTGAAAGCGCATCAGCCTCATCAAGTACAGCTTGGATATCGCCGATTTGGGCAGCATTGAACATGATAGATAAGCTTTCTACTGGGGGTAAATGATGTGCACCCGTCTCTACCGGCAGCTGTTGCCTGCCATTGTGCAGCTGATTTTTTCCCTGCACATACATTTGGTTCTTATTCTGTCCGTTTAATGGCCCATCATCATAGATCCAATTCACAGAAAGCCGCTGTTCTAAAAACTCCAGCAGTGGATCAATCTGTAGCGGTTTGGGTAAAAAAAGATCACCCCCCGCAGCCATACTCTTCTGAGCATCTTCTTGAAAAGCACTTGCGGATACGGCGATAATCAGAAGATCGGCTAGCTCAGGAGGTTTGCGAAGTTGGCGAATAAATTCCAATCCGTCCATTTTCGGCATCACTAAGTCTGTAATTACCACCTCTGGTCGGGCAGCCAACGCTTGTTCAAGACCCTTATAGCCATCTTCGGCTTCCAATAACTGGAACCCCATTGGTGCGAATAGTTCTACTAGCAATGTCCGATTTTCGGCTCTGTCATCTACCACGAGGATGGTAGGAAATGGCTCTTCAATGCCAACGACGGCGGCTCTTGATGGGGCAGGATTTGAATGCTCTAAGGTGGGTGATGGTTCGAAGGGTACCACGATATCAAACCAGAAGGTGCTGCCATGCCCCTGCTGACTTATGACATGCAGCTCACTTCCCATAAGCATAAGGAGTTGACGGCAGATGGCTAACCCAAGACCTGCCCCTTCCTTCGCTGCAGTGGTATTAGATTGGTAAAATGGCTCGAAAATAGCAACCCTGTCTTCTTCGGCCATTCCACTGCCTGTATCCTCGATCTGGAAATGCAGCTTACATTGTTTGCTCCCCTGGGATGGCTCTTCAGATTCAAAACAAGCCATGAGCTTGGCTTCAACAGTGATCGCACCGCGCTCTGTAAATTTGATGGCATTGCTCCAGAGGTTGATCAGAATTTGACGAAGACGTGCTTCATCGGCCTCGATATAAGTAGGTAAATCTGGGTGCATTCGACAGTGCAAGACTAATCCTTTTTGCGCGGTCTGTCCTTGCATTATCTCCCGTAGTCCGTCCAAAAAGCCAATCAGATGAAAGGGGCGTGGCTCCAGCGTAATTTTCCCCGCCTCCACCCGGGCTAAATCGAGAATTTCGTTGATCAATGTCAGGAGATGTTTGCCACTCTGGTCAATGGTCTGAAGATGAGCTAAAGTAGGATAACGGCGTTGCAAAATCTGGGCAAAGCCCAAAATCGCATTAAGCGGTGTACGTAGTTCATGGCTCATATTGGCCAGAAAGCGACTCTTGGCCAGATTGGCTGTTTCAGCCTCCTCCTTCGCTAGGGCCAACTGTTCCGTGCGCTGCTGGATGCGATCCTCCAGTACAGCATTAATCACTTCTAATTCATGCTGCCCCTTGCGAATCGAAGAGATCATACGATTAAAGGCACCGGTTAAAAAACCGATTTCGTCATGGGACTGAACGGACGTTGTGATAGATAGATCACCAGCGTCGACCCGTTCGATATTATTCATCAGGCGTGATAATGGTTTAAGTAGCGTATAGCGTAAGAATAGAGGGAAACCAATCAGGATCAAGAGTCCGGCCAATACATTCATCAAGGCAAAAGGCCACAACCAATGGTGGGTATAAACTAGGGCCTCGGTAGAGAAGTTTTGGAATAGCGCAACACGTTCCTTAACACGCAAATCAACGCCAGGCAACAGCGTCATCTCTTGAGTATTAGTTCTATTGCCAGGGCTAATACCAATAAGCCAATTCTGTAAACTCATATCCGTTTCTAGCGTGCGCACCAAGTTTATTTGGGGATAGCTGAATTTTATATCGCCATTTGCCCATAAAGTTAACCGGACGGTGTTTGAGCCGCGCCTATCTGGATTTGTATTGGCATTTTGGCCAGGGCTGTTCAATTGATGCCATGTGATTGTGATTCCGTCCTCAAATCTTGTCACATACAGGTTCGCATCTACTTTCTCATCTTCTGACGGGTAAAAATTAACTAGCAATGGGGCGATGAAGGGCATCGAATTATCAGCTGTTATCACAGGGAAAACGTGACCAGACACCTTACCAAATGCACCAAATACGATGTACCCATCCTCAGTCAGAAAAAAACTATTCCACACTTGTTCATAAAAGGGAAAGGGAAAATGGAGTTTAATTTCCTGCAAGTCATTGGCTTTCAACAGTAATGGTTCTCCTAGAGCTTCCAACATTGGTACATCATCTATACGCCCTTCGGTTGAGCTTGGCACAAATTGAAGATGATAAGCGCTATCTCCTTCGCGCTCAAATCGATACTGTTGGCCAGAAGCAATGGTTTGAGCTGGGATGTAGCCAGCGCTGAGTATTGGGTACGTGAACAGGGCAATACCATTGGAGAGCATGCAGAGAAGTAGAAAGGCCAAGGAGGTTAGCTTATAGAGTAGGTTCGTCGGCTCAACAAGATGGTTCATCAGGATGTACATGCCAGTGAATAGAATAAACGCCAGCACACCCATCATAACCAACTCAACGAGATTGCTACTCGGTGTTCCGATCTGGGACCAGAGAATCACACCAACGCCCATGAATGGTGACCAAGCTATCAAAATAAAGGCCCGAAAAGCTTGGACAATCGGTTCTTGGGGAACAAGCCAAATTTGGCGCCAGCCCACAACATTTGCCTTGCGTGCATAGAAAAGCAGTTGGCGAAAGTAGAGTATATTCCACTTCAGTATGTGCAGGACCAAGACAATCTGATAGAGTTCATAAAACCCGAACGAAAGGATGGTAAACGAACTCAACGAGACAATAGAGAGAAGTATGATCAGAAGACAGGAAAATAGAAGCGCAAGGCGAGCTTCCCTCAGGTGCTCCTCGCGTATACGTGGATGGTGGTAGCCATGCTGTATGAGCAATGTTAAGGTTCCAAGGCTAAAGAGCAAAGAAAAGTCTGTAAAGTAAATCCACATTGGGTGTGGACGCGGCAGTATCGTACGGGGTAATGAAAATAGGAACATAAACAGCGCAAGAAAAATTCCACCAACAAGCCATTTTGTTGCTGTGGATTTGTTGCGTAAGGAGAGCAAGTAGGCCAATAGCGCAGCACAGGGAACAAGAACGGATATAACGGAAAGCGCAACTGGTGTTATGTGGAATGGCATCATTAATCCAGCGTGCTCAAACCAATACGAATAGAAAATTTCACAAGGGATGGTAAGTCATCAATGCCCAATTTCTGCATAATGCGCGAGCGATGGGTGCGAACTGTGGTTTCTGAAAGATAGAGAAGCTCTGCAATGTCACCGTAGGATTTTCCGTCCACAATGAGTTGCAGCACCTCTCGCTCGCGAGCTGTCAGTGCAAGCAAGGGTCCAGCCAAGACCGATTCTTCTTCTACACTTAGAAAGTCCAAATTCATGGCAGAGTCTTGTAGATAGTCATGGGTATGCTTCAAAAGGGAAAGGGCATCCTGTAGGTGAACGGAAGATATGTGTTCGTCAGCTGATTCACCAAAAGAGGCGCTGGTTTCTTCATTAGCCAACAAAGTGTGGTGCATCTGTAAATGCGATTCGATCTGTGTAAGGTTGTGCGAAATTTCTTCTTGCAGGGTAGTGAATTTCTGATAATGACGTTGCTTCTGCGAGCCAATGAGCCATTGAGTCATTTCGCGCAGTTGGTCACTCTGATTGCCCAGGATATTCAGTAATTTATCTTTTTCAGCCTCATGCTTTTTTCGTTGTTCTATTTCTTGCATCAGTTGTGCGGTACGTTCCTCAACCCGTTCCTCCAACACTTCATTCTGACGTTTTACCTCTATTTGTAAACGGCTGAGCATGGTGTGCGTGTTGACACGCGCAATCACCTCCTCGACCTGAATCGGCTTTATAATGTAATCGACACCTCCTACTTGAAAACCTCGTACCATATCAACCACATCATCCAGTGCAGTAAGAAAAATAATGGGAATGTCCGCTGTTGCAGGGTCCTGCTTTATGCGCTGGCAAGTTTGGTATCCATCTAAGCCGGGCATTAACACATCTAGCAAGATTACATCCGGGTGAACGTATTGGAGTTGTTCAATGGCGTTGTAACCACTTTCAGCCGCCAAAACGCGGAACTCTTCATCTCGTAGTCTGCTAAAGAGCAATGCCAAGTTTTCAGACACATCGTCAACAATCAGGACACTAGGTTTCTCTAGCATAGTGGGTTTCAATCGTTCCTCTTGGGTTAGCAATATATAAGTTGCGAAAGTTCAAGGTTTGTCGCTCAAGATTCAATGCGAATTTTGAACGTGTGCTATAAAATGACTGTTAAACATACAATTTAACTCACTGACGTACTTTGACTGAAGGGGAAACGTAGGTAGATTGGTCGATAGTTCAGTACGCTCAGCCCGCTGTAGGGCGTCAGAGGTATGTCAACTAAACCTCTGGTCTACGTACGTTTAGAAATTGTGGAAATGTTGAAATCACCTGAACTAGTCGAGCAATTGCACGATTTTGCCACCTCATTGACGGATATCCCTTCGGGTAAAAACCACTTGCCCCAATCTCGGGATGCCCCCTCCTACAACCTATCAATTTAACCATAGATTTCGAGTATGATAAATTTACGCAAACCGGTTAAACCAGTTTGCAGGAATTGTGCAATAAAACTGAGTGGGAAGTCAAAGCAGCTTTTATCAAGAATCAGTAGATCACAATCATTCAATGAATACGTCCATGAGCAGGAAGGCGTACCCACCCGACCGTGTCCTAGTGATTATAGGGGGGTGACGTCTAAAAAACGTCAAAAATACGTCATAAAAGTATTGGAAATTTTGATCTCTTTCGGCGGTGGGTATTAACGACGCCCAAAAGCAAGCTCTCAAAGCTTTGGGGGTTGTGGAAAGGTAAGATGTTGCATGTTATCGAAGGAGAAGTGGTAGATAGATATCTGGGCGAATTGCATCATCCGATTCAGAGTCAACCCCCATCTCTATCCTGACTTGCACAACATTTGATTCAGCCTCGCCATCTTTCGCCATATAAGTGAAGGTATCAACCAACGTATCGCTTCCGTCATGGATGTAGACAAATGTTCCGTCAAGATTCAGTGTCAGCTCACCTGCCTGGGGCGGATCGACCAGATGCGCAGTTAAGGTTTCGCTATCAACGTCTTGGTCATTGTTAAGAAGGCTATCGTCTTTAGCAACTGTAATAGTGATTTGTTCCAGGCTGGCCAGAATTACATCCTCAAAGGCAATCGGGGGATCATTAATGGGCAAAATCGCAATATGTACATCGGTTAATTCAGAGAGATTGACACCATCGTCCACCTGATAGCTTAGGGAATCTGTAGTACCTTCACTCCCATCGTGGGTGTAAGAGAAGGTGCCGTCCTCATTCAGCGTGAAGCTGCCGTGCTCAGGCGCATCAACCAACACAGCTTTTATAGGTTCTGCTTCCACATCTTCGTCGTTCATCAATAGACTCGTTGTACCGTTCTGCAACATGGTGCTACTATCTCCTTCGGCAACCGTAATCTCATCCACGTGGCCTCGGGGTGGCACATTGAAGGTACTCTTTAACTCTAATTCCGCATTTACTTGGGTGATTATAGAGTCGATTTTTAGGACCACATCTAAGCCATCAGCAAGGTAATAAACGTTTGGATAAAACTCGGTATGATAAGCAGATTGTTGGGCACTGAAGCCAACCCGGTAGACGCCCGCTGGCAACATCTGAATTCCATAATGCCCATTGGAGTCAGATTCTGCCGTTGAAAGTAAGTTCCATGTTACTGAGGATGCTGCCGATGTAGCTGATTGCTGATAAGCAGCCACACTTACATTTGAAATGCCGTTTCCATCTCGATCGGTTACCTGACCACTAATGCCGTTGACATCTTGTGGAGAAGGCGTAGGTGCCACGGCTGTGGGCGTTGGCGAATGGGTAGCGGTGGCCGTTGGGGTAGAAGTTGGGGCGGAAGTTGAGGTAGAAGTTGCAGGGATATCCGTAGGTGTGCTACTGGGTGTTGGAGTTGGTGGAATTGGGGTCAATGTAGGTGTAAGTGTACTCAAATTCGGAGTGGCCGCCGGCGGCGGGTCTTGCGAGCAAAAGGCAGGATCAGTGCTGATGAAACAGTTTAGTAGATTGCTGGTTGTTCGCTGCAATCGACTGTCTTCTAAACCTAGTTTGTCTAGTCCCCAGCTCCAAGAGAGCGTTCCCGAACCAAAGACCCAAGCACCACTCGGCGCTTGGTAAATCGATGAATGGGCAGTGACAGTCGTTTTATAGGAGGTTACATAAGGTGACTCGGATAGAAGGGTGTAGGTATTCTCTTTATGTTCGGGTAAGGGTACATCTGTAAAACGCTGATCGACTTCATAACCGATAATGCCTGCTACGCTATCTCCATCGGAAAAACCGGTTCCGGAATAGATCCAGTGATTGCTGTTTTGGACCACGTAGGGCATATTGGTATCTGGCCACGAGTTGTAAGAAATATACTGAACACCGACCAAACGCTGTTCTTCTCTAAAACGAATTTCTCGCCAAAGCACTGTCTTCCGGCTGTGATCTTGAATGGGATCGATTCCCCAACGCTTGTATGCAACAACGATTCGATCCTGAACACCACTTGCAGATGGCTCTAAGCGGATCTGAAGATAGCTAGCATTGGCACCGAAGAAGGCAATGTTGGTGCCTGCATCACGGGCGGCCTCAACAGAATCTCTCATCTCCTTAGTCCAATATTCATCATGACCGGCGGAGAGCCACCCCTTAAAATCCTGAATATGCTCGCCATCCCGATGAGTGTCAATGTTGGTGGCATAGGTCAGATTGTACCCAGTGCGCTCTAACCACCGAATGAGATGATACTCCCATTCAAAAAATCGCCCCGAACCATCTTTTGCATAGGGTCGATCAAAGGAGACTTTGACCGCCTGGTTCGTTCCTGCAATAGTTGGCTCACCAAAACTATCTGTGACATAAAGGCTCTTTCCAGTTAGACGATCATGGGGATAGTTATTGTATGCCTGATCCGTCGTTACGGGGCGCTGATAGAGTAAATCGGCCTCTTGTTGGTCATTACGTACGGTAAAGACGATATAGTTCTGAAACGATTCAGCATTAGTTAGCTTAACCAGATAAACGCCGCTAACCCACTCCTCGGGGATCGTCAGATCATAAGAAGATTCCCAGGGTGCGATGATCAATCCGGTAATGGGATCAACCGTAACTGGGGATTGTGTGACGCCATCCAACTCTTCCACCATCATTATCAGGCGACCGCCAGCCCCTCCATACCAACCCATACGGTAAAATGCCATCTCAAATTTCTGAGCCGGCGCTACAGAGACGTGGAAACTGATCTCCTCGCCAATATTTACGCTGTTTTTGGAGGCGAATCCTTTGATCTGGTGGTCGGTATCATTGCCTGGATTGGTCAATTGCCAATCTGATGTACCAGTGTTCTGATTTTCAATTATGATGGGATTGGCCAATGATGTAGCCCGCTGGGATCCAGCCGATCGGGCTGTGACGAACGTTGTTAAGGCTAAAGTGAGAAGAACAATGGTGGTAGACAATCTGTGGTGTCGCGACAGAAACTCCATGCTACATCCTAAGGCGTGATTCATAAAGTGGTTTCAAATTGACTCAGCGACTACCAAGAGTGCGGAGTCATAAAATAATTTAATGCATTATCCGAATGGCTATTTCGACATTCAAGGATGCTTGTTGCTCTTTTCAGAAGAGCACATAGATGACCAGAAAATTTAGTATATACTCAGTTATAGGTATTCGTGTTAAAGATTTATTATGTCACTTTTTGGCAAAAAAAGATCTTACAAATTACTTCTCTACCCAATATGAGCATAGCCCGGTAAAGAGCCGTGCCCACTGCCCTAAGCGCATGTCGTATCATTGCAACTCTAAATTTTGAAGAGCAACTGCTCTTCAGTCGGCTCTGCTCAACAGTACCAGTTTTCACTTAGGCTAGGTACTGATCCATAAGGTGTCAACGGTACAGCAGAGGGTGCTGCTACGCACCTTGCCATATCGTCATCCAGCAGGGTCTTGGTCAAGTGCCAAATATCGCAAAAGAGCTGATAGCGATTTTTCTTCAAAGACTCAGCTTTCGTCACCAGGGATAGAACGGTCTGCTGGAGCCAATCCACCTGAGGATCAGGGTGCTGCCAAGGATAAACCAACTTCTCTCGATCAAATGGTTCGGCGATCCGTCGAATTTTGGCCAGATGCAGCAAGTGTGACCCTGCTGGAAGAAGTAGTCGAATGGCGTACTGAATCGATGCAACAGAGTCAATTAGGTTCAGACGAGCAATAGTCTGCAGAAAGGCCATATAATCGTTTATAGAAAGCCAGGGATGAAAGGCGACAAATGTAGGCTGCAGATGGATTTGGGCTTGACGACAAAGATCCAATACCTCCTCAAAGTCAGAGTGGGTATGGCCTTTTCCTAGCTTTTCTAGCACGTCATCATCAAATGATTCAACAGCTGATGTGATGAAGATACATCCCGTTCGACTCAATGTCTCCAGGTGTTCGTGGTGAGCGAGTAGGTGCTCAACTTTGATGGTTACATCGTAGGTGAGCGCAGGAAATTCTCTATGCATGGATTCAACAATCCGTAGCGCATGGCCAGGACCATTAAAAAAGTCTGGATCACCAAAGGTAATATGTTCCGCACCACGCTCCACCTGCTGACGGATATCGTCTAGAACCACATCTTGCTGTACAACGCGAAACGAGCCTTGGTAGACGGGAACAACGGGGCAGTGAAGGCACATATGCTTACAGCCGCGACTGGCTTCAGTATAGCCAACAAGACGGCGAACCCCATCGCCAGTATCTAGATAAGCATATGAGGACAGAGCGGGTAATCCGGTCCGATCTGGACGGACAAAGCGCTGTTTTGCCAGCGAAGTAGACGAAGTTGGGCGCGCCTTTTCTGAGCTAATAAGGCTAACGTACAGGTTGACAAGCCCCTCTTCAAACTCGCCGCCCAGTACTGAATCTACGCCCAAGTCTAGAAGATATTGCTCATTGAGCGGTGCATAGAGCCCGTAGCAGCAAATATGACTGTTTGGGTTGTAAACTCTAATTTGCTGAATCACCCTTACAGCCATGCGCGTTGCCGTATGCATCGGAAGATAAAGAGCAACTAGAGCGGCATCCTTAATCAACTCATGATCAAGACGCTGTACAGCAAGATCCTGGCAGGAGACATGCGCGCCAGCCGATTGCAGCCAAGCCGCAGGAGAGGCCAACCCAAACGGCTGACGCCCAATATCGTAGAAAGAAAGTAAAACAACTTTCATCTCATAATCCCTTCTGCACGAAAGTACAGTTCACAATGTGATCTATTTGCAACACAATATATATTGACATCACTGCAAGACTCTGTAATAATCCTGTAAGGAAGAAACAAGGTAGCGTTCAGAAAAACATCCGTTTTCAAAGCGACCGCAGCATAACGCGCATTCCAGAAGGCTGATTCGAAACAGTTTCTATGTAAATCGACCACTCCCGTAACTCCTGTAAGCCCCAAAATAAAATTGTATCTGAATTAGAAGTACTGTTCAGTATAGAGCCGTACATGGCAACATGCGCGGCCACAATTCGTCTCAATCGTTCGAAATTGAATGAGAGGTACTTCATGAGCCCATCAACAAATAAACGTATTTTGATGCTATTAGAGAACAATCCGTATAGCGAGGATATTCGCGTTAAACATGAAGCAACAGCTTTGGATGAAGCAGGTTATACCCTTTCGATTATTTGTCCAAGGCCCAAGAATGGTAAATTTTATGAAGAGATCAGTGACGGAATCTCCCTCTTTCAATATCCAGCCCCGATTGAAGGAGAGGGTCTCCTGGCCTACATCTGGGAGTATGGATACTCTGTTACTGTAATGTTTTTTCTATCCCTTTGGGTCGCCCTGTGGAAAGGATTTGATGTTGTTCATACCCACAACCCACCTGACTTTATGTTTGTTATAGGTGGATTTTACAAGCTCTTCGGCAAACAATTCGTCTTCGATCATCATGATCTGGCCCCAGAAAACTATATGGCCCGTTTTGATTCAGATAGTTCGAAGTTGGTCCATCGCTTTCTTATCTCATGTGAAAAGCTCACTGCTAAGATGGCTGACCATCTCATCGTGACCAATGAGTCCTATAAAGAGATGAATCAGATACGAAGTGACATTTCCCCAGACCGAATCACGATTGTCCGCAATGGCCCCGACGAAGAGCGAATCCACCCTGTTGAACCTGACCCAGAGCTGCGGGCACAGGCTGGAACGCTCTTGGGATATGTGGGCATCATGGGGCCGCAAGATGGTATAGAGTATCTGTTGCGCTCAATTCAGATCTTGGTTCATGAATTAAAGCAGACCGATATCTACTGTATACTCATAGGTAAAAGTAATCAGTTAGCCCATTATCGAAGCATGGTAAATGAACTTGCTATCAATGACCATATTTGCTTTACAGGTTGGATCAGCGATGAGGAATTGGTTCGTATCCTATCCACCGTCGATATCTGCTTGGTCCCCGATCCATCTAATCCATTCAATGATCGCTGCACGATGATCAAAATTATGGAATACATGGCTCTAGGCAAACCAATTGTCGCCTTTGATCTGCCTGAACATCGCTACAGCGCTCAGGATGCAGCGTTGTATGCTCGCAACAACAACGAGGCCGAATTCGCCGCCCATATAAATACGCTAATCCTCCATCCTAAGATGCGACGGGCCATGAGCAGAGCGGGTAAGAGACGGGTAAGGAATGTGTTGGCATGGCACCATCAGAAAAATAACCTCATTGCAGCCTATGAACAGCTCCTATACATAAAGCACCAAAAGCCTATCGGGGAACCTCAATCGAGTTGATGATCCGAGCCAGAACGGTATCTGCATCCAATCCCTCGATCTCGGCTTCTGGTCGTAAGATAATGCGATGCCGAAATGCCGGAATCGCCACAAACTTTACATCATCTGGCCGGACGTAGCGACGCCCATTAATGGCAGCCACACTCTTAGCAGCCAATAATACGGCAATGCTTGCCCGAGGACTCCCACCAAGAATCAAGTCTGGGCTACGCCGAGTTGCTGTGGCAATTTGGGTGATATATTGCAGAACACCGTCTTCTACCGTGATGGCCTTAATTTGCTCTTTCAAAATCGGCAAATCATCTGGCTGAACGACAGCCCGAATCTCGCTGTCGTCCAGATTCCGGGCATCAAAGCCATGGTGATAGCGACGGAGGACCTCTTCCTCAACCGTCTCTGGTGGATAATCAATCAGTACCTTAAACATAAAACGATCCAATTGAGCCTCTGGAAGAGGGTAGGTTCCCTCATACTCAACCGGATTCTGGGTCGCCAACACCATAAAGGGAGGTGGCAGTTCATATCGTTCCCCTTCAATCGTCACCTGATACTCTTCCATAGACTCGAGCAGGGCAGATTGGGTTTTGGCCGGAGCGCGGTTGACCTCATCAGCCAATACAATGTTGGTGAAGATGGGGCCTTTCTTCAGGTAGAAAGAGCCTTGGTTCATGTCGAAAACCTGAGTCCCCACAATATCACTTGGCATGAGATCCGCAGTAAACTGAATACGCCCAAACCCAGCATTGATCAAACGAGAGAGGGTCTTGGCCAGTAACGTCTTCCCTGTTCCAGGGACTCCTTCTAGCAGAACGTGTCCCCCGCTCAAAAAAGCGACGATGATTTGCTCAAAGGCTGCATCTTGGCCAACAATTACTTTGGCCGCTTCAATCTTTAATTGTTCAAAAATTTCTTCAGGTCTCAACATAGTATCTCGTTCGATTCTGCGGTCAGGCATAGAGCGCACTTGGCACCCATTCACGGCCGCAACCAAACACAACGTGAATGATTGGTATCATCTATGCCTGAGCAACGTTATCACTCTCTCACAACTCTAGCTCGTCGATCTGCGCCACGGTCTCAACAAGCGTGCGCTCATCTAATGCAGATGCAAGTCGGGCTAGAATTTCACGCACCGCCTGTTCCTGATCGGACGAAAGTTCGGGCTGGCGGTTTCGCCACTCATTCACAAACTCCCTATCCGGTAGCGTGACAGAAATTCCTAACGGCTGGCCAATCTTCTGCTTTAAGCAATGATGATGATAGCGTGCAATCTCTGCAGGCTCACCAAGCCGTCGCTGCAGCCCGGCAATAGCCATCACATATTCGGCCGATTCACGTCGCAACAAAGCCTCTCGCATTGGTAAAGCTGGTCCCAGTCTCAAACCTTGGTTCATAAGAAAAAGAAAGGTCAGCAGGGCCCCCAAGAGGATTGCACGTCCTAGGTGTGTGCTGTATAACCATTCGCGCAATGATGAGTACGTCCGTTCACCGTCTACGAAATCATGCTCAAGCTGATGGTACGTATCAAACGCAACCACCCCGCCATCTGGTACCTGACGTAACAGTGCCGGAATCAGATATATGTCATTGGTCTGGTCCAGCATCCGATTGGTCAAATCATGTTCAATGCTTAGATGCCAAACAAGCCCTTTACCAATAGGCTGTATGGCAACCGTTGCCTCGGCGGGTGCCAACTCGGGGGCGTCAGAGCCACTACGACGATTAACCCAGAGCGGTACAGCGCCTGGTGCATCACTCAGATCGAGAGAAGTTAGACGTCTATTTGCTGGGGGGCTATCTGCTTGCGAACTATCACTCTCAAAATTATTACTTTGAGAGCTAGTGATTGGGCCAGGAATCAGTGGCTGGATTGGCTCCTCACGAGAAAGTATGGCGCTACCGACCGGACCAGGGAATGGGCCAAATACGCGGCTTAATTCCCTATCACCTGTTACAGGGCCAATCAGGACCAGCGTACGGCCACCCGCAACCCATGTTTTTAACGCTTGCGCCTCAAGGGATGTGTAGTAAGTAACGTTTGGGTGGACAAAGAGCAGATCAATGGAATCCCCATACGAGGTGAGTCCATTAAAAGGTGCCTCCTCATATGGGGTAACTTGATAGCTCATCTCCTTGAGCCAAAGTGCTAAAGCCAAAAGACCATCGGGCTCGCTCGATTCGAGATCATAGGGCCTAGCTTCGTTTTCCTGGGTAAGAAAGATAGAACTGGCCAATAGGAGCAGAAATAGACCGCCAATAATGAAGAGCTGTTGCCAAGATATATGGCTTTGATCGGTAGATCTACCTAGGAGACCCAATCCATTACCACTACGACTATTGCTACTACGAAAAGAGGCACTCATGGACGGGGCTTCTTCTCCTGGGCAACTCGAGTAAGCTGCTCAATCTCGCTTACATATTCCTCGAAGGCACTTTGGTCAGGTTCCTGAACCCCGTACCAAACATCATCAAAGGTCTCGACAATTGGCTCCATGTGCTCCTTTAAGGCTAGGCCTTGGGATTGCTTGTCTTGATCGTTCTGATTTTGAGCAACTTGGTTCTTTAACGCCCCGTCTTCACCCAGTCGGGCCAATAGTTCGCGGTTGGTACGGCTACGGTCTGGGCGAATAATCCCCTCCTCTTCTATGGTCAGGAGGGCTGATAGGTAGAGTTGCCGTACAGCGTCGCGATAGTTGCCCAGTCGAGCCTGTTGAAATGCCTGGGATTTGGCCTCTGAAGCGGAATGAGGCCACCCCTCCTCCTGTCTTGATTGTATCAAGCTACTCTGTTGAGCGAAGCCGAGCACAAGTTGACGGAGCCAATAGCTTAACAGCCACGCAATCACGACCGCACCGATTCCTGCGACGAAGATCAAAAGAAGTTGGCTAACCCAAGCTAGACGATCACCGTTTCCCGCTGAGTCAGGAAGTAGGCGCTCTATCCAGCCACTTAACCACTCGACAAAGCGCTCCCAGAGCGACTGCTGATTCTGAAACTCAGGGCGAGACAAAATATCGGCTAAAAGGTCTATGCGAACTGCAGTCTGATCCTGGGCAGAGAGATTCAGCTGTTCGGCCACTACGATCAGGCGACTCGCAGCCGAAGCAATCTGCTCACGCAGTTCACCATGTGATGCACTGTCATCTAAATGAGCAAATATCCCTTTTTCCAAAAGAGGCGTGACAGATATTGTCTGGCCATTCGACATCTCTACTTGTTTGATCTGGCTTAATTCAGCAGCCACTTGCTCATAGGCAATGGTTAGCCCATCGGTATCTTCTTGCCCAAGTGCTTTGCTCAGCGTTTCTGCGGCCTGCTCGAGTTGTTGACCATAGACCTCTGTTGAGACCAACTGACTAGTGCTCGATTCCTCATTATTTCCGTCATCTATATCCTGAGTAACGTTTTGAGCAGATACGTGAGCAATGGCTGGAGCCGACACAAAGAAAGTGCACAACCCAAAAATAACCAGGTGGAGTAGGCAATGTAAGATATGCTGCACGAACCAAGAGCGGCAAAATAGAACGGCTTTATCCATTTTGTTGATTGAGGTGAATGACTAGGCAGCGAGATGAGTAGCAGTGGTAGCCGCAAAATTATCTATAGAGTCCAGTTGTGGCCTGGACTCCATCTGCTCGATCCGCAGTTCCAAATCGTAATTTTCCTGGCGAATGCGGATATCATAGTAGTAAAGGATCGCAGCAGCCACATACAAGGGGTGCCAGAAGATCTGTAGAATTGTTGAGATGGCCGTAAATATGGCGGTAATAACGCCTAGCATCTGGCCATTTGTGAGATCGGTGCCCAACGCCAAGGTAACCATATTTTGAGCAACGCCAACTGGCAACCCAATAACAAGCGTAACAAGGGTAAAGAGAAGAAAAAAATAGCCGATAGAACGCCAGGAGAGCCCTTTGGTCAAGCGCCAGCTTTCACGTAAAGATTCAACGGCTCGCCACTCTTGATCAACAATACCTGTTGTGGCCAAACCATAGCGAGCGAAGAAATACAGAGACGGTCCAAGCAAAAAGAGGAAGACAAAGAAGTAGAAGATAATGACCAGAATAACCAAGCCAGCCATGGCGATTGGAGATGGTTCAGTTGCTCCAAAACCATCAAACAAGGCAAAAGCTCCTCCTACAGCCATGGCAACACCAAAAATGAGGCACATGAAAAAGAGTAGCGCGACGAATGAAGCAGCCACAATCACCAGCCCCTCGACTATCCACTTTCCCACAAATGCGCCTAATCGACGTCCACCCATACGGAAGCTTTCAGCCAGGGTCAGGGAGTCGCCGCGTAGAATCGCCAAGCCTTGGGCAGTTAGGCTCAACGAGACAAGCCCCTGAATCAATCCGCCAATCAAACCGAAAAGGAGAAATACCCCCAAGTAGCCCATCAGGGGACCTAAAATACCGCCCAGTTCATCAGGAGATGGATTTGTCTGATCCAACACCATCATCTGATTGATCAAATTCATATACCCAACCATATAACTGCCAGTTAATAAAGCACTGACAATACCCAAAGGCACTAGGACAATAGCGGCTGTCATCAGCAAAGGGCCAAAATGAGCGCGGTAGAGACGGAAGGCTCGATCCAACAATTCACCAAGCGTAAGCGGACCAGGAAAAGGGAGCGTGAGAGAAGAAACAGTTTGTTGGGGGAAATCTGAATTCATAAAAAAGCCTCAATAAAAAGCTTCCAGCGAATCAGCCGTCAGCTAGGTCGGAGCGACCACTGCGTGAGCAGCCAGAACTCGGCCATATTTTGGGGTTAATTATTACACTTTCCTAATGATATCATGCTCGATGGCCATCGAGAAAATGCTTATCACAGATGGAAGCTATTTACCCTGCGTGAATCCAATCGGTAATTTGAGCGGCAGCCTGTGTAGGATCATTTTCCACTGTATCAACCACACAAGTTCGCTCTGAAGCCGCTGCTAAAAGGGCAGCCAAAGTCTTATCTGGATCGTAATTTCGACGTTCTTCACTTACAATGGCCAGTTTGGCTTCAAGTTCCTCGCTGGTGATTGAGCCTTGTTCCAATAATGTAAAAAGCGCTGTCTCTTCTATCGGGCTTAGCTGCAAATTACTAGCTACAGGAAACTGGTTGGTCAATGAGTGGGCATGCTTAGGCCGGATAGGGCTTGACTGCGTGTTGGCCTGAATACTGGACTGGCTTAATTGGATCTGATCGAATTGATCATGTCGTCCAAGGAGCCGCCGTACGCGAACGCCATCGGGGGCGCACAGCACAATAAAGCGTGCTCTAGGTAGCAAGTCTGCAGCATGTTCGACCTCATTCACTCCTCTCAATCCGTCGAAGAGAACCAATTCCTTGGCAGCAGGCGCTGAAACCCATATATGACTCAAAGCATGAGCCATCCCTCCTGGGTATCGTTCCCGATAGCGGCGCGTGTAGCCGAAGCGAGCAATTCGATCGCGCACGTCGCTGACTGGCTCGCCATCGCTTCGCTGCATATGACTAATGATTAGCACGTCGGTAATTTTTCGTCGGTTGGGTGCCACGCAAAGGGAGAGTCCCGCATCGGTCAGTGCATTCACTGTAGTGCTTTTCCCAACACCGGTTAAGCCGACCAGGATCAAAAGATTCACATTCCGCAGAGCAGACCATTGGGAGGGAGGTGAGTCCCCCGCACCAAAGTAGTCATCAAATGGGGTAAAGGAGACAAATGACATGAGAAATCAGTCTTCTAACGAGGGGGGTATCAGTACGGTATCAATAACGTGAATCACGCCATTGGTCGCTTCTATGTCAGTTGCAGTCAGCGGAACGTCTCCAATTTGAACCGCATCCCCATCACGAGTGAGAACCATTTCGTCGTCTAATAAGGTAGTCAAGGCTGTCTCACCCTGAATAGCTTCACTTTTATAGGTTCCTTCAACCACGTGATAGAGCAAAATCTCGTAGAGTAGATCCGAATCATCCAGCGTGGTCTCAGGTAAGTTGGCAAAGGCGGCATCGGTCGGTGCAAAGAGCGTATAGGGTCCAGCCGTGCTCAGTTTTTCTACCAGATTTGCCTCCTCTACGATACCAAGTAAAGTCGAAAAGGTGCCTTGATTCTGGGCAGTGGAGACGAGATCAGCCAGTTCAGTAGGATCTGGTTCAACAGGCTCCGGCTCCGGTACAGCAGTGGCTGTCGGTGGTGGCTGTGTCGGCACTGGGGTCGGCGTTTCCCTGGAATTACAGCCAAGTAGCAACACACCAATCAATAACGTATAGACAACAGTCCATCTGAATAAATACATTATTACCTCTCACACTATTTGGAAATGAAAAGGATTCGGCTTCTGTGCATAGAGGATACTATAGGTTCATAGCATACCAAAATGGGATGGCCAGCGTCACTCCTCATCATCCCCATAAATTAGGCGAACCAACATCTGTACAAGTAAGGTATGTTCCGCTTGGTGAATCCGATTCTCCAGCATCTCTAGCGTGTCACTGGGATAGATAGCAACCGTTTGCGTCCCTAATACCGGACCAGCATCCACCTTCTCATCTGGCACCAAGTGAACCATCACGCCCGTCTCATTAATGTCACCCTTTTGGTAGGCATTGAATGCTTCTTGGATGGCATGAGCACCCGGAAATTTACCGGGTAAGGCAGGGTGTAGATTAACAACTCGATACGGAAAATGATCCAAGAATGCGCGGCTTAAAATATGCATCCAGCCCACCATCACGACATAATCTGGGGCATAGGGTTTTAGTAAATTTGCCAGATCACCGTCATAGGCAGTACGCCCACGCCCATCTTGCAGGTAGGGCTTCAGCAGATGTATTTCGGTTGGAACATTGGCTTTCTGCGCACGAGTCAATCCATATGCATCCGCCCGATTTGAGGCGACTACCACTACCTGGGCATCCAGGACTCGATAGCGAATGGCATCAAGAATTGCCTGAAGATTACTGCCATTACCAGAAATTAGGACCGCTAATTTTGTCATAGCCTGCCTCTACCCATTAGGCGGCCTACGCGAATAGAGACGCTCGGTTCTGCATCTTCATTCTGCACCAAGCGTCCAAGCACCCAGGAATCGCGTGCTTTACTGAGAACCCCATGGACTGATTCTTCGGCAATGATTAGTACCATGCCCACGCCCATATTCCAGACCCGAAACGCCTCTTCTTGCGCCATCTTTGACATCTGCCAGAGATGGTGAAATAGGGGAGGGATATCGTCATGCTCAATGAGTAATTTGGCGGAAAGGTGATTAGGCAAAACCCTAGGAATGTTGTCGTAGAGTCCACCACCGGTGATGTGGGCCATGCCTTTGAGCTGAACACCTGCTTGGGAGAATGCGGCTAGGGTTGGTCCATAAGCGCGATGGGGGGCGAGCAATGCTTCTGCCCAAGAAGGTCCACTTGGGGTAATCAAGGCATCCAGATCATGGCCTGCCACTAATTTGCGAGTCAGTGAATAACCATTTGTGTGAGGGCCTGAACTGGGCAAGGCCACAACCACATCCCCTACCGCCATGCTCTCTTTACGAGGTAAGATCCGCTCCTGATCAACCAAACCGACAACAGTCCCTACCAGATCCAGAGCACCTTCCACATAGACACCAGGCATTTCGGCCAATTCACCTCCCAAGAGTGCACAGCCGATCAGCCGGCAGGCTTCAGCGATACCCGAGACAATTTCAGCAGCGTTTTCAGGTTCAAGCTTACTGCTCGCCATATAGTCAAGAAAGAAGAGTGGGGTTGCATTCTGCACCAGAATATCGTTGGCACAATGGTTAACGATATCGTGTCCCAGAGAGCGGTATTGCCCCAACCGAGCGGCCAATTCCACCTTGGTTCCTACACCATCGGTAGACGCCACCAATACGGGCCGGGGAGGCAAATCCGTCAATGCAAAGAGGCCGCCAAAGCTACCCACATCAGCCAAGACGTTAGGAGTGTATGTGCTGCGGACAGCATCCTTCATCAAATCAACGGCACGAGCTGCAGCATCGATATCCACACCAGCTGCCCGGTATTCAGAATTCCTAGAGGCATTTGTAGAAATGTCTGTAAGTACATTCATCGTTTATCCATCTTTGCCTATATCTGTTCGGTAAACCGATTCATTAAAATCAATCTTGGCTACCCCCATGTAGGCCATGTGGCGTGCGCCGCCCAATCTCTTACCCAAGGCCGTAATAGCCAGCACTCGACCACCATCGGTTAAGAGGCGGGCATGTCGATTTCGGGTGGCCTCTTGAAATTTTGTCCCAGCATGAAAAACCATACATCCTGTTGCTTCAGCCTGTTCAATACCATTGATTTCAACGCCGACAGGATACTCTCCAGGATAGCCAGGCGAAGCCATGACCACAGTCACCGCAGCCTGGCGGGACCAGCGGGGCGGGGAAAGCTGAGTTAGTTGACCCAACTGTCCTTCTACGCATGCGTCAAAGAGTTCCATAATGTCGCTCTCCAACAGAGGCAACACAACCTGGGTTTCCGGATCGCCAAAACGGCAGTTAAACTCGAGTACTTTTAGGCCTTGGTCGGTTAACATCAGGCCCACATAGAGTACACCTCGATAGGGTGCTCCTTCAGCCTTCATTCCTGTCAATGTAGGGCGAATTACAAGGTCTTCCACTTGAGCCAGCAGCTCGGGTGTGGTTAGAGGAGAAGGAGTATAGGCACCCATACCACCCGTATTGGGTCCGTAATCACCATTCAATAGGCGCTTATGATCTTGGGCAGGTGGCATAATCACGAAGTCAGTGCCATCACAGAAGGCAAGTACAGAAAGCTCTCGTCCTTTTAGTCGCTCTTCCAGAACGACTTGCCGCCCAGCCTCGCCAAATTGCCCTTCGAGCAGAATCCGCTGCAAGAAGCGCGCCGCCTCCTCTCGGGTCTCAGGCAAAAGCACACCCTTGCCGGCAGCCAACCCGCTGGCTTTGATGACTGGTGCCTCGACAAGATTGCGCAAGTAACGCATACATTCATCAAAATCGTCAAAAGTAGCAGATTCGGCGGTTGGGATCTGATGGCGGACCATAAACTCTTTGGCAAATGCTTTGGATCCTTCTAGTTGGGCAGCCGCTTTTGTTGGTCCAAAGATTCGTAAGCCAACCTCGCTGAAAGTATCCACTATGCCAGCTACAAGTGGCACTTCCGGACCAACTACGGTCAAGTCGATGGATTCCTTACGAGCGAAGTTACATAGCTCACTCAATTCCGATACTGAAATAGAAATATTTTTTGTCTTTTCCAGTCCGGCTGTGCCGCCATTACCTGGTGCCACAAAGAGTTGAGCTACGTTAGGGGATTTGGAAATCTTCCAAGCAAGCGTGTGTTCTCGACCACCGCTGCCGATAAGCAAAACTTTTTTCATAGTAAAGTCACAGAATATAGATGCACTATTGATTCTCTGAAAGCTTTTTTATTTAACTGTCGACGAGATCTCATCTTTCGTAACTATTTCCGATTCTTCTAACAGTACTAAATTCCCCATCTGATTCGTTGACAACTGCACTTTAGTATCACGCAATCCAAGTAGATTATACGAATAGTTTTCCCGGATAAGCACCATGAGTACGGCCAGAAAAGGGACCGCAAGCAACAAACCCAAGGCCCCAAAAACCAGAGTCATCAGAAGTTGAAAGATCATCAATCCACCCGGCGGGATCTCAAGCTCTGCTTTGACTATGGATGGCGAAATGATGTTGCTCTCAACCAGTTGTATGAGCAGATAAACTGGCACCGTATAGAGGACTTGTGCAGGTGTGTCGCTAGCTAGTGAGAAGATAACAATCGGAATAAGCGGCAAAAAGAGTCCTACATTGGGGACGAAAGTTGCTAAGCCAGCAAAGACAGCCACCACAACTGCGTTGGGCATTCCTAGCAGTAAGCCCAAAATCAACCAAACCAGAATGACTGTAATGATGATTGAGAGCGAAAGGGCTGAAATCCAGGTACGGATGGTCTGGTAAAGTTCGTTCCAGATGTGGATAGCCTGTTGATGGAATTGTTTTGGTAATAAGAATAGGCTTGCCTTGATATAGGTCGTTGGGTCAATTAGGAAGAAAACGGCAATAAAGAGAACGAGAACTAAATTAATAACAATGGCAAAGAGTGTACCCACGCCTCCGAGGAGGCGTGGGGCAATGGCCAGACTAGCATCGACAAACTGATTCAGAATGGTTCGAACACGCTCCGGTGACACGTCCGTTGTAGTGTCAAAGGTAGGCAGAGCCGGGAGCACATCCTGTAAAAATTCATTATTTGCTCGAATATCTTCATACGCATCAAAAATGGCTCGAATGGCAGTTGTAACGTTGCTCAGCAGATCGGCCAGACCAGTGATCAGCTGAGGTACAATAAACAATAGAAGAAGCAGTAGCCCCGCGAATACAGTCACAATCGATACCGCAATTGACCAGCCCCGCCGCATGCCATATCGCTGCAACCAACTGGAGGGTATACTAATACCAACTGCAATCATAGCCGCTGCAAAACCCAGAAGCAGCGTTGAACGCGCTGCCCAAATGCCAGCACAAATCAGAAGAACAAAAAGTATAGCTAGGAAACGCCTGAAAAATTCGTTGAAGGTCATTTATTCTATATTCGTCTGTGTAATCTTCTAATCCCTGTTATCTTCACGACAGACCACAAGAGGAGTGACAATAAGAGAGCCGACTTTGGGCTGAACGACCCAACAACTGCGGACCATTTAATATTAATTCCCCCAAATCTCGCTAAGTACCTCTACCTCTTTTTCCTGCAAGGCAATTGTGGTCACGGGTGTATCAAAGGGATAACGCCCCGTGAAACAGGCATTGCAATAGCCGGACTTGGCTTGAAGTGCTTGCATCATCCCGTCGATGGAGAGATAAGCCAGGGAATCAGCACCGATATGCTCGGTAATCTCCTCAGTTGATTGCTGGGCGGCAATGAGTTCGTCTTGGCTTGCCATATCCACACCCATAAAACAAGGAAACTTAATCGGCGGGCAGGCTACCCGCACGTGGACCTCAGCAGCGCCTGCCTTGCGCAGCAGCGATACCAGAGGCCCTGACGTGTTGCCCCGTACAATTGAATCATCGACCATCACGACTCGTTTACCGGCAAGGTTATCAGGTAGCGGATTGAATTTCATGGCCACACCCACTTTTCGCAAGGCATCAGTTGGCTCAATAAAGGTGCGCCCAATGTACCGACTTTTGATCAACCCCTCACTATACGAAATCTCGCTCTGTTGGGCATAGCCAATAGCATGGGGAATGCCTGAATCGGGTACAGGAACCACAATATCAGCTTCGGCAGGTGCTTCTCGAGCAAGTTGTCTTCCTAGAGCTTGGCGGGTCTGATGGACCAGTCGCTCGTTGAGGAAGCTATCGGGGCGGGCAAAGTAGATCTGCTCAAAGGTGCAGAAGGAGAGTTGCTGGGGTGGCGCACCCTGGACAATCTCGTAGCCATCAGCATCCAGTCTCACAATCTCACCCGGTGCGATCTCTCGTTCCATCTCGGCACCAATGGTGGCAAAGGCTGAGCTTTCAGAAGCCAGCACATAGCCGCCACTTTGCAGCTTGCCCAGTACCAAGGGTCGAAGTCCCCAGGGATCCCGTACACCATAGATGGCCTCCCGGGTCAGAATACTCAACGTATAGGCTCCCTCAGCCTTGGCCATCAGTATACGAATACGGGTCACCCAATCGAAACTACCGGCACCAGCCAGCAAATGAATAATCAGTTCACTGTCCGATGAGCTGTGAAGCCCCACACCTCGCTCAAGCAGTTCCCGCCGCAGCATAGGGCTGTTGACCAAGTTGCCGTTATGAGCGATGGCTAGCGGCCCATCTAAAGTCTCCATAATGTAAGGTTGGGTGTTACGTAATTTAGGCGCGCCCGTGGTCGAGTATCGGGTATGGCCAATGGCCAGATGACCGTGGAGGTGGGAAAGATTCTCTTCATTAAAGACGTGGGAGACCAACCCCATACCCTTGTGAACATGAGCCACCCGGCCGTCACACGTGACGATTCCAGCGGCCTCTTGCCCTCGATGCTGCAATGCATAGAGCGAAAAGAAGGAGAAGCGAGCCACATCGTCACCAGGCGCATAGATACCGAAAACGCCACACTCTTCATGTAGCTTGTCATCAGAATACACAATAATCCCCCTACTCAGTCAGCCTACTCGGCCAGTTGCGCCAACAGGGCTTCATTTAACAATTCATATCCATCTTCATTGATATGCAACATATCAAGCCGGTACTGGCTATCCGTCAGAAAATTGTCACCCGATAAGAGCGACTTAGCATCCAAAATGGTTACCGAATCACTCGCCAATGTGAAGATATATTCATTCAGCTCAAGGATCGCCTCATCCACATCATTTGTCCAAACCCATTGCCGCCTGAACGGAATCGGTCCTCGAGAAAAAACCGTTGTCAGAATCACTTCTGCCCCCAGCGCTTTTGATTCCTCTACAATCCACTGGATATTGGCTTTGCAATTGGCCACAATCTCATTTCGTTTCTCTGGAAAAAGTGAGATGGTCTTCAAGTCATTGACACCTAATTGGAGCACCATAATATCTGGCTCAACTGGCACGACATGCTCGGCAAAACGCCCACGGATTTGAGCGGTCGTTTGACTCCCAATTCCTCGATTGACAAACTCAAATTCCGCAGCAATTGGAAATGGCCACGCCTCAGCCCGAGAGTCGCCAAAGAAAAGAACACGACGTTGTGATGGGTCAGTCTTGGCACTATGGCTCGAGCCATAACGGTGTAAGCCCAACGGCGTCAGCCGCACTTCATTTACCTCGCGGTATCTTTTCAGGGTATGATCCACGAGTACAACATTCGCACCAATGGAGAGCAACAACAGAGTGATTAGGCCAATAAGCATTCGCGATAGCATACAAACAACCTATACTTTGGCAGCGGCAACCCATCATCATCATGATTGATTGTCAATCATGATGAATATTCAAGCAATCCCCCCTGCAGCCTTTCACCAATTCGCAGGATTTCCCCCCTATTCTCCCCTAGCACGGTGAAATGACCCATCTTCCGGCCAGGGCGCGCTTCAGCTTTGCCATAGAGATGTAGGTGACAGTCTGGTTGAGTGAGCAGGTGGCTCCAATCTGGCTCACCATTTCCCCATAAATCACCTAACAAATTGATCATGACAGCGGGTCGCAAAAGGTCAGTTGAGCCGAGTACTAGACCACAAACTGCCCTCAATTGCTGCTCAAATTGACTACACGAAGTGGACTCGATCGTCAAATGACCAGAATTATGCGGTCGCGGTGCAATTTCGTTAATAAGTAGTGCCCCATCCCGTTGAACAAAAAATTCAATGCAGAGTACCCCAACCACGTTGAGGTAGACAAGTACCTGTTGTGCAAAGTCGACAGCCTCTTTGGCACATCGATCATCAACACGGGCAGGGGCAATCGAGACGTCGAGAATGTGGTTGCGATGGAGATTTTCAATAACGCCATAGTGGGCAAAGCCGCCATCAATTCCACGTGCTGCCACAACCGATACTTCCCGCTCATAGTCAATAAAGGCTTCGGCCACGGCTTCGGCCCCTTTCATGGCCAGCCATGCATCATCGACCTCATTCAGATGATTGACGCGCACCTGTCCTTTTCCATCATAGCCAAATGCGGCAGTTTTGAGTATAAACGGTAGCCCCAATTGCTGAACTGCATCAGAAAGGTCCTCATGATTCTTCACGGCAACAAAGGGGGTGACAGGAAACCCAGCGTCGACCAAACAGATTTTCTCGCGCAGACGGTTCTGAGCAATGTGTAACACGCGACCACTAGGCCGGACTGGAATTCCCGCAGCTTGCGCGACTTCAGCTATTTGTGAAGGGACATTTTCGAACTCAAACGTGACCACATCTACCTGTTGGACAAACTCAGTAACCCGTTCTAAATCGTCATAGTTACCTACAATTTCCAAATCGGCCACTTGTCCCGCGGGTGAATTGGGTGCCGTTGAGTAGGTTGCCACCTGATAGCCCATGGGGCGTGCAGCCAGGGCCAACATACGTCCTAACTGTCCTGAACCAAAGACGCCGATTGTTGCGCCTGGTAAGATGAGTTTATCATGCATCATCTAAGCTCAATTCTTCCGCCAAGACCTGACTGGCCCGCTCAGACCGAAATTCAGCCAGTGCTCTGCGCAGTTCAGGTCGCTGATTCCCCAAAATTGCTACAGCAAGCAAGGCTGCATTAATAGCTCCAGCTTTGCCGATGGCCATGGTGGCCACTGGCACACCCGCGGGCATCTGCACAATTGAAAGTAGCGAATCCATTCCGTTGAGGGCGCGGCTCTGAATGGGCACACCGATGACAGGCAACAGGGTGTGGCCTGCCACCATGCCGGGCAGATGAGCTGCGCCTCCTGCTCCTGCAATGATGACTTCCATTTGACGTCCTTCAGCCTCATGGGCATACGCTACCATACGGTCAGGCGTACGGTGGGCTGAAACGACTTGGCATTCATGGGGAATTTGGAATTGATGGAGCGTTTCGGCAGTGTGGCGCATGGTCCCCCAATCCGACTTGCTGCCCATGATGACGCCGATGAGTGGTCTGGTCATTTAAGTTACTGGTTACTGGTTACTGGCTGTGTCGCCCTGGGTATAATTGATTGTTTATCCAATTAGTTTTTTTAGATTTTCTGCAATGCGGGCAGATGCAGGTAGCGTGCCCCGGTTGAATGGTTTTCCAGTGAGCATCTCGTAGGATTGTATATAACGTTCAGATGCTTCGGTTGCTAGCGTAATAGGCATGGCTGGCGGCTCACCTTCGCCCTTATATCCGAGGGCTTCGTAGTGCAAACGGATAAATTCTTTGTCAAGGTTATCTGGCTCTAATCCCTTGGTCATCTGTTCAACGTATGTTTCAGAGTTCCAGAAGCGGCTCGAATCTGGGGTGTGGACTTCGTCGATTAACATCAATTGACCCTCTTCAGAGAGGCCAAACTCATACTTGGTATCGACCAGCATCAATCCACCACGTTGGGCAATGGATTGGCCCTTTTGGAATATTGCAATCGCCTTCTGACAGACTTCTAGCCACAGCCCTTCCTCAACCAAACCTTGCTCAATGACCTCATCGCTGGTGATGCGCTCGTCGTGACCGCCGTCTCGAGCTTTGGTTGTGGGTGTAATGATGGCATGAGGCAATGGTTCATTCTTCTTCAAGCCGTCGGGAAAATCATGCCCATAAATGGTGCGCTCACCCAAGCTGTATCGATACCAAAGGGATGTATTCGTCACGCCCGAAATAAAGCCACGGACAACAACCTCAACGGGCAATGGCGTACATTTCTGGGCCAAGGTGACATTGGGATCCGGCACCGTGATTAGGTGGTTTGGTATAATGTCCGCCAACTGCTGAAACCAAAAGGCAGAAAGCTGATTAAGTACCTGACCTTTAAAAGGAACGCATCCCAAAACTCGATCAAAGGCAGAAAGCCTATCGGTAGTGATGATCACCAACTGCTCACCAAGGTCATAGATGTCTCGTACCTTACCTTGAATCTTGGTGCCTAGGAAGTCAATATCGACGCTGGATAGCACGGAATCGTTCACTGTTGGATATCCCTCATATCATACTCCCCAAAATAGCCTGAAACAACTGTATTCCCAGCTGCCCGCTCTTTCCCAAGGGGTTCTGTATGGGCAAAATATGATCTTCAGGATGTGGCATTAGACCAATCACATTCCCTTCAGCATTACAGAGGCCTGCAATGTCATACACGGATCCGTTGGGGTTAAAGGGATATTGACCATTCGCCAACTGGCCCTCAGCACGGGCGTATCGAAAGGCGATCAGACCCTCGGTTTTGAGCTTGGTCAGCGTATCCTCATCCACCACCTGCAAATTGCCTTCACCATGAGCAACAGGGCAGAATATAGGTTCCGTCATCGTGTGCAGCAGTTCAGCCTGACAAGAAGGGTCAACAGCCAAGTGCACCCAGCGACATTCAAATTGTGCTCGTTCATTAGCGGTTAATGTGACTCTGCGAGGTTGCTGGGCAGAGACTTTCCAGCCCGGTAACAAACCTGCTTTTACGAGCACCTGAAATCCATTACAGATACCCAAAACAGGTTTCTTCTGTTCTATAAAGTGATTTAATGCTTCGTCAAGATAGAGTTGCACGTCCAGTGCCAATCGCGAACCAGCCCCTAGTGCATCTCCATATGAGAAACCGCCAGGAATGAGGAGCATATCGAATTCCGTTGCCTGTCGTTCACCACATCGCAATTGAGTAATGTGAATAATTTCAGGCGCGCCTCCAGCAATTTCGCAGGCCCAGGCAGCTTCCTCATCCCGATTGGTGCCAGAGGCATGGAGAATCAAAATTGATGGTTTCATTGGTTATTGGTCGCTGGTTATTGGTCGCTTCCAGGCTTGGATGATTTGGTCAAGAGAAAGACTGACGAGCGGTTTTTGATCGCTGATAATCTCGACCACAAGTTCGCTGGTGACGTGGCCAAGCTTTTGAACCGAAACCTGATTCATCACCTCATGAAAGGCCTCAACATCTTCTGGACGAATTTCAAGCAGTAACCGTCCGTTACTTTCAGAGAAAAGTAGCTCTGTTGCCGTCAAATCTGGGGTGCTGCCTTGCTGGATATTGACGCTGACACCCAAGCGTCCTGCCAGAGCCATCTCGGCCAAGGCAACGGCCAATCCGCCCTCGCTCAGGTCATGACAGCTTTGGACGACTCCCTGACTGATGGCCTGATGGATGGCTCGATAGCGGACCAGCGGTTCGGTCGGCATGGCTGGTGGCTGTCCGCCATCATATCCTAAAAGCGTATAGAGCAACGAGCCGCCCAACTCGTTCTGCGTTTCACCGACTAGAAAGAGGAGGTTAGCAGGCATCTTCAAATCTGAGGTTGTTCGTCGGTATAAATCTGGCACAATACCCAATGCAGAAATGAGCAATGTTCCCGGAATCGGCTGGCCTTCAAATTCATTGTAAAGGCTATCTTTGCCGGAAATAAAGGGGGCGCCATAGGCAACCGCAGCATCATAACAGCCCTGACAGGCCCTAACCAATTCGCCTAGTCGGTCCTCATAGGTTGGGTTGCCCCAACAGAAATTGTCCAAAATGGCCATCTGATCTGGGTCCGCGCCGACGGCGACCGCGTTGCGGAAGGCTTCATCCACAGCACTCACAGCCATGGCATAAGGATCTACCTTCCCTAGCAGCGGGTTCACTCCAGCGCTTAGGGTAAAGGCCTTATTGTGCTGCCAAGTACCCAGGGGTTTGAGCAGTGCGGCATCAGCAGGCCCATCCATCTCTGGCCCAACAAATGGACGTACAAGGGTGCCACCGCGAATCTCGTGGTCATATTGACGGACGATTTTCTCTTTGCTCGCCACCGTGGGATAGGAAAGAAGGGATAAAAGAGCTTGGGCGAAGTCAGTCACCTCAGGAACAGGTGCTTGGGGGGATGTTGGTTCCTTCCACGTGGCGGTCATTCGCCGCTGTGGTAATCCATTGTGAAGAAAGTCCATTGATAGCTGGCCCACAATGTCACCCTGGTAGCGGACGCGCAGTTCGCCATCATCGGTAAAGTGACCAAGGACGCAAAGTTCTATACCCCATAACTCGGCCAACTCTTGAAAACGAGCGAGGTTTTTTTCTGGAACGGCCAATACCATTCGCTCTTGCGCCTCTGAGAGCCAAATCTCCCAAGGGGCCAGCCCAGTATACTTAAGAGGGGCGTTGGTCAACTCAATATCTACCCCTAATTCTTCACCCATTTCGCCTACGGCTGACGAAAAGCCGCCAGCACCGCAATCGGTAATGGCGTTGTAGAGCCGCTCATCTCGAGCGGCTTCTACGACTTCTATCACGCCCTTTTCAGTGATGGGATCACCTATTTGTACGGCAGACCCAGTATTTTCAGTTACCTCTTGGCTCAGCTCAGCGGACGAAAAGGTGGCACCATGAATCCCGTCGCGCCCAGTACGTCCTCCAATGACCACTACCTGATCACCAGGTTGAGCATTGGTTGGATGGCTCCCTTTGGGGACAAGCCCCACACAACCACAAAAGACCAAAGGGTTGCCTACGTAGCCTGGATCATAGATCACAGCGCCGTTGACTGTAGGCAACCCCAATTTATTTCCGTAATCACTAATTCCAGCCACCACACCATCTGCAATACGTCGGGGGTGTAAAATGCCGTCGGGAAGGGAATCATGAGCAATATCCTGAGGGCCAAAGCAGAGTACATCAGTTGTGGCAATGGGGCGAGCAGACACACCAATGATGTCTCGAACAACACCACCAATGCCGGTATTAGCCCCCCCAAATGGTTCCAATGCCGACGGGTGATTATGGGTTTCTACCTTAAAGGCCAAATCGTATTGATCATCAAAATTGACAATCCCTGCATCGTCCACAAAGACAGAGCGAACCCAAGCGGCTTTGGCTGGATCGGCTAGTATCTTTTGGGTGGCACCTTGAATATACTGTTGAAATAATCCATCGATGGTTTGGAGGCGGGATTGGCCGTTGGCCTCCAAGATTTTCAATTCAATCTGGGCTTTGAATGTCTTGTGAACGCAATGTTCAGACCAAGTCTGGGCCAACGTCTCGAGCTCTACGTCAGTTGGCTCCCGCTCTTGTTGGCGATAGAAGGTCTGGATAATACTCATCTCGTTGCAGTCCAAAGAGAGCAAACGCTCCTGGCTTAGAGATTCTAACTCTTCTTCACTACAGTCAAGAAGTTGAACCGCCTCTACCGAGTTAGGCAAGTGAGAAGGTAGGCTTTTGGAAGATAAAGCAGATACATGACGAGAAGAAGAGGTCACAGAGCCATCTATCGCATCTACTTCAGAGGCGCCGAAAAAGTGAGGCTCAATTGTGCCGATGGCATAGCGCTCAATGGTTTCGTTACAGAGAAGCTGTTTTGCCAGATAAGTGACTTCCGTCTTCGTCAAGGGGCCATGGATTTCGTAATGTGTGCCTGTGGCCACTTGGCATTGGGGCAAGCCTAGATCGATCATGGCCCGACGTAACTCCCGCGCCGACACGTCAGTGACGCCAGGACGAAATGCAACCTCGACGAAATGGAGTTCATTTGCAAGACAGGGCTGCCCCTCTTGAACCGCTCGTCTATTTGCAGAACCCTGTCCATGTGCATCCTCAACTACCTCCCAGTGGGCATCTTCCACAACAGGATCCGCCAACAGACGGGTAGAAAGATATTGGATTTGAGATGGATCCAGTGATTCGCTAACTGATGGACCGCGAACGAAATAGAGGCGAGCCACGCGGCATGTGATGATGCGATTCAGCCCCAAGGCATGAGCATCGCGGACTAACTGATTTTCAGTTGCGTCATGTTTACCATTTATACAGATTCGCCAGCTCATGATTATGGGAATATGCTGTGCCGTAGAGGGACGACGGTTAATTGGAGGTTTAACAAATAGCTACCTCCTATTTCGATAGGGTATTTCGTTGGCAATTGTGCTACAATTCTCTTTTATTGTTTATTTGGCGCATAAACCGCTGCAAAGCACGCCGTATTGTAGTTAAACTGTAGATGAGTAATTGGTCTAAAGTTGTAGTGCGATCGGCTTAGGAATGAGTTGTAAATAACTTGCGCGTTTCAATCGGGTGTAGCCTCTTCAAGTGCTCAAGTTATTTAATTCCCGTTCCTTAAAAACGTAGTTTCCAACATCGTATCAGAGTGGTCTAGTTTCAGTTTCAAACGGACCAAAATACAGATTAACATCAGAACCAGTTCTTTACCAAAATTCTGTTACGATAGTAGAGGTTTAGCTAACCAAATATCAGTAGAGCGCAAGCGTTCAATGTCCACGCCCACGTGCGGCACGAGGTGTGTACATCACAGCGTTCTACTGAATATTCGTTAATCATTCTTTGTAATCATAGGAGGACCTATCATGTCCGATTTACGGCAAGAAGCGCTTGAATACCATGCGGGGGATAGACCTGGAAAGTTAAAGATATCGGCCACCAAACCCATGTCTACCCAGCAAGATCTGTCGCTGGCTTACTCCCCTGGGGTTGCCTATCCAGTGATCGAGATCGGTGATCACGCAGATTTGGCTTATGACTATACGGCCAAGGGGAATTTGGTTGCCGTAATAAGCAATGGTACGGCCATCTTGGGGCTGGGGGATCGAGGTGCATTGGCTTCTAAACCAGTAATGGAGGGGAAGGCTGTTCTCTTTAAGCGCTTTGCCGATATTGATGTCTTTGACATTGAGGTAGACACAAAAGATCAGGAAGAGATGGTCAACTTTTGCCGCCTAATTGCGCCTACTTTTGGCGGCATCAATCTAGAAGATATCAAAGCACCAGAGTGCTTTTACATTGAACAGCAGTTGCAAGAGCTTTGTGACATCCCGGTTTTCCACGACGATCAGCACGGTACAGCCATTATCTCGGGTGCGGGTCTGATCAACGCCTGCGAGTTGGTTGAAAAGGATATTGCCGATGTCAAGATCGTTATTAATGGTGCGGGAGCAGCCGGCATTGCCTCCGCGGACTTCTACATTGCCTTGGGTGCCACCAAGGAGAATATCCTCATGTGTGATTCCAGGGGCGTCATTCATGCCCAGCGTGAAGATGGTATGAATGAGTACAAAGCCAAGTACATGGCCCTAACCAACGCACGCACGTTAGAGGATGCGCTAGTCGATGCCGATGTCTTTATGGGCCTCTCTGCGCCTAACGTGCTCTCACGCCAGATGGTGCGCAGCATGGCTCGGGATCCGATTATCTTTGCTATGGCCAACCCCGATCCCGAGATTACCTACGAAGAGGCCCAAGCAGCTCGCAGCGATATTATCTTTGGCACAGGTCGTAGTGACTACCCGAATCAGGTCAACAATGTCTTGGGCTTTCCATTCATCTTCCGCGGTGCTCTGGATGTGCGGGCAAGTGCCATCAACATGGAGATGAAGATTGCAGCAGCCCAAGCCCTAGCCGATCTAGCCAAAGAGGATGTCCCAGATAGCGTTATGCGTGCCTATGGCCTAGACTCACTGCGATTCAGCAGAGAGTACATTATCCCGAAACCTCTGGATCCGCGGGTACTAATGTGGGTTGCGCCAGCCGTAGCCAAAGCCGCCATTGAGACAGGTGTTTCTCGCATCAAGATCAACTTTGAAGAGTACCTGGACAAACTGGCCGGTCGTATGGGCAAGAGTGCCCAGGTCATGCGGACAATGGAATTGAAGGCCCAGCAGGCTCCCAAACGCCTGGTCTATGCAGAAGGAGAACATCCCAAGATCATTCGTGCCGCCTATGCCGTAGCTGCTCAGGGAATTGCCCAGCCCATATTACTCGGTCGGGATGAAGCGATCCAGAAACAGTGTGGTGAGTTGGGCCTAGATTTTGAGCCAACGGTTGTTTACCCGCCCTTGTCACCAAAGCGTGCCGAATATGCCAACGCTTACTATGAACAACGTCAACGCTCCGGCATTACGCACACAAGAGCGGAAGAGTTGCTACGACAGGCCAATTACTACGGTCCTATGATGGTGGAGCAGGGAGATGCAGATGCATTTGTCTCGGGCCTTACCTACAATTACCCAGAAGTTTTGCGTCCTGCATTGCGGGTTGTGGGTGCCCAGCCAGATAGGTGGGTGAGTGGCGTTTACCTAATGCTGGTCCAGGATCGGGTCTACTTCTTTACAGATGCCACAGTGATTATGGATCCCTCGGCAGAACAGCTTGCGGCAGCGGCCCTTAATGCGGCAGATTTGGCGGTCCAATTCGATGTAGAACCCCGTATTGCTATGCTAAGTTTCTCTAACTTTGGCAGCGCTCCACATCCCTTCTCCAACAAGGTAAAACAGGCCACAGCTCTAGTAAAACAAGCCCGCCCAGATTTGCAAGTTGATGGTGAAATGCAGGCGGATGTGGCAGTGGTTCCGGAATTGATGGAACGTCACTACCCATTCAGTCAGGTCAAAGATGCCAACGTACTTGTCTTTCCTGAGTTGGCTTCGGCGAATACAGCCTACAAACTTCTGAGTCGTCTAGGGGATGCCGAGGCTATCGGTCCTATCCTGGTAGGAATGCGCAAACCGATCCATGTACTCCAAACGGGTGCTGATGTACGAGATATAGTCAATGTATCGATCCTGGCTGTAATTGACGCGCAATTCGAGCGAGGCTAAACGCTGTGGCAGCACTCACAGCCAATTCGTAGCCAATTCGTAGGTCACATTTGCAATGTGACACAGCTCGATAGCACTTACACTTTGCCTGAAGCTCACCGGGCTATCGAGCTGTGTCCGGTTATTTTGCGTTGTAACTGAATCGTTACCAAAGGAAAACGTATGCAAGCAACGGAACTCGAGTCTGGCCATATCGACCTAACCATTGAGGAAACTCTGGCCACCATAACCTTGAATCGACCGGATAAACTTAATGCGCTGACCATGGAGATGTTAACGGATCTAGAGCGGATTGCCAATGAGTTGGATGCATCGCAGACGGTATCTGTGGTTGTGATACAGAGTAATTGTGAAAAGGCGTTCTCTGTGGGGGCAGACATCAAGGCGTGGTCCGCCTTGGAGCCGCTGGCCATGTGGCATACATGGATCGCGGTTGGCCATCGGGTCTTTCAGCGCTTGACCAATCTACGGCAGCCGCTCATTGCAGCCCTCAATGGATTTACGCTAGGTGGAGGCTTAGAGCTGGCACTGACAGCAGATATTCGTATTGCCCAAGAGGGGATTCGGTTGGGCTTACCCGAAACGTCCATCGGTGCCATCCCAGCGTGGACGGGCATTACGAAGTTGCCTGAAATTGTTGGCACACCTCGAGCCAAACAGATGATCTTCTCAGCTCAACCCATCGAGGTAACCACAGCGGAGGCCTGGGGTTTGGTGAATGAGATCGTTTCCCCCGATCAGCTGAATACGCGGGTGCAGGCGTTGGCGGAACAGATCGGGGCCAATGCGTCCATCTCAGTACAGATCTGCAAACAACTCATGAATCGTGATAATCACCCTTCTCTGCCTATTGAAAGCTTAGCAGGCGCGCTGGCTGCCTTTACCCAAGATGGTCAAGAAGGGACGCAAGCCTTTTTAGAGAAGCGGTCACCCCGTTATGTTGGGAAGTAGCTCGAGTAACCTGATTCCGGGTAGCCGGCCAACTCGGAATCATATCAACAATGATTATGTTTGGAATTCTTACGAGGGCCCCAAGCGTAATTGATTTTAACCTTAACTTACGATATTGTAAGTTAACGACCTTTACTGTTCATGTTTGTACAAAGCGGAGCATAGTTCCAGGTATGAAAGTTGAGTCTAAAATCGTGAAGTGCACAACAGATAGCCATGATGGAATCCCGGACGCCCGATTTCTAACATTCCAGGCTCATTCCACGTTCATTCCACGTTCATTCCACCTTTGTTTGCTATACTTGCAGATCAGAAATACTTCACTTGTCCTTTTAGGCCTAATTCGCATTTGACTAAATTCTATTGAACAAATCGGAGGTAACCAACATGGCTATTTTTGGATTCGCCGTTGCCGCAGTCGGTGCGGCTGGCATTTGGGGCATAGATCGCTACCGCCGTAACTCAACACAATTAGTGCGGGTGTTGGCAAGAGGCTCGCAACTGTCTGCGATTGAGCAAGCTAAAACAGATATACAAGCCCTACTCAAACCGATGGATGATCGCTACCAGATGGCCATCCACAACAGCATAGACCGCATGTTTGGTGCAAGCTATGAGAAGCACCTCAAGGCATTGGGCGGGACAACGGGCATCGATGCCGTTCCAGAGATGGTCAAGGTGCGCAATCGTCAGGCAGGCTATGCGGGCATATCCTTTGTGCTTTATCTGACGGGGTTGCCACTGCTCATGGTGACTGCCTTTGCCATCAACCTCTATTTGGGTTATATCGTGATTGACATCGGTATCAGGGATATGATTGAGAAGCGCACGTTGACGGCACGAGGACGCAATACTATTGTCTTTCTTGGTGTGATGCTCAGTGGCTATCTGGCAGTACTCAGTGCGGCCATGATGTTCTGGCTGCTCATCGAGAAATTCATCGACACCGTGCAGGGGCAGTCACATGAACGGCTGGTCAATGTATTTGGTGCATTGCCGCAGACAGTCTGGCGCATCAAGGATGACGTTGTGGCTGAGTGCCCATTGGGCGAGGTGCAGGCTGATGATGTTCTTGTCGTCTATGCAGGGGGCGTGATTCCCGTAGATGGCGAGATTATCGATGGCTTTGCAAGCGTGGATCAACATGCACTGACGGGTGAGGCGCAGCCTGTAGAAAAAGAGATAGGCGATAGTGTCTTTGCGTCGACCTTGGTGCTGATGGGCGAGATTCGGGTGCAGGTGGCACTGGCTAACCAAGAGACGCTGGCCGCGCAGATCACCGAGATTCTCAACAACACTCAAAGCCACAACACTCAAGTGGGGCTACGCGGTGTCGAGATCGCTGATAGAGCGGTTTTTGCAACGACGGCAATCGGGCTATTGGCCCTGCCCATCTGGGGTGTGAGCAGCATGTTGGCAGTGTGGAGTGTAGAGCTTGGGAGCATGCTCATGGCAACGACACCGCTTTCGTTGTTGGCCTATCTAGACATGTCGGCGCGTAGCAACATCTTGGTCAAGGATGGACGTTCGCTGGAGTTGATGAGCAGCATTGACACGGTAGTCTTTGACAAAACGGGGACGTTGACGCTGGACCAGCCGACGGTCTGCGGGGTGTATATTTGTGGCGATTTAAGTGAAGATAACCTACTGGCATTGGCGGCAGCCGTCGAACAGCACCAATCCCACCCCATTGCCGCGGCCATCCGCAAGGCGGCAGAGACAGCAGGCTTGACACTGCCAGCAGTGGATGAAACCAGCGTGGATGTGGGCTATGGCTTGGCCGTGATCTTTGAGGGGCAGCGTGTTCAACTCGGTAGCCAACGCTACATGGGCTTGAGCGATATCGTCATCCCTGACAACATTGCCCAACTAGCCAGTGAAGGCCAAGCTCTGGGTCACTCGGTTGTCTATCTGGCCACCGATGGCCTGTTGCAGGGCGCAATTGAGCTTCAGCCGACCGTGCGCCCCGAAGCCAAAGCTGTGGTTGATGCGCTCCATCATCGTGGCATCGAACTTGCCATGATTACAGGCGACCAAGAAGCCCCTGCCCAGGCACTGGCGGTCACGTTAGGCATTGACCGCGTCTTTGCCAATGTCTTGCCCGAACAGAAGGCCAACTTGGTGCGTGAATTGCAGGAGCAGGACAAGCAGGTAATGTTTGTGGGCGATGGCATCAACGACAGCATTGCGCTCAAACAGGCACAGGTTTCGGTCTCTATTGCGGGAGCGACAACGGTTGCCACCGATACGGCGCAGATTGTGTTAATGGATGGGACACTGATGCAACTGGACACACTCTTTGACTTGGTCGAACGCTATGAAAAGGATTTGAAGAAACAGTATTTCATGGGCATCCATTTGCCCGCCGCTTATATCGCTGGCACGCTCCTATTTGGTTGGGGTATTGCCAGTGCCTATGTTGTTGGGTATGGTGTTTTCGCAACTGCTTATGGTCTGGCTTTCCGCCCGATTTGGCGACAAGAGCGCATTGAGTCGCGGCTTGCATTGGAAGGGTAGTCTTTGAGGGGCCTCGTCAACTTTACATCTTGATTTAGAAAGGAAGCATTTGTACGGGATTGTCTTATGAATGAATATCAACAACGAATTTTAGACTACATCGAATCGGAATATCTACTAGATGATAGCAGCGAATCTCTGACCATTGAGACATCGCTGATTGATCAAGGCATTATTGACTCTATGGGTATCTTCCGTTTGGTAGAGTTTTTAACCGAGACCTTTGAAATTGAGATTGCACCAAGTGATATCCTTCTCCGTAATTTTAAAAATATTCACACAATTGCTGAATTGGTTACCCAAAAAAGGCATGCTAATGCCCCAATCGGATGATAGAACTACAGAGAGGATTTCCCATTATGACAACCAGTGCGCTTACACCCATGTCCAAAAATCAGCATGGTCTATGGCTATTGCAAACCATGCACCCTGAGATGGTTGCCTATAATGTATCCTCCGTGTTTCGCGTACAGAGCTATTTAAATGTAGAGGCTCTACACTCGGCATTCAACGAGATTATCTGTCGATATCCCATGTTGCGGACGACCTTTACCCTGAACGATGGGAAACCGACCCAGTGTATTCATCCTGAGATTGTTCCCGATTTTGCACATGTGAATGTAGCAGATATGGGTGAAGATGCATTAAAAGCACATGTGCAAGCCATGCACGATCGACCCTTTGACCTTGAAACGGGACCTTTGACACGCCTAGCCATCTTTAGCCGCAAAGAAGGTGACCATGTCGTCCTATTCAGTTGGCATCACATTCTGCTTGATTTTCATGCACAAACGATGATTACGCAGGAAATCCTCGATGTCTATCAGTCCATAACATGTACTCGAACTGCCTCTCTAAACCGACTGAATGGCTCTTCTAAGCCAGAAGAAACTCATCATGAATCCACAAGCTATACTGACTTTGTCGCATGGCAAGAAAACTATGCCAATAATGAGAAATGCGAGCGAAGCCAACAACATTGGGCAGAACAACTTCAAACGCCACTGCCCATCCTTGATTTGCCGACAGACCATCCCTATCCTGCGCAACAAACATACAATGGCAATAGCTTGCCCATATGTCTGCCCGAGGCACTGAGCCAAGGCATTACAGCGTTGGCTCAACAAGCAGAGGTTACACCATTTGTGTTGCTGATGTCTGCCTATGCACTCTTGATGGCGCGCTATAGCAATCAGGATGACCTAATTATTGGTGTACCAACCGATGAACGACTAACAGCACCTAAGCGTTTTCAGCAGATGGTTGGTCATATGGTCAATTTGCTGCCAATGCGTTTAAGCATATCGAAAGAGGATTCATTTGAGGATATCTTGCGTCAGGCAGAAGGTATAGCCATGGGCGGGCTATTTCATCAAAGTTATTCTTTTGCACGCATGGTACAGGATGCCCAAATTGAACGCGCGTCAAGTCACCCTCCCCTATTTGATGTCTCATTCAACCTACTCACCGCAAACACAAACGAACCAATCGCACGATTGATAAGGTGGGTTCCAGAAACCCCAATGGATCCGATATCACTAGGTGATTTGCAAATCTTGCCCTATCCCATTCGACATCAAGAAGCGCAGGTCCCATTGCATCTGGACATGTGGCAGCAGGGCAACCAGTGGGTCGGCTGCTTCAAATACAACGCAGACCTTTTTGATGAAGCCACAATCGCACGCATGGCAAGCCATTTCACGGTGCTATTAGAAGGCATCGTCTCCCAGCCAGAGCAGCCCATCCCCCAATTGCCCATGCTCACCGGGGCTGAGTATCACCAGATTGTCCATGAGTGGAACGATACTGCCGTTGACTTTGGCGAAGCCCAGACCATCCATGCCTTATTTGAGGGGCAGGTGAAACGAACACCGAATGCCGTTGCCCTTATCTTTGAGAATGAGCAACTCACTTATCACGAATTAAATGAACGCGCCAACCAACTCGCCCACCACTTGATTGAACTCGGTGTGTACGCTGATACGTTGGTGGCGGTGTCCATGGAACGGTCTATTGAGATAGTCGTCAGTTTATTGGCGATTCTAAAGGCGGGGGGAGCCTATGTGCCGATTGACCCGACCTATCCCAAAGAGCGGATTCACTACATGCTGGCGGATAGTGCCGCGCCGATTCTGTTGACCCAATCGCATCTGCCGCTTGCGCCGTTTGCAGGGGATGATGGTGTGGAGGGTAGCGCAAGTCAATCCATGCATGTGCTTGCCGTGGACAAGATGATAACAGCGTTAGCCGCACAACCTACCGCGAATCCCCAAACGGCAACTCTTCGACAGGCTCAGAGCACCGCATCGGTGGATGACCTTGCCTATGTGATTTATACATCGGGATCCACAGGGCAGCCGAAGGGGGTGGCGATCCCACACGGTAATCTTACCAACCTGGTACTCGATAATATCCAACGGTTTGCGGTTTCAGAGAGTTCATGCGTTATGCATGCACCGACATTTGGCTTCGATGTGGAAGTAGGGGACCTCTTTATGGCCCTCTGTTCTGGCGCGCGGCTTTATCTCCCATCACCAGAAAAACTGGTAGGAGAATTTTTAGGGAGCCAACTACGACAATCGAAGGCCACCCATGTTTCACTAACGCCAACGGCTCTCTCTACGCTCCCTGTTGAACCCTACCCACACTTACAGCATATGATTGTTGCAGGTGAAGCACTACCAGATGCATTGACTCAAAGTTGGCTCCCATGCACATCGGTCTGGAATGCCTATGGTCCAACTGAAAATACAATTTATACAACCGCGACTCAATGCCAAATTGATGTAAAAGTCCACATCGGTAGACCTACCACAAATGTCAAGACATTTATCTTAGATGATGCAGGCAGCCCTGTTCCAATGGGAATTGCTGGTGAATTGCATATTGGTGGGACACAGTTGGCGCGTGAATACCTCAACCGTCCAGAACTAACTGCCGAACGCTTCATCAATCATCCTAAGTTTGGACGACTCTACAAAACGGGCGACCTCTGTCGCTGGCTACCGGATGGCAATATTGAGTACATCGGTCGTACCGATTTCCAGGTCAAGCTCCGCGGTTTCCGCATTGAACTGGGTGAAATAGAGAATGCGCTACTGGCACAGGAGGGTGTGCGCGAGGCACTGGTGCTGGTGCGGGAAGAGAATGGGGCGGGTGCCCTCGGGGCGCGGTTGGTGGCCTATCTTGTAGCAGAGTTGAAAAGTGGAAAAGTGGAAGGTGACGATACAGACCCTTCAACCCTGCAACCTTTCAACCCTTCAACCCTTCGCCAAACCCTTGCCCAACAACTGCCCGACTACATGATTCCCTCAGCATTTGTCTTTTTGGATGCCATGCCGTTGTCACCGAATGGCAAATTGGACCGTCAAGCGTTGCCAGCACCCGAGTACACAGATTTACAGAGCGAGTTTGTTGCGCCACGTACAGAGATGGAAACAGCCGTTGCAGGTATCTGGCAGGAGGTATTACATGTTGAGCAAGTGGGCGTCCATGACAACTTCTTTGCAATCGGTGGTCACTCTCTCTTGGCAGCCCAGGTCATCTCGCGGGTACGCAGCCAACTCAATCTGGACATTCCGCTCAAATCGCTCTTTGACGCATCGCGGTTGGGGGACTTTGTAGAGATCGTCAGTCAAACGCAGGAGAGTACGGACAAACCTATTGTACGCATCTCGCGTGAGCAGCCGCTGCCGCTCTCTTTTGCCCAACAGCGGCTCTGGTTCCTCGACCAATTGGAGCCAGATAGTGCTTTCTACAACATCCCCATGTTGTTACGATTAACGGGGCAATTGGATGTGGCAGCACTGGATGCCAGTTTCCACTATCTGATTGAACGGCATGAGAGTCTACGCACCGTCTTTGGACCCCACTCCAGTCCTCCTCTTCCAAGTGATGAAACTTTTCCTCTCCCTGATAGGGGGAGGTTAGGAGGGGGTGATGAAGCAAACCAACTTATTCATCCACCATCATGGGCAACACAGTTTACGCTGGCAATCACGCCTGTTGCGGATGAAGGCGAGGCACAACGCCTGGCACAGATAGAGTTCACCACCGCCTTTAATCTTAGTGAGGGACCGCTGTTCCGGGTGCAGCTCTTGCAGATAGCAGATGATGATGCGTTGCTGGTTCTCAATATGCACCACATCATCAGCGATGGCTGGTCAATGGGGGTCTTGATGCAAGAGTTGACCCGTGCCTATCGTGCCTACACAATGGGTCAACAGCCAACCCTGCCCGACCTGCCAATTCAATATGCCGACTTTGCGGTCTGGCAGCGAGAGGTTCTCAGCGGTGAGCGCTTAGAGGCGCAGTTGGCCTATTGGCGAACGCAACTGACACGCGCACCTGTCCTGCTCGAATTACCTACCGACCGACCGCGACCGCCTATGCAGAGCTATCGAGGTGCAAACTATGCCTTTGAACTCAGTGCGGACCTGACCACCAAACTCAATCAACTGGCCCAAGCACATGACGCCACGCTCTTTATGGTTGTGTTGGCCGCCTTCAATATTCTGCTGGCTCGCTACAGCCGCCAAGATGATATTGTGGTCGGTTCCCCCATTGCCAACCGTAATCGAGCTGAGATTGAAGGGCTGATTGGCTTTTTTGTCAATAGCTTAGTTTTACGCACCCAACTAGAGGACAACCCATCCTTTAGCGAATTGCTGGCACAGGTACGCCAAACCACGCTTGACGCGTATCAACATCAAGACTTGCCTTTTGAGCAGTTGGTAGAGGTACTGGATTTGGAGCGTAGTCTCAGTCATACGCCACTCTTTCAAGTCATGTTGGACCTACAAAAAGACGAGATTGGAACGTTAGACCTGTCAGATCCCTCGTCCCTCGCGACAAGCCTGAGCGCGACCATGCAACCTGCTGATTTCCCCTTTGCTAAGTTTGATTTAACGCTTACGCTGGTGGAACAGAGCAAAGGAGGTGGTTTGTCGGGCATATTCGAGTATGCCATCGATCTATTTGACGCTACCACGATCGCGCGCATGGCAAGCCATTTCACGGTGCTGCTGGAAAAGATTGTTGAGCAGCCAGAACTTTCTGTTCGCCAACTCCCCATGCTCACTAAAGCTGAGTACCGCCAAATTGTCCATGAGTGGAATGACACCTCTGTTGATTTTGGCGAACCACAGACTATCAATACGCTTTTTGAAGAGCAAGTAGAACGCACACCGGATGCTCTAGCGGTCCAAAGTCCAAAGTCCAGGGTCCAAAGTCAACATGGCAGCACACAGACTCACGAATCACGAATCACGAATCACGACTACTTAACCTATCGCGAACTGAACGCCCGCGCCAACCAACTCGCCAATCATATGATTGAACTTGGCGTACAAGCGGATACCCTAGTATCAGTGGCGATGGAACGGTCGGTTGAGATGGTGGTCACTTTGTTGGCGGTTCTCAAAGCTGGGGGAGCCTATGTGCCCATTGATCCGACCTATCCAGAAGAGCGCATTCGCTATATGCTGACGGATAGTACCGCGTCGATTTTGCTGACGCAATCTCATCTATCGTTGGCACAGTTGATAGAAGATTGGGGTGGAGAGGGTGATACGGAACAACCAATACGTGTACTTGCTGTGGATACGATGGCGTCCGAGTTGGAAGCACAATCTTCCGATAATCCCCAAACGCAAACATCTGTGGATGACCTTGCCTATGTCATCTATACGTCTGGTTCAACAGGTCAACCCAAAGGAGTGATGATTGAGCATGGCTCTCTAGCCAAGCATGTATGCACAGCCATTGAGCAATATCAGATTGATTCAACAGACACGGTTCTTCAATTTGCATCTATGAGTTTCGATGTCTCATTAGAGCAGATATTTGTTGCCCTATGTAGCGGCGCAAAACTTCTTCTGCGAGGGAATCAGCTGTGGACTTCAGAAGCGTTTGACCATCTGCTCATCAGACACGAGATAACGGTCGCTGATCTACCACCAGCCTACTGTGAACAACTTCTCCAACACTGGTTAGTAGACCCATCACCACTTTTGTCTAGTTCTCTTCGGTTGATCCTTATTGGTGGCGAGAAAGCAACGCCTGACATGTTAAGGCTTTGGCAACAACTACCGCGTGAGAATATCCAGTTACTCAATGCCTATGGCCCGACCGAGGCAACAATTACGGCGACCTCTTTTGACCTTGACAAAGTGCAAGCAGAAGCTGTTCATATCCCCATTGGTCAGCCTTTGCCGAACCGTAGCGTTTATATTTTGGACGTGTCTACGCAGCCAACAGCCGTGGGCATTGCGGGTGAACTGCACATTGGCGGAGATGGATTAGCCCGTGGCTACCTCAATCGTCCTGAGTTGACAGCCGAGTGCTTCATCAACCACCCCGAATTTGGACGACTCTACAAAACAGGCGACTTATGTCGCTGGCTCACCGACGGCAATATAGAATACATCGGACGCACCGACTTCCAAGTCAAGATACGTGGGTTCCGCATTGAGTTGGGTGAGATTGAGAGTGCACTGCTGGCCCAGGAAGGTGTGAATGAGGCGGTGGTGCTGGCACGGGAGGAGAGTATCGGCGATAAGCGGTTGGTCGCTTATTTAGTGGAAAGTGGAAAGTGGAAAGTGGAAAGTGATGGGGAGTCATCTTCAACTCTTCAACCTTTCAACTCTTCAACCCTTCGTACCTCTCTTGCCCAAAAACTCCCCGACTACATGATTCCATCAGCCTTTGTCTTTTTAGATGCCATGCCGTCGACGCCGAATGGTAAGTTGGACCGTGGGGCGTTGCCCGCTCCAGATTATGTGGACCTGCAATGTGAGTTTGTTGCACCGCGCACAGAGATGGAAACAGCCGTTGCAGATATATGGCAGGAAGTGTTGGGCTTTGACCAAGCTAGCCCTGAGCATAGTCGAAGGGTGGGGGTCTATGACAACTTCTTTGCTCTGGGTGGTCATTCCTTGCTAGCTACAAAAGTCATTTCAGCAATTCGCCACCGATTAAACATCAATATTCCTGTGAAAATGATGTTTGAAACCCATAGTTTGCAAGAATTTGCAAAGTCCATTGAGTTATTAATTAGCCATGAATCAACAAAATCAACTATTTCATTTAGTGCGCTAGACGAGGAATTTTAAGGATGAAAACCGTTTATCAATTAATTGAAGTATTGCAAAATTTGGATATTCATCTATATGAATTCGATGGCAAGATACGCGTTCGTGACACGCACAATCGCTTAACAGATCAACACCGCCAACAAATTAGAAGACTAAGAGTCCCCCTCCTTGAATTTTTGAGTGACTCATCTACATCTGTAACCGCAATAGATTTAATTCGCCCTCGAGCATCGACCGCACCACCACCGCTCTCCTTTGCCCAACAGCGGCTCTGGTTCCTCGACAAAATGGAACCAGAGAGTGCTTTCTACAACATCCCCACGTTGTTGCGGTTGACGGGCCAACTGGATGTGGCTGCGTTAGAAGAGAGTTTCCGCTACTTGATTGAACGGCATGAGAGTCTGCGTACTATCTTTGGACCCCACTCCAGCCGGAACAGGGGCGGGGTTTTACCCCCACCTAACCTCCCCCATTCTGGGGGAGGAACTGATACTTCAACTGCCAAGTTGCGGCTCCCTCCCCACGTTGGGGAGGGGTGGGGAGGGGTGGATCATGATGGTGAAGCATACCAACTCATTCATCCGCCATCATGGGCAGCGCAATTTACACTGGCAATCACGCCTGTTGCGGATGAAGGTGAGGCACAACGCCTAGCGCAGATAGAGGCTACCACTCCCTTTGATCTTAGTGAAGGACCCCTGCTGCGGGTACAGCTCTTGCAGATTGCAGACGTTGTCTCTTCGGCTAGTTCGGCAGGCTCACTAACCGGCTCAGAGATGAGATTTCTGTTGGTCATCAACATGCACCACATCATCAGCGATGGCTGGTCGATGGACGTATTGGTTCGAGAGTTAACCCATGCCTATCGTGCCTACACAGTTGGGCAACAGCCAACCCTGCCCGATTTGCCCATTCAGTATGCTGATTTTGCCCTCTGGCAGCGCGACTATCTCAGCGGGGAACGACTTGAGGCTCAGTTGGCCTATTGGCGAACGCAGTTAGCTGGCGCACCGGCCCTGCTCGAACTGCCTACTGACCGACCGCGACCGCCCAAGCAGAGTTATCGGGGTGCCCACTATGCCTTTGAACTGAATGCTGACCTAACCGCAAAACTCAATCAACTGGCACAGGCGCATGACGCCACGCTCTTCATGGTGATATTAGCAGCGTTTAACGTGCTATTGGCGCGTTACAGCCGTCAGGATGACATTGTGGTTGGTTCACCGATTGCCAACCGTAATCGTGCAGAGATTGAGGGGCTGATTGGCGTCTTTGCCAACTCCCTGGTTTTGCGTACCCAGCTAGAGGATAACCCATCCTTTACCGAATTGCTGGCACAGGTGCGTCAAACCACACTCGATGCCTATCAACACCAAGACCTGCCCTTCGAGCAGTTGGTCGATGCACTGGCGTTGACGCGTAGTCTCAGCTATAGCCCGCTCTTTCAAGTCATGTTGGTCCTACAAAATGCTGAGATGGTTGAATTTGATCTATCAACGCCCTCGTCCCTCGGGACAAGCCTAATCGCCACCATGCAACCTGCTGTCTCCGCCTCTGCTAAATTTGATATAACACTCAATCTGATAGAACAGGGGAAAGAGGACGGTTTACAGGGCATCATTGAATATGCCACCGACCTCTTTGAGGAATCCACGATAGCGCGCCTGGCAAGCTATTTTACGGTGCTATTAGAAGGCGTCGTCTCGCAGCCAGAGCAGCCCGTCCACCAATTGCCCATGCTCACCGGGGCTGAGTATCACCAGATTGTCCATGAGTGGAACGATACTGCCGTTGACTTTGGCGAGCCACAGACCATCCATGCCTTATTTGAGGGGCAGGTGAAACGAACACCGAATGCCGTTGCCCTTATCTTTGAGAATGAGCAACTCACTTATCACGAATTAAATGAACGCGCCCACCAACTCGCCCACCACTTGATTGAACTCGGTGTGTACGCTGATACGTTGGTGGCGGTGTCCATGGAACGGTCTATTGAAATAGTCGTCAGTTTATTGGCAATTCTAAAGGCGGGGGGAGCCTATGTGCCGATTGACCCGACCTATCCCAAAGAGCGGATTCACTACATGCTGGCGGATAGTGCCGCGCCGATTCTGTTGACCCAATCGCATCTACCGCTTGCGTCGTTTACAGGGGATGATGGCGTGGAAGGTAGCACAAGTCAATCCATGCATGTACTTGCCGTTGATGCGATGATGACAACGTGGGCGGCACAGCCTACGGCAAATCCCCAAACGCCAACTCTTCGCGCCCAAAGGGCACCCGCTCAGAGCACCGCATCGGTGGATGACCTTGCCTATGTGATTTATACATCCGGGTCCACGGGGCAGCCCAAAGGGGTTGCAATTCCACACGGCAATCTCTATAACCTCGTACGCGATAATATCGAGCGGTTTGCGGTGGCCGAAGATTCATGCGTGATGCATGCACCGACCTTTGGCTTTGATGTGGAAGTGGGTGACTTGTTTATGACGCTTTGTTCAGGGGCGAAGCTCTATTTGCCAATACCCGAAAAGCTTGTCGGTTCATTCTTAGGTGAGCAACTTCGACAATCAAAAGCCACCCATGTTTCATTAACGCCAACGGCGCTCTCGACGCTGCCCGTCGAACCCTATCCCCACTTGCAGCAGATGATTGTTGCTGGCGAAGCCTTACCCGATGCATTAACCCAAAGCTGGCTTCCACACACATCGGTCTGGAATGCGTATGGCCCCACGGAAAATACAATTTATACAACGGCAGCGCGCTGTCAAATTGGTGAAAAGGTCCATATCGGTAGACCGACTGCCAATGTCAAAACATTTATTTTAGGTAATGCTGGCAACCCTGTGCCGATGGGTATCGCGGGTGAATTGCATATCGGTGGAGCACAGTTGGCGCGTGAATACCTAAACCGCCCCGAACTCACCGCCGAACGCTTCATCAACCATCCCGAATTTGGGCGGCTCTACAAAACGGGCGACCTGTGTCGTTGGCTCCTCGACGGCAACATTGAGTACATCGGACGCACCGATTTCCAAGTCAAACTACGGGGTTTCCGCATCGAGTTGGGCGAGATTGAGAACGCCCTGCTGGCCCAAGATGGTGTGCGCGAGGCGGTGGTGCTGGCACGGGCGGAGAAGGGCGATAAGCGGTTGGTTGCCTATCTTGTAGCAGAGTTGAAAAGTGGAAAAGTGGAAGGTGGAAAGGTGGAAGGTAACGATACAGACCCTTCAACCCTGAAACCTTTCAACCCTTCAACCCTTCGCCAAACCCTCGCCCAACAACTGCCCGACTACATGATTCCCGCGGCCTTTGTCTTTTTAGATGCCATGCCGTTGTCCCCCAATGGCAAGTTGGACCGTGGGGCCTTGGCGGGACACCCTCTGGAGCCAGATGCAAATGCAGCCACGACAACAAACTATGTCATGCCGCAATCAGCCATCGAGCGTCAGATTGTGGAGATATGGCAAACGCTAATTCAAGTCGAGCGTGTGGGTCTATATGACAACTTTTTTGAATTAGGCGGACACTCACTTCTGACGATTCATGTTCAGCAACAACTCAAAACGCTCTATGCGTACAATGTCTCGGTAACCGATTTATTTCAATACCCAACTGTACATCAATTAGCGACTTATCTCCAACAGAAAAATAATATTGAAAGCGAATCACCTACACTGAATCGCACCTCTATACACAGTCATGTGGAGGATCATATACAGAATCAAAATCGCGATATTGCGGTTATTGGAATGGCCTGTCGATTCCCCGATGTCGATTCTGTCGATGAATTCTGGGAGAAACTGCGTGATGGGATTGAACTTGTCTCGACGTTTTCCGATGAAGAACTGTTGGCCGCGGGTGTTGACCAAACCCTGTTAGAGAATCCTGCCTATGTTAACGTAGGCGCACGTATTGCAGATGCCGCTCAGTTTGATGCCCACTTTTTTGGGTTTACCCCCAACGAAGCTAGGTTGCTCGACCCACAACATCGATTCTTCCTAGAGTGTGCGCAGACAGCCCTTGACGATGCAGGCTATGACCCAGCGACCTATGATGATGCCATTGGTGTCTATGCGGGAGCGGGCATGAATACCTACTTGCACAACAATCTTAGTTTTGCAGAGTCAATGGACGATAGTGTCAAAATTTTTCAGCATGCAATTTCCAATGACAAAGACTATCTGCCAACCCAAGTATCCTATCGACTCAACCTCAAAGGCCCCAGCGTTAACGTACAGACAGCTTGCTCGACCTCTTTAGTGGCGGTTCACCTCGCCACTCAAAGCCTTCTCAATGGCGAATGCCAAATGGCACTGGCTGGCGGGGTGTCAATTCCCTTTCCCCAGGATCGTGGCTATCTCTATCAAGAAGGGATGATTATGTCTCCTGATGGTCATTGTCGAGCCTTTGACGCTAAAGCCCAAGGAACAGTGGGCGGTTGTGGCGTGGGCATTGTTGTTCTGAAACGCGCCGAAGATGCGCTCAAAGATGGTGACGTGATTCACGCCATCATCAAAGGCACAGCCATTAACAACGATGGTTCTGCCAAAATGAACTATACGGCCCCCAGTGTGGATGGGCAGCGCAGTGTGATTCGTGCCGCACAACATGCGGCAGGGGTCGAAGCAGAGACGATTTCGTACATTGAAGCACATGGCACAGGCACAAAGATAGGGGACCCGATTGAAATTGCGGCGCTCACCCAAGCCTTTCAGAGCGAAAAGCGCGGCTTTTGTGCTATCGGCTCGGTCAAGACCAATATGGGGCACGCAGACGCGGCAGCCGGAATTGCCGGGTTGATAAAAACCGTTCTTTCCTTGAAACATGGTCTGCTTCCACCTACGCTACACTTTTCAGCACCCAATCCAGAGATTGATTTTGCTAACAGCCCATTTTACGTAAACAGTGAGTTGTCAACATGGCAGACAACGGACGGCACACCGCGACGCGCAGGCATCAGTTCATTTGGCATTGGTGGAACCAACGCCCATGTGATCGTAGAGGAAGCACCGGCTGCGGATGCCCTCCCTTCATCAAGCCGTCCGGTTCAATTATTGATGCTCTCTGCCAAAACTGAATCTGCTTTGGCAACCATGTCTGCCACTCTCGCTGATTATCTAAGCCAGCACCCTGAAAACAGCTTATCCGATACTGCCTATACGCTCCAGGTCGGCCGCCAACGTCATCCTCATCGTCAAGTATGGATCGGTCAAAATCAAAAAGATGCCATCCAGCACTTGCAAACCACTGAACAGGTAATGGATGGAGTTCACGAGCAGAATTATAGTCCGATTCTGTTTATGTTCCCTGGTGGAGGTGTACAGCATATAGAAATGGGTGCCGATCTATATACACATGAACCTGTTTTTCGGAAGGCAATGAATCAATGTGCAGTCTGGCTAGAGCCACATCTGGGTGTGAATATTTGTCAACTCATATATCAATCAACCGATGAACTATCTTCTGAACATCATCGTTTTGAGCACGAATTCAAACAGACAAAATTCGCTTTGCCACTTCTTTTTGCCACTGAATATGCGCTTGCGCAGTTGCTTATGAGTTGGGGTATTCAGCCCCGCGCAATGATTGGTCATAGCATGGGCGAGTATGTTGCAGCGTGCCTTGCAGATGTCTTTACTCTTGAAGATGCACTCAGCTTAGTTTTGAAGCGTGGGCAGCTATTTGATGAGCTTCCTAGTGGGTCTATGTTGTCAGTGACACTTTCAGTCGAAGCCCTCCAGCCATATCTTGGTGATCACTTATCAATTGCTGCAACCAATGCACCCACACTTTGTACTGTTGCTGGGCCAACAGAAGAAATTATGAAATTAGCAGAGAGCTTGACTGCTGACCAGGTGTCCTATCGCCATATCCATATTGCAGTGGCCGCACATTCGGCTATGTTAACGCCGATTCTAGAGCGTTTTCATGCATTTGTTTCCACAATTTCATTATCACCACCGACAATTCCCTTTATCTCCAATTTAACTGGTCGATGGATTCGCTCAGAAGAAGCCATAGCTCCTTCTTATTGGGTGAATCATTTACGACACACAGTGCGCTTTACAGATGGAATAAAAACCTTATTGGAAGAGGAGGATGGGATTTTTCTCGAAGTGGGTCCAGGCCATGCCCTAACTTCACTAGTTAAACAGCACCCAATGCATCCAACACAAACAGCTTTGGCAACGATGCGCCATCCACGGAAAAAGCAATCCGATATTGAATGCCTGTTGTCGGCGATTGCCCAAACATGGATTGCAGGTGGCGTCATTGATTGGGATGGGTTCTATCAGCATGAAGAACGCCGTCGTCTATCCTTGCCGACCTACCCATTTGAGCGTCAAAAATATTGGGTAGATGTACCCAAGCGACGTCGTGGAGTGGAGCAGTTGCGACCGCTGATTGATACGATGTCTCGGTTGCCTCTTGATGGCAAGATACTCTTTGAAACCGATGTGAGTACGGATACGCTACCCTTCCTACAGGATCATGTGGTCTATGACACAGTGGTTTCACCGGGTGCTTGCCACCTCTCGATGGTCTTGAGTGCTGGTGAGTTAGCTTGGCAGAAAAGAATCCAGCCGAGGCAATGCTATGAACTGAGTGATGTGATCCTCCCGCAAGCACTAGCCTTGGATGAGGGTCAGAACCGTCTGGCGCAGACTGTCCTGACCCCACTGCAAGAGCAGCACCAAGGGACCCAAGCCCAATTTCAACTGATCAGTTTTGAGCCGGAAATGGACTTGCTTGAGCAAGATGCGACCATGACCCATGCGATGGGTGTGGTTGGCCTGAAAGAGCCTTCTTTTGAGCAATCATTCAGCAACGGTACAAGGCTTCGTGAGATTCAAACATACTGCCAACAACTGGTGCAGGTTCCCTCTGTAGTCGATGAGTTTGGCACCTTCATGGGTGCTAGCTTTCGCTGGATTGATGCGGTGTGGCACCCTACGACAGATAATGGAATGCCGCCAGAAGAGGTGCTAACCCAATTGCGTTGCCCTGATGTCATCGGCGATCTAAAGGGGTATATAATTCATCCTGGGCTGTTGGATGCTTGCTTCCAAACAGCAGCACTGGCACGGGAGATGAGTGAGACAGAAGATGCATCTGATGTTGTCCTGCCCTTTGCTGTAAATTCATTACAACTCTATGCCCAGACTAACCAAACGGCAGCCGTAGAATCATCGCCTTCAAGGACGTGGTGGTGCCACGCCAAAAAGATAACACCACTCAAGTGGGATATCCACCTTTTTGATATGTCGGGGGCAGTGGTGGCAAAGATAGATGGGTTTGAGATGCGTAAGGCGTCAGCCAGTGCCATACATACCACGCGGCTGCGCACAGAATGGCTGCAACATATAACATGGCAAGCGGAACCCCTTACTGAACCCACAGGCAAGCGACCAGATTGCTGGGTCATTGTAGGTCTGTTGAGTGAGGTGAGTGAGGCGCTGGCAGAGGCGTTGGCAGCATCACGTCAGTCCAAAGTGCTACCTGTTTATTGTTTGGATGCATCGGCACAAAAAAGCGATATTGCACATCAACTTATAGAAATTGCCTCGCAACATCGAGCGATTGGCGTGGTCTATCTTGGCATTCATGCTGAGTCTGGGCCGGCGGAGGCAGTTGCCGATGATGCCTTAGCCCTGTGTACAGGGCTTCTTCACTTAACCCAATCCCTTGTCGAGCACGAGATAGAGACTCAGCTTTGGATCGCTACCCAAGGTTGTCAAGGTGTTTCAATGGAAACGGCTATAGCCGTTCCACCCCCACCTAACCTCCCCCAGAGTGGGGGAGGAACCGAGACAGTCCCCTACCCAGTTTGGAGGGGTACAACACACGATCAAGTGGGTGCCACAGCTGCGGCGGGAACGCTGTGGGGCTTTGGACGCAGCCTGATGCACGAACACCCACGTTTAAATACGGTTTGTGTAGACTTGGGTGCTTATGACGATACCCATACTCAGGTATCAGCACTGGTCGCTGAGTTAGCCACTGAGTTGGTTAACAGCTATGGTCATCTTTCTCAAGCACGAGAGGTCGCCTACCAACAGCAGACACGTTATGTTGCGCAGTTAAATACATGGGAACTGCCAACCAAAGATGTACGTGTACCACTGCTACTTCAATTGAGTGCCTATGGTTTGCTCGACCATCTGACATTTGTTCCGCAAACGCGCCAGCGCCCCCAGCCAGATGAAATTGAAGTGGCCGTTTGCGCTGCGGGGCTAAACTTCCGCGATGTACTAAATGCATTGGGGATGTTCGAAGCACATTATGCCGCATTAGGCGTTACAGAGGCCAAAGATGTGGGGCTTGGGTCTGAATATGTTGGTATCGTGTCGGCTGTTGGCACCGATGTGACCCATATAGCTGTTGGCGACCGCGTGATGGGTCTTGCCGCCCGTGAAGGAACCTTTGCCAACTACATGACAATCCCTGCGGAACGAGCTGTACCCATTCCTGATGGCGTCAACGATGAGGAGGCAGCAACGATCCCACTGGCCTTTCTGACTGCATGGTATGGATTGGTGACATTGGCAAAACTCCAGCCCGGAGAGCGCATCCTGATTCATGCCGCTGCTGGCGGTGTAGGACAGGCGGCTGCCCAGATTGCGCAAGCCATCGGTGCAGAGGTGATTGCCACCGCCAGCCCCAATAAACAGCCGTTTCTGCGCGAGCAAGGTATTCAACATGTCGCCAATTCGCGCACCCTTGAGTTTGTGGATGAGATTTTGGCGTTGACTGATGGCAAAGGAGTTGATGTTGTCCTCAACAGTCTCAATGGCTCATTTATTGACGCCAGTTTTGATATCCTCGCACAACAGGGGCGCTTTGTAGAGATAGGCAGGATTGACATCTGGAGCCATGAAGAGGTGGCCCAGCGGCGACCAGATGCCACCTACTATCCCTTTGATCTGAGCGAGGAGATGGCCGCGGATAATGGGCTGGAAACCAGACTGTGGGCAGAGCTCACGGTACAATTCGGCATGGGTCGCTTAAAGCCGCTGCCCAAAGTGACCTTTCCTTTTGCCGATGCCATTGCTGCTTTCCGCTATATGCAGCAAGCCCAGCATATCGGCAAGATTGTCCTCCACATTGAACCACCTGCACTGCCTGAATCACCAAGGGCAGAATATGCTCAAGACCAATCAGCCATCGTGGAGGTCGATACCGTGGAGGTTGATATCATACACTCCGATGCCACTTATCTAGTTACAGGTGGTCTTGGAGCCTTGGGCTTACAGGTTGCCCAGCAACTGGTTGAAGAGGGCGCAAAACATCTTGTCCTGACAGGACGGCGTGGTGTGACCAGTGCAGAGCAGCAAGAAGCCATCGACGCCCTTCAACAACAGGGCGCAGTGGTGCATGTTGTGGCCGCGGATATAGCCGATAGAGAGGATGCTCGGCGAGTGTTGGACGAGTGTACTGCCATAGCACCGTTACGTGGCATCATCCATGCGGCTGGATTGATTGATGATGGTGTTTTGACGGCTCAAACACCCGAACGATTTGAAACTGTGATGCGCCCCAAAGTGGCGGGCACATGGCATCTCCATACGCTAACGACAGAGATGGACCTTGATTTCTTTGTCTGTTTCTCCTCGATTGGATCGCTCCTCGGTTCTGCGGGACAGAGCAACTATGCGGCGGCCAATGCCTTCATGGATACGCTGATGCGACAACGCCATGTGCTGGACTTACCTGGATTGAGTATCAACTGGGGGGCCTGGTCAGATGTAGGGTTGGCGGCTCACCTGACGGAGAAAGCGCAATTACAGGGTTTGGGCATGATATCGCCCCAACAAGGACGGCATCTCACCTCATATCTGCTCCAACAGCCCGCTTCCAACATCGGTGGACAAATTGGTGTCGTCCCCAGACAAGTTGCCCCAAGACAATACAGGGCGACAACACCTGTAGCGGACAAATCAGAGCGTGAGCTGCGAGAGCGTTTAGCAGAGTTGCCCGTCGAAGAACAACGAGCGTATCTGGATATCCAGATTCACCATGAATTGATAGCGGTTCTAGGCCTGCGTTCAGAAAGTATGATCAGCCACGATGCCCGCCTCTTTGATGTTGGGCTAGACTCTCTGACGGCAATAGAGCTAAAAAATCGGCTCTCAGCCAAACTGGACGTGGCTCTGCCAGCCACCATACTCTTTGATTATCCCACCCTTGATGTTCTGGGGCACTATCTATTGCACGATGTCTTGGCATTATCAATCGAAAGCGGCAATGGAGAGAACCCTGATTCGATAGCATCAACGACGAAACATAGAAACATAGGCGATGATATAGATATGGCCGCCCCCCAAATGGATACCGAACTTGAATCACTATCTAAAGATGAATTAACGGATATTTTGGCGGCAAAGCTAGATAGACTAGGGGTCTAAGCTTCGGAACACCAATCTGTCTCTGGCGAAGTAGCCGTTCAGTCTCCTGAGCCTGTCGAAGGGGCGGGTGCCCTTGGGGCGCGACTTCGACAAGCTCAGCCTACAGAAGGAGTGAATGGTTATCTGATGAATAACAACGGGGATGAAGGGGGATCAAGGGGACATATATGGGAACAGTATCAACGGAAGCGTGGGTTTTATATAATGGACACGGGAGCAATGAGTCAAGCAATTTAATAAAAGAAATATTTACGTTTCCAGATATTTCAGAAGATGAAGTACTCGCTGAACCTCTCTACGGTTGCTGGGAAGGAAATATGAGCCATGCGCTCAATCGTCACCCAATTGATATTTGCGTGGCGCGGGATGAGGAAAAGGTTGTGATTGGGAATGCTGGCGTTGTAAGGGTTACCAAAACAGGGAGCGCTGTTAAAGATCTTAATGAAGGAGATATCTGTCTTGTCTTCTGTAATGGTATTTGGGACGACTATGGTTATCCCATAAAGATCTTGGGGTATGATGCTCCGCAGACAATGGGTGTTTTGGCGAAAACAATGAAACTCCATGCCCGACAATTACTCCCGATTCCAGAAGAGAGCCCCTTTTCGTACCAACAGTGGGCTGCCTTTTCTCTCCGTTATATTACCGCCTATGCAAACTGGACTGTGGCTTATCATTGTTGGCGTTCACAAATGCTATCCGTTGATCCCCAAGATATTTTTGTGTGTGCCTGGGGTGGTGGCGTGTCACTAGCCGAGATCACGTTAGCAAAGTTGATGGGTTGTCAGGTTGCCATGGTCGCATCAACGACAGAAAGATTGGCTTTGCTTAACAGGTTGGGCATTTATGCCATTGACCGACGTCCAGTAGATGGCGTTGATTTTGAAGAGAAATTTATTGATATCGTCAACAGCAAGACAGGGGGCAAAGGTGTATCAATCTTCATCGATAATATCGGTACCCCTGTCTACAGGCTAACGGTGAAGGCGCTTGCCCGCCAAGGCGTCATCGCAACAACGGGCTGGAAGCACGGTGCTGTGTTGCCGATGTCGCGCGCCCTTGAATGTATTAATCGGCACCTGTATGTCCACACCCACTATGCACGTTATGCAGAAGGCATCACTGCTATGGATTTCGCCCACGAGAACCAGTGGATGGCTCCCATAGCCAAAGAGGAGAAGGTCTATGGGTGGGATGAGATTCCTCGCTTAGCAGAAGATTATGCATCAGGCCAAATCGCGAGCTATTTCCCCATATTTTCGATTAATGATTGCTGATAGAGATAGAGGGGTTCTTACGGTGCAAGCACAACTATCAAAGCCTAAAGTAAAACTTCATTCGATTGGCGTTTATATCGCCGAAGATCGAGAATCAAATCTAGCCAAAATGGATCAGTTTGGGATCACGCAATTGTTCCTGGAAGAGAAACTTGGCGTGATCGAACGGGCGGTAAAGAAAAAAGAAGAACCGACGAGCGATCTCTGCCTAAAGGCTTTCCAAGATTTGAACGCAGATAACTCAATCGACCTTGCTCAAATTCAACTCTTATGTGTCGTAACCCAGAATCCTGACTTTAAAATTCCCTATACAGCTGCGATTGTCCATCAGAAACTGGGCCTCAGCAAACACTGCATGACCTTTGACATCGCCCAAGGATGTTCTGGATATACCCATGCGCTTACGGTCCTCGATGCCTTGATGGAATCGTTACAGTTGGACCATGCCCTGCTCTTTACCTGTGATCCTTATTCAGAAATTGTCGATAGCAGTGATAAAAATACAGCCTTGCTCTTCGGCGATGCGGCCTCTGTTTCCTACCTGACCAGAGAGGAACGAGGCTATGTATTAGTTGACAGTAACTTTGGGACGGCCCCCGACAGCTATACCTGCCTACAGTGCAGCGATTCACTCTCGATGGATGGACGTGCTGTTTTCACCAATGCGGTGAACGAGGTCCCCAAAAGTATCCAAACCTTGCTGGATAAGAATCGCCTAACCCTAGACGACATTGATTTGATTCTGCTGCATCAAGGCTCCAAATTAGTTGTAGAATACATCAAAAAGATGTTATCTGTTGCGCCAGAAAAGGTACCCTTCGCCATCGAGATGGTTGGCAACACCATATCATCTTCAATTCCGCTGCTTTTCAAAGAGCCGCTGCAGCAACAAATACATCCGCGAGTGATTTTGAGTGGCTTCGGTGTGGGCTTTTCCTGGGGTAGTTGTTTGATAGAGCTATCTAACTTATAACAATAAATTTATAAAGGTACACGAATTATGAAAACGATAGAAGATGTCTTGGCATTAACTCAAAAAAATGAGCTGTTAAAAATGCCAGAGGATTTACAAACAGATGCTCCACTTGCCGAACAAGGAATTGATTCTCTTGATCTAATTATGTTATTCCATGAAGTGGAGGGGAGCTTTGGGATAAAAATCTCAGAAGAACAGGCCAAAGAGCTACAGAGTCTAGAAGATATCGTAAATTTCCTGAATGTAAACACCTAATGCTGCTAGGCTGTATATACTTAGCTCTATCATAGATGAGAATAATCTACTCGACGAAACGCTATTGGCTTATTCTCTTCTTGAAATGGGCGCTTCGCCATCTATGGCCAACCGCAGTATACATACTCCGTAGACCGCAGTTCAGCGCGCTTAGTGCCGCACGTGGGTGTGCTCACTAAACAATTGCGGTCTACTGATACGATTACAAAAACTGGGCGAACTAGGGGCTAGAACTTGGAACATCAAACGGAAAATATCGAAACAATACAGCTTAGACGGGCGATTCAAGCCATTGAGAAGATGGAGTCCGAGCTTAGAGAGATCAAATACCGACAGCATGAGCCTATTGCCATTATTGGGATGGGATGCCGCTATCCGGGTGGTCCGCTTGGTGATATTGAAACCCCAGAACAATATTGGGCAGGCTTATTGGCGGGCTTTGATGGAATTGTGGATCTACCAGAGAAGCGTCGCCATGATCTCTACGGCCAGCATCACCAACCGCACCAGTACGCCCAGCGTAGCGGCTTTCTTTCCCAAGTAGACCAGTTTGATCCAACATTCTTTGGTCTTTCCGCGCGTGAAGTATTGCTCATGGACCCGGTGCATCGGCTGCTCTTGGAGACCGTTTGGCATGCCCTGGAGGATGCCCACATCATTCCTCAAGCTTTGCTCAACAGCGAGGTGGGCGTCTTTATGGGTACACCCGGGGCAAGTGGCTATGAGAAGCTATGTACAACTCAAGATCAGTCGCTCTATAAATCAACTGGACGGTCATCCAGTGCAGCATCAGGACGAATATCCTTTTTGTTAGGGCTAACAGGCCCGTGTATTTCTGTGGATACAGCCTGCTCTTCCTCTTTGGTGGCGGTTCATCAAGCCTGTCAAAGTCTGCGCAACGGCGAGTGTAATATGGCACTCGCTGGTGGGGTGAATCTACTCTTAGATGATGAGCCGAATGAAATTTTTGGCAACAGTAACATGCTGTCGGGTGATGCTCATTGCAAAACCTTCGATGCGGCTGCCGATGGGTACGTATCGGGTGAAGGATGTGGTGTTGTCGTCCTCAAGCGACTGTCCGATGCGCAAGCCAATCAAGATACCATCATTGCTCTAATTCAGGGGACGTCCATTAACCAGGATGGACCCAGCGGGGGGCTGACTGTGCCTAACGGTCCTTCGCAACAGCGGGTCATCCAACGTGCGTTGGATGATGCGGGGTTGAACCCGGACCAGATTGGCTATATCGAGGCGCACGGTACGGGGACACCGTTGGGCGACCCGATTGAGATTGGTGCGTTGAATGCTGTTTTCAAAGAGCGTACCCAACCGCTCTATGTCGGCTCGGTCAAGACCAACTTTGGTCATCTGGAGTTCGCTGCGGGCATTGCTGGGTTGATGAAGGTTGCCCTTGCGGTACATCATGGGCAAATTCCACCCCACCTCCATTTTCACACCCCCAACCCGCACATCAACTGGGATGGTTCCCCCGTCCACGTGCCTACAGACACTATGCCTTGGATGGGTTCCGCAGAAGGCGAGAAGCGCATCGGTGGTGTCAGTTCGTTTGGTTACAGTGGTACAAATGCCCATCTCATTCTGGCTGAACCACCCAATACAAAGGTAGCTACGTCTTCATCTACCTCTACTGGCACACCACTCGTACACGAACGCCCGCTTCACCTCTTGACAATCTCAGCCAAACAGAAAGATGTGCTGCGCACCTATACACACAAGTATGCAGAACATCTACAGACGCATCCTGATATCGATCTGGGCGATTTGTGCTACACGTCCCATGTTGGACGTAGCCATTTTGACCATCGACTGACGTTGACCGCACCCTCAACCGAGGCGATGCAGAAATTGCTGAAAGACTACGCAAACAGTCCTGCCGAACAACCCCTGCCCACTGGTGTCAGCCAACTATCGAGAACATCGCCGCAGGAACGTCCAAAAATCGCCTTTCTCTTCACGGGACAAGGGGCCCAATATGTGGGTATGGGGCAGGAACTCTATCAGACAGAACCAACCTTCCGTGATGTTATCAACCGTTGTGATGTTGTCTTCCAAGAGGTGCATGGCCGTTCCCTCATTGAACTGCTCTATCCTGAGAGCGAGCCCTTGGACAATGACCTCATGGAATCCCCTCCCTGTTTAACAGCGGCAATTTTTGCCATTGAATGCGCGCTGGTGGAGGTATGGTGGTCATGGGGCATTACGCCCGATATTGTGCTAGGACACAGCTTGGGGGACTATGCTGCTGCTCATACTGCTGGGATCTTTTCGCTGGAAGATGGGCTACGGCTGGTGACAAGGCGAGGAGAGTTAATGGCACAGGCTCTGGGCAGCATGGTTGCGGTGCTGGCTTCAGAGGCGGATGTCCTCTCATTCATCGAAAACTATAAAGATATTACTATTGGCGTCATCAATGGCCCAACCAGTATTGTGCTTTCTGGTAGAAACGACAGTATTACCAAGGTGACAGAGGAACTACAGGTTGCTGGCTTCAAAACACGGATATTGAACACGCCTGTTGCGAACCACTCACCACTTCTGGACCCTGTACTGGACGACTTCGAGCAAGCTGTGCAAAATGCTACTCTTCATTCACCCAAACTCAAGGTCATCTCCAGCATGACGGGGCAACTTACCACTGACGAACTTACCAACCCTACTTATTGGCGGCAGCATCTACGTAACACCGTACGCTTTGCAGATGGCGTAACGACCCTGCATGAACAGGGTGTTGAGCTGTTTATTGAAATCGGACCAGGGGCGACGTTACTAAGAACAATACACCAAGCGGCAAGTGGCAAGGAGCGGCGCCCAAAGGGTTCCCAAATTGAAGATGCGGCAAACCTGCGACTTTCAACCCTTCAACCTCTCAACTTTCCTGCCTTCCCAAGTTTACGCAAGAGTAAATCTGACTGGCAGCAGATGTTAGAAAGTTTGGGCGAACTCTATGTGCATGGGGTTGAGATTGACTGGATTGGCTTTGAGAAGGGCTATATGCGGCAAAAAGTGGCTCTGCCTACCTATCCGTTCCAACGTCAGCGTTACTGGGTGGAACCTACCGACGACCAACCAGGGACACAAGCAGTGAGACAATCGACCAGGCAACCTGATTCACGTACACTGCCCGTTCAGGCGAAGAATTCTCATATCCTAGATTGGTTCTATGCACCACGCTGGGAGCAAACTCTCTTGCTCATCGCCCAAAATACAATGTCTATGTTTGCACAGCAGGCCTGCTGGCTGCTCTTTGTAGACGAGTGTGGTCTAGGCGACCAATTAGCAGAACACTTGGAGCAGGTAGGGCAGATAGTCATTAAAGTCCACGCCGGGACTACGTTTGAATCTCATGATAGTAATACCTATACGCTAGATCCCCAACGACAAGATGACTATGAGGTATTTATACGTACACTCATATTGCAAGGCAAGCAGCCTCAACACATTCTACATTTATGGCAGGTCACCCCCTCACGACCTGTTTTTGACCCCTTTGATGAGACAACCCTTAACAGAGAATTGGACTTGGGTTTTTATAGTCTACTTTTCTTAACTCAAGCATTGGATTCCATTCAAGAATACATTGCACTGAGCATCGTGACCAATCACTTACATGCGGTTACCGGTGACGAAGAACAGTGTCCTGTCAAAGCTACTTTGCTGGGACTGATGAAAGTGATTTCTCAAGAATATCCCAATCGGTCTTGCCGAGGCATTGATATTCAACTCCCATCGGAATTAGGCAACCCATCATCACTTGCATCATCCACACTCATGGCCCAACTCATGACAGAGTTAAGCAACGACATGAAAGATGTCGTTTCCCAAGAGCAAGAGAATCTTCAAACATCAATTGCCTATCGTGGACGCCACCGTTGGGTTCAAACTTTCCAACCTCTATCATTTTCGGATGAGTCTCTTGACAAAAAGCCTCTGCGTGTGAAGGAAAAGGGTGTTTATCTGATAACGGGCGGATTGGGTGGCATCGGCCTGACATTGGCTGCCTATCTTGCCACATTTCAAACAAAATTGATTTTGGTTGACCGTAAATCTTTCCCGAAACGCCAGACATGGGCAGGCTGGTTAGCCAATCATGATGCAGACGATAAAGTCTGCCATCAAATCCACCAAATCCAAGAAATGGAAGCACTTGGGGCCGAGATATTGGTCTTGTCCGCAGATGTAGCTAGCTACTCAGAGATAGAGCATGCCATTGCAGAAGGCACGACGCAGTTTGGTGCAATTCATGGTGTGATTCATGCCGCAGGTGTCGTTGGTAGCGGTCCGATTCATCGTAAAACCAAAAATGATGCGAGAAGGGTCCTTGCTCCCAAAGTACAAGGGACGTTCGTCCTTGATGCTCTTTTGCACGGTATTCCACTTGATTTCTTTATACTCTGCTCTTCTTTAAGTACAGTTTCAGGTGGATTATGGCTCTGTGATGATGCTGCCGCCAATGCGTTTTTGGATGCCTATGCCCGTTCTGACAAAGCGAACATTTCTGGAGCAAGGTTGACACTATCGATTAACTGGGATGACTGGCAGGAAGTTGGGATCGAGGTTGAAACAGAAACGTCTAAAGGGCTGAATACCCGACAGGTAGCTATGCAAACAAAAGGCATTCTGCCGCCGGAAGGAGAACGTATTCTGAATGCACTATTGCATTATAATCTTCCACAGGTCGTTGTTTCTACCATGGATTTGCACACTGCATTGAATGCCCAATCGCACAACAATGCAAATCACCATCCGCAACATCGCAATGCTTATGTTGCACCTCAAAGCGAGATAGAGCGGTTATTGGTGAATATATACCAAGAAGCATTGGGCATTGAACCGATCGGTATCTATGATAATTTCTTCGCCTTCGGCGGTGATTCTGTGTTAGCTATCCAAATGCTTACGCGAATTCGCCATGAGTTTCAGCTAGATGTGGCATTAGACATCTTGTATGAAAAAAGTACGATTTATAGCCTGAGTGAGCATATGACATTGATAAAAAACGCAACCGATGTTGTGCTAAATAAGTCAGATATACGAACCGAAAATCGAGAAGAAGGTGTGTTATGAGACCTATAGAAGAATTACTCCAAATATTGGCTTCGCTTGACATCAGGTTGTGGCTTGAGGATGATTCGTTGCGCTACTCTGCACCAGAAGGCGTGATGACGACAGAGTTGCTCGCAGAGTTAAGGACCCACAAGACACAATTAACCGCTTTCTTACGCAAAAGCGAAGCACTTCCTACGATTGAAATCAATGAGGCAGAACGGGATGAACCATTTCCTCTCACGGATGTCCAACACGCCTATTGGCTTGGTCGCCAGAATCTATTTGAGTTAGGCAATGTAGCGACCCATGGCTATGCGGAATATGATTGTACAGATCTGGATTTAGATGCCTTAAGTCAGGCTTGGCAAATATTAGTAGAACGGCATGAAATGCTCCGTATGGTGGTTACGCCTGATGGCCAGCAAAAGATATTGCTTTCCACCCCTCTTTACACAATACAAGAATTAGACCTGACTTCATATTCTGAAGAAGAGCAAGAGCGTCAGCTACTGGCAATCCGAGAAGAGATGTCGCATCAAGTTTTTGATCCCGAAAAATGGCCACTCTTTGAATTCCGTGCAAGTTGCATAGATACACGGCGAACACGCCTGCATCTGAGTATCGAATACTTGCTGGTAGATGCTGCCAGTATCTCGAGGTTGTTTACAGAGTGGAAGCAACTCTATGCAGATCCATCCACCCAACTTAAGCCTCTGGAACTCTCTTTCCGCGACTATATGCTGGCAAAAGTTCGAATTGAGGAGGGTAATTTATACAAGGCCTCAACGGATTACTGGATAAACCGTTTGACAACGCTTCCGCCTGCACCAGAATTGCCCTTTACAAAAAATTTCGGTGATGTAACGACACCTGTTTTTAGCCACTACCCGTATCGACTCGAAGCCGAGAAGTGGCAGCAGATTAAAATGCGCGCACAATTACATGGACTTTCACCAACTGAGATTCTGCTAACCACATTTTCACTGGCTTTGGGGCAATGGAGCAAATCATCCAGCTTTACCTTGAATATGACGATTTTTAACCGTTTACCTATCCATCCCCAAGTTAATGAGATCGTTGGTGATTTTACAGATTTAAACTTGTTGGAAATACATACAGCACAATCCCAATCATTGATTGAATTTGGCAAATCGATTCAGCAACAACTGCGGCAAGACCTTGATCATCAATATTTTAATGGGATTAGGGTCATGCGGGCACTCTCCAATCATAATAATGAGGGTCGCGCCCTAATGCCAGTGGTCTTTACCAGCACATTAGGGGTTGAACATGAAGATCATGCTGACAGTGTCTTATTTGATATGCCAGACTATAGCATCAGCCAAACATCACAGGCCTGGTTAGACCACCAGATCAGTGAGGTTCGAGGAGCTTTAACCTTCAATTGGGATGTTATTGAGGAACTCTTTCCTGCAGATTTACTTAGGAATATGTTTGATGCCTATTGCGGGTTGTTACAGCGTTTGGCAACGGACGAAGCAGTCTGGCATGATAAATGTATATCACTCTTGCCACAGTATCAACGTGACCAAAGAATGGCCGTCAATGCTACAAATACATCGATTTCTACGGAGATGCTCCACACCCTCTTCTTGCAGAAAGTAGCAGACCGAGCTACAGAGCCAGCCGTCATCACCTCCTCCCAGACCTTGTCCTACCAAGAAGTCTACGAGCGAGCCAATCACGTGGGGCACTGGTTACGCAGCCAAGGGGCCAAGCCAAATCAATTGGTGGCAGTCGTCATGGAGAAAGGCTGGGAACAGGTGGTCGCTGTGCTGGGCATTCATCTTTCCGGTGCAGCCTATCTGCCCATCGACCCCAACCTGCCTACAGAGCGACGTAACTTTCTGCTGACCGAGGGGGATGTCACTTCTATCCTTACGCAGACCCGTTTGGATGATGCTTTGGCGTGGCCGGGCGAGATGCCCCGTCTGCGTATAGATACAGTGACACCCGATGCCACTCTGCCACCACTGGATATCGTCCAAACACCGACCGACTTGGCCTATGTCATCTACACTTCTGGCTCCACTGGACGACCCAAAGGCGTAGTCATTGACCATCGAGGCGCAGTCAATACGGTGTTGGATGTCACCCAACGCTATGGCGTCACGGCCAGCGACCGTGTATTGGCCCTCTCTGCCCTCAACTTTGACCTCTCGGTCTACGACATCTTTGGGTTGCTGGCTGCTGGCGGTGCCATTGTTATGCCCGATCCAATTCTACGCATCGATCCCGAACACTGGACTGACTTAATTGGCAAACATGAGGTCACTGTCTGGAATACCGTTCCCGCATTGATGCAGATGTTGGTTGAGTATGAAGAGATACAGGGTGGCAAAATGGCAAAATGGCAAAATGGCAAAGTGACAGCTGGGAATGGTCACCCTGCAACCCAGCAACCCTGCAACCTTGCTACTCTGCGCCTTGTCATGATGAGTGGCGACTGGATTCCAGTGACATTGCCCGACCGTATTCGAGCGTTGTACCCTGATACGTCTATCTATAGTATGGGGGGGGCAACCGAAGCCTCTATCTGGTCTATCGACTACCCTATTGAGAAGGTAGACCCATCTTGGACCAGCATTCCTTATGGCAAACCTATGGTCAACCAGACCTTCCACGTGCTGGATGCCAATCTCAATCCACGCCCCATTTGGGTACCAGGTGACCTCTACATCGGTGGTATCGGTGTGGCACTGGGCTACTGGAAGGATGAGGAACGCACCAATGCCAGCTTTATCACTCACCCCAAGACAGGGGAGCGACTCTACAAGACTGGAGATCTAGGACGTTATTTGCCAGATGGCAACATCGAATTTTTGGGACGCGAGGATTTCCAGATCAAGATTCGGGGCCATCGCATTGAGCTGGGTGAGATTGAGAGTACGCTACTTCAACACCCTAGCATTGATGAGGTTGTGGTCAATGCCGCAGGTGATCCCAAGGGCCATCGTCAGCTTGTGGCCTATATAGTCGGTAACGAGAATCTTAAACTAGACAATAAAGATTCAGAAACCATGTGGATGCAGGACGATGGACATAAGCACACAAAAAGTTGGAAAAACGACCTGCAAGATTATTTAGCAACTAAATTGCCAAGCTACATGATTCCTTCATTCTATATAGATTTGGAGGCTCTACCATTAACAACGAACGGTAAGATCAATCGTCAAGCATTGCCAATACCGAATTTAAATCAAGAGCAAGAAGAGTTTGTTGCTCCGGATTCGGATTTAGAAAAGCAAATTTGTGCAATTTTGTCTGATTTGGCAGAGGTAAGCGAGGTGAGTATCACACAAGAATTTGCTGAGTTGGGTCTAAATTCGGTTCATTTGGTTCAGACTGCCAATCGGCTACGCAGAGAGCTTGATGCGCAGATTCCACTTGAGGCACTTTTTCAATACACAACAGCGCAAGCATTAGCCACCTATTTAACACAGCCAAATGGGCAAATGGCTACACTCAAAGAAGAACAAACTGTAGCGAAAACGCGCCAAAAAAGTCGAGCACAGGCACGTTTGGCACAGCGACGACGGCAGCGCTAAAGAATATTTATGAATAAGGATACCAGTGAGATGGATACATCTGTAGAACAAATAGCCATCATTGGGCTGTCTGGACGTTTTCCAGGGGCGAGTACTATTGAAAAATTTTGGCAGAATCTATGTGATGGAGTGGAAGCCCTCACAACACTTTCGGATGAGACATTAGCCAAGCATGTCCCACAGGAATTGTTAGAGAACCCAAACTATGTAAAATCAAGATTTTTGTTGGATGATGTGGCGCACTTTGATGCAGATTTCTTTGATTTCACACCCCATCAAGCCCAAATTACAGACCCACAGCAGCGTCTCTTTTTGGAATGTGTCTGGGAAGCATTGGAAATATCAGGAATTGACATAACGAATAGCGAACAGTTGATCGGTCTTTATGCCGGGGCCAGCCAGAGTACATATCTACAGGATGCTATCGAGGAATCTATCGTAAAAGGTCTTCAGCTTTTAATTGGCAACGACAAAGACTATCTCGCCACACAAGCGGCATACCGGCTTAACTTACAAGGGCCTTGTATGACGGTTCAAACATCTTGCTCGACTGGGTTAGTAGCAGTCCATGTGGCCTGTCAGAGTCTATTGAATTATGAGTGTGATGTTGCATTGGCTGGTGCTGTATCTATACATACGCCCCAAGAAACGGGATACCTTTATGAGGATGGGGCCATTTTGTCACCAGACGGACGTTGCCGAGCCTTTGATGCCGATGCGCAAGGAGCCCCTTTTGGTCATGGCGTGGGCGTTGTTGCTTTGAAACGACTCAGTGAGGCCATCGCAGATAATGACCCTATCTGGGCTGTGGTCAAGGGTTCTGCAATTAACAATGATGGAAACCGAAAACTCAGCTTTGCAACATCTAGCAATATGGGGCAGTTTGAGGTCATTAGCCAGGCTTGGGAAATCGCTGGCATTACATCAGATGATATCACCTATATCGAGACACATGGTACAGGAACCGCTGTTGGCGACCCCATTGAAGTGCGGACCCTCGCTGCCCTGTTTGAGGATGATGACTCATCCAAACAAGCTGTTTCTCAGAGTCCTCCTCGTAAACGATGTGCGATTGGCTCTGTTAAAACCAATGTCGGACATCTTGAGAATGCGGCTGGTATAACGGGTTTTATTAAGACAGTTTTAGCTTTGCATCACCGTCAGATTCCACCTAGCCTCAACTTTGTGACACCTAACCCTGAAATTGATTTTGACCAAATACCGTTATACGTTAATACAGATTTTGTTGACTGGGAGACGGAAGCCTTGCCTCGACGGGCTGGAGTCAGCTCATTTGGTATTGGTGGCACAAATGCACATGTCGTGCTGGAAGAAGCGCCATTGGCCGGGCTATCTGACCTACAAAAAGACCATCCTTATCTCCTGACACTTTCAACCAAAAACAGAGAGGCATTGCAAGAGTTAGCTCGACGTTACCATGATTTTTTGGCCGAACAGCCCGAAGCCAAGCTCGGGGCCATTTGTCATACAACCCATGTTGGACGTGCCCACTTTTCACAACGATTGAGCGTTATCGGGAGATCAATAGATGAGCTACGGGTAAACCTAATGGACTATCTAGAGGCGCCAGAGCAGATAGTTCCTCGTAGCAGTATCTCTCAGGGTGATTTATCTACCCAACGGGTTGCTCCTAAAATCGCCTTTCTCTTCACAGGGCAAGGATCCCAATATGTAGGCATGGGACAGGAACTCTATCAGACAGAACCAGCCTTTCGTGCCATTATCGACCGTTGTGATGTTGTCTTCCAAAAGGCGCATGGCCGTTCCCTCATTGAGTTACTCTACCCTGCAAGTGGGCAAGTGGCAAGTGAGCAGGTGCCAAGTGGGCAAGTAGGCAAGTTAGACGACAACCTGCAACCTGCCGACGTGCAACCTGCAACCTATACTAACGACCTCATGGAATCTCCCCCCTGTCTAACAGCAGCAATTTTTGCCGTTGAATGTGCGCTGACGGAGGTATGGCGGTCATGGGGCATTACGCCCGATATTGTGTTTGGACACAGCTTGGGGGACTATGCTGCTGCGTATACCGCTGGGGTCTTTTCACTGGAAGATGGGCTACGACTGGTAACAAAGCGGGGACAACTGATGGAGACAGCGGTCGGCAGCATGGTATCGGTGCTGGCCTCAGAAGCAGATCTGCTGCCCCTACTTGCTGGGTATGATGATATCACGATTGGCGTCATCAATGGTCCCACAAGCATTGTCCTGTCGGGTGGGCATGAGAGCATCACACGATTGACAGTACAATTACAGGAACGTGGCTTCAAAACACGAATATTGAACACACCTGTTGCAAACCACTCACCACTGCTGGACCCTGTGCTGGACGACTTCGAGCAAGCTGTGCGTGCTGTCACTCTCAATCCCCCTAAAATGACGGTCATCTCCAGCATGACGGGACAGCCTGTCACTGACGAACTCACTGACCCAACCTACTGGCGGCAGCATCTGCGCAACACCGTCCGCTTTGGGGATGGGGTAGCCACACTCCACGAGGCAGGCATCAACATCTTCCTGGAAATCGGTCCTGGGACGACGCTGTTAGGGATGACCCAGGCAATTTACGATAATCAAAAATCAAAAATCGTAAATCCCAGTATGCTGCCCAGTCTGCGCAAGGGACAGGATGACTGGCGGCAGATGTTGACCTCTCTTGGTGGATTGTATGTGCGGGGGGTGGAGATTGATTGGGAGAGCTTTGATGCACCGTACTCGCAACAGAAAGTGCAACTGCCAACCTATCCCTTCCAGCGTGAACGGTATTGGATTGAGACAACCGATATCCACCAGAATCGGAGCAAGCCACAAAAGGGTCTGGCAGATTGGTTCTCGCTGGAGAATCTGGAACAGTTGACGGAAAGGGTCACCGACAAAGGGGCGTTTGACGCAAACCAACAGGACATAGTGGCCCAAGTTCTCCAGACCCTGGAGGCTGAAAGCGAGGCGCAACAGATAGCCAGCCAGATCGAGTCCATGCTCTACGAAGTTCGGTGGGAAGAGCAAGAAAAAAATTCCGCGACGGTGCCACCAATGACGTCCGGACATTGGCTGATTTTGGCGAACGATGACGAAATCGGCGATTGGCAAGAGGACGATGCAGAAAGGCTCGACAATGACGTACCAGTGGGCCTGCGGCTTGCCCAGGAACTAATGGCTTTGGGCGAGACAGTAGACAGGATAACCAATCTAGCCGAGCTGGAGGAAGCACTCCAACAGGTCCAATCCTGCTCGGATGAGGTGCTGCTGCGAGGTATCATTCACTTGTGGGCGCTGGACAAAGGAGGTAGTACAGGAGAGATTGATACACTTAAGACAAATGGTACCGAGATTGATGTAGATGTGACCCGGCTGATGGCCTTTCAAGAAACGATTCTTGGTAGTCTGATGCACTTGGTGCAAGCCCTGGTGGAGGTAAATCCAGCGATTCATGAAGGTAGACCACATATTTGGGTAGCAACCCAAGGCGCACAACAGCTTGAGCCAACCGAGCGAGTCTCGTTTCACCAAACGCCCCTATGGGGATTGGCGCGTACCATTGACTTGGAACATGGTGAACTATGGGGCGGCATCATTGATTTGGACCTAGCTAGTAGTGCATCCGAAATCACAACTCAGTTGTTGGGTGAGATTCTAAAAACACAACCAGATGATGAAAGCCAAATCTTGTATCGCAATGGTCAGCGATATGTGGCGCGTCTTGTTCCCCACACGCCAAAACTAATAGACAACTCCATTCGGATTCAACCAGAGGGCATTTACTTGATTACCGGTGGATTAGGTGGCTTGGGCTTACATAATGCACACTGGCTTGCAGAAGAAGGTGCCCAACATCTCATCTTGACGGGCCGTCGAGGGATACGAACAGAAGAGCAGCGTAGAACCATTGCACAGCTTGAATCCAACGGTGTGCAGGTACAAATTGCCCAAGTCGATGTGAGCAATGAAGCCGAGATGGCGCAACTCTTTGCTCAAGTTGCTGACCAGGAAAAGCCATTGTGCGGCATCATACATGCCGCAGGCATCGGTAAAATGAGAGCAATTCAGGATCTGCAATGGTCAGATTTTGCCCCTGTGCTTCATCCCAAACTTATCGGTGGTTGGCTTTTACATCATCTGACCAGAGAATGCCCCATTGATTTCTTCATTAGCTATGCATCTGGTGCTGGAATCTGGGGTGGAAAAGGACAGGCAGATTATGGTGCAGCCAACCACTCCCTGGATGGGTTGATGGCCTATCGTCGAGCCTTGGGGTTGCCGGGACTCAGCGTTGCCTGGGGACCTTGGGCAGGTGGCGGCATGACGACATCAGAAGCAGAATCTTCTCTGCAAGCTATTGGCGTTCGTTCATTTTCGCCAAGCTTGGGGATTGCGGTCCAGAAGTATCTGCTACAGACTGATGCAGTTCAATCCACAGTTGCAGATGTTGAATGGCCTCAGCTTAATGCTCTCTATCAAATTGATAAACGACGCCGATTCCTCACACAGATACCATCTGTGCAGCAAGCTGCACAACAACATTTAGATCGTGAACAGAATGCATTAGTATCCGACACCTCCCCACTGATTCAGAGGCTTCAAGATTTGCCCCAAAGTCAAAGATTCAATGCCTTGAGTCAGCATCTTGAAGAGACGGTAGCACGTGTACTTGGGATGACAAAAAGTGGTTCAGGTGTTTTGGAACGTAGTACAGGCTTTGCCGATTTGGGGGTGGATTCACTGATGGCAGTAGAGCTGCGCCAGAAATTACAGCAGGATCTGCAACAGCCATTGCCCACCACCATTGCCTTTGAGTATCCAACCATCGATGAGCTGGCGAACCACTTGCTAAACGATGTCTTGGCTTTGGTAGAGCCACAGAGGGTAGAGACCGAGATTCAGGTCCGCACCATCGGCATGGATGAGCCAATTGCCGTGGTGAGCATGGCTTGCCGTTTCCCTGGCGCTGATACGCCCGAAGCCTTATGGCAACTCCTCTGTGATGGTGTGGATCGGGTACAGACTGTACCCTTATCCCGCTGGGATGTGGATACATACTATGACCCACAGCGTCCCCTAACCGGCAAGATGTACATGCGAGAGGCCGCCTTTATCGAGAAGGTGGAGCAATTTGACCCCCTCTTCTTTGGAATTGCGCCCCGGGAAGCAACCGGGATGGCCCCCAAACATCGCCTTCTGCTGGAAGTGAGCTGGGAGCTATTGGAGAATGCGGGTATCGCACAGGAAACGCTGGTGGAGAGTCAGACTGGTGTCTTCCTGGGCACTAGCGGGGAAGATGACGGCTATAGTGCGCTAAACAGTGGGCAAAGTCTGGTGAACCTGGACATCCACACGGCCACCAACAGCGGTATCAGTGTTGCTGCGGGAAGATTGGCCTACATCTTGGGATTGCAAGGCCCCACATTGACCGTCGATACCGCTTGTTCTTCCTCGCTAGTCTCACTCCATCTGGCTTGCCAGAGCCTGCGGGCGAGTGAGTGTGATTTGGCGCTGGCCGGTGGAGCCAGCTTGATGCTCTCACCAGATGTTCATGTTGCCCTTTCCCAGATGCAAGCCCTCTCCCCTGATGGCCGCTGTAAGACCTTTGATGCCGCTGCAGATGGCTATGGACGGGGCGAAGGGGTGGGCATGGTATTGCTCAAACGGTTGAGGGATGCACAGGCCGATGGCGATACTATCTATGCCGTCATCAAGGGCACCGCCATCAACCATGATGGTCCCAGTAGCGGGCTGACCGTCCCCAACAAGCTGGCGCAGGAGAAAGTGCTGCGTCAGGCCCTCCGCAACGCCCAAATTACTCCCCAAGAAGTCTCCTATATTGAAGCCCACGGCACAGGAACACCGCTGGGTGACCCCATTGAAATTCGTGCATTGGGGGCTGTCTTCTGTGCAGAAGACGATATTGACAATGGTCAATCTATACGACAAGGACCGCTGCTGGTCGGTACGGTCAAGACCAATATCGGTCATCTGGAAGCTGCTGCAGGCATTGCTGGCTTTATGAAAACGGTCTTGTCCCTCTATCATAGTGTGATTCCACCCAATCTTCATTTCAATACCCCCAATCCCTACATCGAATGGGGCGACTTTGAGATTGATGTACCGACTTACCTGCAACCATGGCCCTCAGCAAACAATGATGCCCCCCATATCGCTGGCGTCAGTTCGTTTGGCTACAGCGGTACAAACGCCCATCTCATCGTTTCTGAACCACCCATTGCACCGCCCATTTTGGAAGTAGCTCCGTCTAGCACAACACCAATCATAGACGAACGCCCGCTTCACCTCTTGACCATTTCAGCCAAAGACAAAGATGTATTGCGTACCTATGCACAAAAATATGCAGACCATCTACAGACGCATCCTGATATCGATCTGGGCGACTTGTGCTACACGTCCCATGTTGGGCGCAGCCATTTTGACCATCGACTAACGCTGACCGCACCCTCAATCGAGGCAATGCGGGCACTACTGACCACATATGCAAACGATTCTGCAAAACAAAACTTACCCACTGGTGTCAGCCAACTGTCGAGAGCATCGTCGCGGGAACGTCCCCAAATTGCCTTTCTCTTCACAGGACAAGGGTCCCAATATGTGGGTATGGGGCAGGAACTCTATCAAACTGAGCCAACCTTCCGCGGAATTATCGACCGTTGTGATGTGGTCTTCCAAGAAGCGTTTGGCCGTTCCCTCGTTGAATTGCTTTACCCTGAGCGTGAGCAAGTGGCAAGTGGGCAAGTGGCAAGTGGGCAAGTGGCAAGTGGGCAAGTGGCAAGTGGGCAAGTGGCAAGTGGGCAACAGGGCAACAGGGCGAGTGACGATGCGGAACCTGCAACCCTGCAACCTGCAACCTCTAATAACGACCTCATGGAGTCACACCCATGTGGGCAGGCGGCGAATTTTGCCATCGAATGTGCATTGGCAGCCCTTTGGCAATCATGGGGCATTGCACCTGATTTTGTGTTAGGCCATAGCTTGGGCGACTTTGCCGCCGCGTATACTGCGGGTGTGATTGGGCTGGAGGACGGGCTACGGCTGGTGACAAAACGAGGGCAGCTGATGCAGACAGTTGTCGGTCGCATGGTCTGGGTCTTGGCCTCAGAAGCCGATTTGCTGCCGTTGCTTGTCGAGTATGATGATGTCACGATTAGTGTTATCAATGGCCCCACAAGTATTGTCCTTTCAGGTGAGCATGAGAGCGTCATACGTTTGACAGCACAATTGAAGGAGAGTGGCTTCATTGTACGAACGCTGGACATTCCCGTTGCCGCCCACTCCCCGCTGCTAGATCCTGTGCTGGATGAGTTTGAGCAAGCCGTGCGAACTGTCGCTCTCAATTCCCCGAGGCTGAGGATCATCTCCAGCGTGACAGGACAACGTGTTACTGACGAACTCACCGACCCAACCTACTGGCGGCAGCACCTCCGCAACACTGTGCGCTTTGCCGATGGGGTGGCGACGTTGTATGAACACGGCGTTGATACCTTGATTGAAATTGGACCCGAGGCGACGTTACTTGGCATAGTGGGACAAGATGACAAGGTGGCAAGGTGGCAAGGTGAGGAGGTGAGTCGCTCCCTCACCCCGTCACCCCGTCACCCCCTCATGGTTCCCAGTTTACGCAAAAATAGATCTGACTGGCAGCAGATGTTGGAGAGTTTGGGTGAGCTCTATGTACATGGGGTTGAGATTGATTGGATTGGTTTTGACAAGGAGTATCCAAGACAAAAGGTTACCCTGCCAACCTATCCATTTCAACGTCAACGCTATTGGGTGGAGACAGCCTCAACGCTGACCCAGCGGTCTGCGATCCTGACCCCGCTGATTGATTCGCTCATGCATCTGCCCCGTCAACAAGAAATTGTGGCAGAAACGACGATGCATGTCGAGCGACTGCCCTTCCTCCAGGACTATCTCGTCTTTGGCGAAGTGGTCTCGCCGGGTGCCTGTAAACTGGCAATGGTCCTAGACGCGGCAACCTTGGCCTATCCAGAAGAGACGATGCAGCTTGTCGATGTTGTCTTGCCACAGACATTGGTGTTGCCCGAAGGGGAACAACGCACTATACAGATTGCGTTTGGCACAGAACGTCTTGAGGAGAAACAGCCCTTTGACCAGTTCAGCTTCGCAAGCCATGAGACAGATCCGACCTTGTTGACTCATGCAAGCGGCTTCATCCAATTTGTGTCAGGCCAGAGAGCAGCGACTGTTGACCTAGATGCACTACAAGGGCGTTGTACAGCGGTGGCAGATCTCAATGCCTTCTATGCCACCAGCAGGGTGGGCGAGATTCAATTTGGCCCTAGTTTTTGCTGGATTACAGAGGCGTGGGGTGGCGAGCGTGAAGTAATTGGAAGGCTTGTCCGTCCGGAGACCATCAACAATGTGGCAACCTATGGTACTCATCCGGGGCTGCTGGATGCCTGTTTGCAGTTGACAGGAGTCTATGAATTAAGTCACCAGAGTGGTGTCGAAGAGCAATCTCTGGAAAGGGAGGCACGATTGCCCTTTGCGTTTGATCTCGTTGCGCAATGGGGGCGAATTCAAGGCGATACATGGTGGTGCCATGCCCAACAACAGGCAGATGAGCGGTGGGATATCCAACTGTTGGATGACGATGGCACGGTTCTGGTCATGTTGGAAGGCTACACGGAGCGTCCCGCCCCACCAGAATTGGTGTTGGGCGATGTGGTATGCAAGGAAATTTTTGACCGACGCAACCTCAACCAGAGCCAGCCGCCGATCAGTCTACGCAAAGAGTTAGAATCCCTGCCACCAGCAGACCGAAAAGCTCGACTCATGGCCTATCTACAAGAGACGGCTGGTTCTGTTCTCGGTTTGGCCCCCCACCAATCCATTAACCCAGAGCTTAGCCTGATGAATATGGGCATGGATTCCCTGATGGCTGTCGAGATACGAAATCGGCTGAACAGATCGTTACAGCTAGATGTCCCTATAACCGAGCTCTTAGAGGGTCTGACGTTTCAACAACTGTGTCAGCGCATTGATGAACGTTTGATGACTGCACAAGTCACGCAACAGCCAATCTTGGATGGCACCGTTGAACAAGAAGAGCAAAACCACGCTGAAACACCAACAAGGATAAGGGTAGAAATATGACAGCCAACGTGAACTGGCAGCAATTTTTAGATGACCTAAGCAAAGACGGTGCGTATCTGAACATCCATGCTGACAAATTACTCTACGACGGTCCTCCTGAACAATTAACACCGCAGCGTTTGCAAGTACTGCGTAGCCATAAAGAAGAGCTGATTGATTTTATCAAGCATGATGTGGTGCATCATCCATTATCCTATGGGCAACAGGCATTGTGGTTTGAATATCAATTGTCACCAGAAGACGATTCCTATAATGTCTCTTTTGCCCTGCGAATTCAATCACCTCTAAACTTAGAGGCACTGGAACAGGCATGCAAAGATTTGGTTAACCGCCATCCCGCCCTGCGCACAACGTTTGCGAACCACGCGGACGAACCGATACAATGTGTTCATCGCTATCAGGAGGTGAAAATTAACCAAATTGACGCCACAACTTGGGATGAAGCCACGCTATATCAGCAAGTAATGGCTGTTCATAAATGCCCCTTTGCGTTGTCGCAAGGGGGGCCATGGCGTATCAATCTGTGGCGGCTCCCCAATCAAGAAGCTGTTTTCGTTTGGAACCTACACCATCTCATCTGTGATGGCTGGTCACTACACATGATGGAGCAGGAACTACGGATTCTCTACGATGCAGCGTTGTCCGGAGAGGCATCTCCCCTACCTTCGCTCAAAACCACCTATGCTGACTATACCATATGGCAACAAAAGATGCTTGAACAGGATGATGATAGGCTCTGGCACTACTGGCGTAAGCAGCTGTCGGGAGAATTACCTGTACTCAATCTGCCAACGGATCGGCCTCGTCCACTATCAGGTACACTCCAAGGGGCATCGGTACCTATTAAATTTAGCAAGGAGCAAATCAACCATTTACTTTACCTGGCCAAAGAGCAGGGCGTTACGCTCTACATGTTACTTCTAGCTACCTTTCAACTTCTACTTCATCGCTACACAGGTCAAGATGAACTATTGGTGGGTTCGCTGATGGCTGGTAGAAGTCGTCCAGAATTTACACAAGTGTTTGGCTATTTTACAAGCCCTGTCGTTATACGGGCAGACCTTGCGGGTAATCCAACGTTTATTGATTTTCTACAACAGGTCCGTCAGACTACCCTAGGCGCTCTGCAGCATCAAGACTATCCCTTTCAGCAAATTGTTAAGCGTTTGCAGCCAGAGCGTACACCAAATACACCCGCTATCTTTCAGGTAGCCTTTGCCTTACAACGATCCCAGACATCCTATCAAGAGACCAAACAAATTCCGCCATCTGCGGTTCAAAAGCGTCCCACAGACCCAACCACGGCGTTGGCCTATACTGGTTACCCAATCCCTCAAAATGAGGCACAATTTGATCTGTTTTTAGAGATGTTTACGCATAAAGATGATCTCATAGGTATGTTCAGATATTGTACCGATCTCTTTGATGAAGCGACCATCCAGCGTATGGTAGGCCACTTTCATATCTTGCTAACAAGCATTCTTGAGAATCCAGATCAGTGTACTGGGCAAATGCCCCTGCTCACCGAAGCTGAGTACCACCAAATTGTCCATGAGTGGAACGACACCGACGTTGACTTTGGCGAACCCCAGACCATTCATGCTCTCTTTGAACAGCAAGTCGAGCGGACACCTGATTCCATAGCCGTTGTGTTTGAAGAGCAGCAGATTACCTACCGGGCGTTGAATGATCGCGCAAATCAATTAGCGCATTGCCTCATTCAACGCGGCATAGGATCCGATGCACTGGTTGGGATTGCAATAGAACGCTCTGTAGAGATGATGATAGGTGTATTAGGTATTTTAAAGGCTGGTGGGGCCTACGTTCCCTTTGACCCTACATATCCTCATGAACGTCTACAGTTTATGTTAGAAGATGCCAATGTCATGCTCATTGTGACAACAGAATCAGTGAAAAAGCGATTCCCTGACCATAGAGCAGAGACTGTGGTTTTATACTGCGGTTGTGATGAAAACCGGAGTGTTCCGCTTAATAAAACTAACCACAAAAACTCCGGTTTTCATGCAGAGCTGAGTATAGAAGACAATGGATGTGTAGAGCCAAATCCATTACAGTTACACAATTCCGTCAGCGAGACGTCATCGAATAATCTGGCCTATGTCCTCTATACTTCTGGTTCGACTGGGAAACCCAAAGCTGTAGCACAGACTCATCAAACACTCTATAATCTGGTTTCGTGGCAGCAGGTTGAGAGCCATGCCCCAGAACGCACACTACAATTTGCGCCTATCAATTTCGATGTCTCGGCACAAGAGTTTTTCACAACTTTATGCGTTGGGGGCACCTTAGTTATGGTGGGCCCAGAAATGCGCCGGGATCCCTTTGCGCTTTTGGCCTATATTCAAGAGCAAGCCATTACTCGATTATTTATCCCCTTTACGCCCCTACAGCAGCTTGCAAAAGTTGCAGATGGCGTAATGCCAGATACATTAAGAGAAGTGTTCCAAGCTGGTGAAGCATTGTACATTACCAAAGAAATCACAAATTGGTTCCACAATAGCGAATGCATTCTATTTAATCATTATGGTCCTACAGAAAGTCATGTCGTCGCAAGCTATCGATTATCTCAAAACCCTGAACTGTGGCCAAGCTATCCGTCTATCGGTAGCGCTGTCGCTAATACAGATTTATATATCCTTGACTCAAACCAAAATGTGCTATCTGTTGGCATACCAGGTGAGCTTTATATAGGAGGCACCCAGTTAGCACAAGGGTATCTCAACCGCCCAGAACTAACTGCCGAACGCTTCATCAACCACCCAGAGTTGGGACGGCTCTATAAAACAGGTGACTTGTGTCGCTGGCTTCCCAACAGGAATATCGAATTTTTAGGACGCACCGATTTCCAAGTTAAGTTACGAGGCTTCCGCATTGAGTTGGGCGAAATAGAGAACGCACTGCTGGCCCAAGAAGGCGTACGCGAGGCAGCGGTGCTGGTACGGGAAGAGGATAATGATCAGCGGTTGGTTGCTTATATAGTGGATAGTGGAAAGTTGAAAGTTGAAAGTGAAGATGCTGATACTTCAACCCGCGGAAACCCTCTGGATGCTCTCAATTCTTCAATTCTTCGTGCCTCTCTCGTCCAACAGCTACCCGACTACATGATTCCATCGGCCTTTGTCTTTTTGGATGAAATGCCGGTGACACCAAATGGAAAGCTGGACCGTCGGGCGTTACCAAGGCCAAATAGAATCATATCCACAACACCCTATACGCCACCTGCTACACAAACAGAAGAGGTAATCTCTACAGTTTGGAAGCAGGCGTTGAATGTAGAACAAGTTGGTATCCATGACAATTTCTTTGATGTCGGTGGGCATTCCTTATTGACTGTACAGGTATATAGCCAGTTATCGAAAATCATTCCAGCATTAAAAATGGTTGATCTCTTTAGTTATCCAACCATTCACGGGCTGGCCATGTATCTAGATCAGAAAGACATAAATAACCATGATGATCAGGGCTCACATGAGCACACAGCAGGGTCTAGCCGGGGGCGAGGATCACAACGTCGTGCGCGCCAAGCCAAACAACACCAAAATAAACAACGCAAAAGTAAACCACGTAAATTAGTTCGTTAAACGACAAAACAAGAGTCTCACTATGAATGAAACGGAATCTTTGGGGGTCGCAATTATCAGTATGGCGGGGCGTTTCCCAGGCGCCGCTGATTTAGAAGCATTTTGGAATTTGATTAAAGATGGAGGCGAGGCTATCACTCATTTTTCGGATGAGGAACTTCTTGCTGCTGGTGTACCCTCAGAGGTACTGACCCAACCCAACTTTGTGAATAAGGGTACACTCATCACCGATGCTGAACTCTTTGATGCTGATTTTTTCTCTATGAATGGACTCGATGCCACCATCATGGATCCACAACAGCGACTTTTTCTGCAACATGCCTGGGAAACATTGGAGCAGGCAGGCTATCCACCTGCCACGACCGATGCGCGCATCGGTCTCTACGCTGGTATAGGTGAGAACAGCTATCAATGGCACTATCTCGAACCTAACTGGGCCGACCTTATGGCACAGGTTGGCGGCTATCGTCTAATGACGCTTGTTGGGAAGGACTATATGGCAACGCGCACCGCGTATAAACTTAACTTAACTGGGCCAGCGGTGACGGTACAAACAGCTTGCTCAACGTCGTTGGTCGCTGTCCATATGGCCTGCCAAAGTTTGCTCAATTTTGAATGCGATATGGCATTGGCTGGTGGTGTCTCAATGCTGTTTCCACAAGGGCAGGGCTATTTCTACCAAGAAGGAATGATCTTCTCACCTGATGGACATTGCCGTGCCTTTGATGCCCAGGCCCAAGGAACCGTTAATGGCGGGGGGGTTGGCGTGGTCATGCTCAAGCGGCTTGATGAAGCAATTGCCGATGGGGACACCATCCATGCTGTCATTATGGGATCGGCCATTAACAACGATGGTTCGGATAAAATTGGGTACACCGCGCCCAGTGTGGGTGGGCAAGCCAGCGTGATTTTAGAGGCGCAGGCTGCTGCCGATGTTCTCCCCGAGGAAATTAGCTACATTGAAGCACACGGCACGGGTACACCACTTGGCGACCCGATTGAGATTGAAGCACTCACCCGAGCATTTTATAGTGATATCCCCGCAAGTGAGCGACAGTATGGCTACTGTGCCATAGGATCACTCAAGACAAATATCGGTCATGCTGATACCGCCGCTGGGGTTGCAGGGCTAATCAAAACTGTGCTAGCACTCAAGCATCGTCAACTGCCTCCAAGTCTCCATTTTGAAACGCCTAATCCGCAGATCGACTTTGACAATAGCCCTTTTCAAGTGAACAATCGGCTTCAAGAATGGGCTGTTAATGAGGGACAATCTCGCTATGCAGGCGTCAGTTCCTTTGGGATAGGTGGAACCAATGCCCATGTCATTGTTACGGAAGCACCAGAGCCGGAAACTTATCCCGCGACACGGCCCTTTCAGCTTGTCACACTGTCAGCGAAAAGCGCAACTGCGCTTAAGCAGTCTACACAAAATCTCGCTGACTGGTTACAAAAAAGCTCAGAGGATATTTTGCCCGATGCTGCGTACACGCTCAATCGAGGACGCCAGCATTTTGCCCATCGTTGCATGGTTGTCGGACGTACCATAGCAGATATTGTAGAACAACTAAACCAAACGGACACCTTGCCCCGCTATCAAGTCGCTGAAAAAGCCCGCGATGTTCTCTTTTTATTCCCCGGTCAAGGCTCGCAGTATGCCAACATGAGCGTAGACTTGTATGAAACCGAGCCTCTATTTCGTGCAAGCATAGATGAGTGTGCAATGGTGTTGACGCCATATCTTGGGCAAGACCTTCGCCAGTTAATTTACGATGAAGCAAATGCACCACAATTAGGCCAAACCGCCATCACACAGCCAGCCTTATTTGCCGTTGAATATGCATTAGCACAGGTATGGATGGCATGGGGCATCCAGCCCAAGGCCATGGCAGGACATAGCATCGGTGAATATGTCGCGGCCTGCTTGGCTGGGGTATTTTCATTAGAGGATGCCCTAAAGTTGATTGCCATGCGCGGTCAACTCATCCAATCCCTGCCGACGGGGGCAATGTTGGCAGCAATAATGCCAGAGGAGCAAGCGCAACAATGGCTATCTCCAAATATTTCGTTAGCAGTTGTCAATGGACCAGAGCGTTGTGTCTTTAGTGGAACAGATGAATCGGTGGAGACACTCCAACAACAATTGATAGACGCTGGTGTGGAGTGTCGTCCGCTGCATACATCCCATGCCTTTCATTCACATCTGATGGAACCTATTCTGGAGCCTTTCACCCGATATTTCGACGAAGTACGCTTACACGAACCCTCCATCCCCTATCTCTCGAATGTGACAGGCACATGGATTACGCCTGCGCAGGCGACAGATGCTGCTTATTGGACACAACATTTACGGCAGACTGTTCGATTCGGTGACAACCTACAAATCCTGTTTGAGCAGAGTGAGAATGTGTTGTTGGAAGTAGGGCCGGGGCAAACATTATATGCACTGGCACATCAACATCCGCACTGCCCTCCAACAACGACCACATTGTATAGCCTACCGCGGCAGCGAATCTACGAGGACAACGCAGAATCTAGCCAAATGCTGCAAACATTAGGACAGCTCTGGGCCAACGGTGCAAAGGTGGGTTGGGAAGGCTTTTATGCCGATGAAAAACGTCGTCGTATTCCTCTTCCGACCTATCCTTTGGCTAAAAATAAATATTGGATGAGTAGACCTACAGATGCAGTTGATCCCTCATCAGCGATTCAAGTCGAAAAAATGCAAGTTATCACTCATTCAAATAAAATTACTGATGAACACCAATCACACGGGGTGAACCATTCAGAGGCACAAATAAGCGCCAACCTTACGCCACTCGAGGCAAAGATTGCGACAATCTGGTCTAGATGTTTGGGTACAAAAGTAACCAGCCCACAGGCAGATTTCTTTGAGCTTGGAGGAGATTCACTCCTGGCTGTCCAACTTCTGGCACAACTACGTACACATTTAGGGCTAGAACATGACAATCTGGATGTACATACGCTACTCCACGCACCGACTATTGCACAGCTAGCTGCACTTATTCATGATGGACAAATGTCTACTACTGAACAGCACGACCAGTCTGAACAGCACCGCAATTCGTTGATTTTACCATTCCAGATAGGCAATCCAGATTATAGTCCCTTGATTTTAATACACCCTGCTGGCGGCCATGTCTACTTGTATCGCGAATTCGTCAAGCACCTGCCTTCAAAACTGCCGGTTTATGCTATCCGTGGAATAGGGATTGAGGAAGGAGAATCGCCACTAAATACGATAGAGGATATGGCAGTTGTATATACTGAAGCGCTACAGAGTGTGCAGCCAAAAGGCCCATATTACTTAGTGGGCTCATCTTTTGGTGGTCTGCTTGCCTATGCAATGGCACAGTATCTGATAAGTCAGGGCGAGACAGTTGAGTTTTTGGCCATGTTTGATACGCCGAATCAGAATGATATGCAAATTGAGGTTAAGGATACAGCAGATATCCTCTCTTATTTTCTCAATGTGGGCGAGGATATCGAAGTTGATATCCAAAAACTTCGTATGCTCAGTGAAACCGAGCAAATAAAATTCTTCTTCCAACAGAAGAATGACGACTCTGAAGATATCGCTGAGGCTCTGCGTACAGTGCAGGTTATCAAAAACAATTTACGTGCGATGGCGGACTATATTCCTTCACCAATCCCAGTAAAACTCCATTTTTTTCTTGCTAAGGAACGTGATGATTTTATTACACAACCGACTGCTCATGGTTGGATCAGTCTTGCAAAAGGGGGAATCGAAATACATACAGTGCCAGGGAATCATATTAGCATGAATGAAGAACCAAATATACAAATTCTATCACAACAATTTCTGCAATGCCTACAGCAAGTTAAGCGTATCTAGATAAGGAACGTTAGCGTGAATTTCGGTTTAACTTCATCACAACAGGCGCACAAAAAAGCCGCCACAACCTTTGCCCAGGAACACCTTCAACAGGAACTGGACTCACTCGATCATGAGCAAGCCTTCAACTGGGCGGGGTGGCGCGCCTGTGCCGAACAAGGCTACATGGGGCTGACCGTGCCAACAGAATACGGTGGTGGTGGGTTAGACATCCTCGATGCGGTGCTGGCCATGGAAGGGCTGGGCGTTGGCTGCCGTGACAATGGCCTCATCTTTGCGCTCAATGCCCATCTTTGGGCCTGCGCTATGCCAGTCGTCACTTTTGGTACAGAGGAACAAAAATCACACTATCTGCCTAAGCTCGCCAGCGGTGAGTGGATTGCGGCCCATGCCGTGAGCGAACCCAATGCCGGGTCCGATGCCTATAGTATGAAGACAACGGCTGAACAGCATGGTGACACCATTGTCCTCAACGGTCACAAAATCTACACGACCAATGGCCCCATTGCGGATTTGGTGCTGGTCTTTGCTCAAGAAACGGATAGCGAGGGCGAGCAAGTAGTCTCTGCCTTTCTGGTTGAGAAGGATACGTCAGGCTTCTCAGTCAAACGCACGGTATCTAAGATGGGGATGCGCACGGCGCAGATGGGTGAATTGCTCTTTGAGGAATGCGTCATTCCTGCTGCCAATCGGCTTGGCGTTGAAGGCGGTGGCATGGCCATCTTCACCCATGGCATGGAGTGGGAGCGCGCTTTTATTCTTTCTCACGCAGTTGGCTCGATGGAATACCTACTCAAACGCACAGTTAGGTTTGCGCGGCAACGCAAACAATTTGGTCAGCCGATTGGCAAATTTCAACAGGTGGCGGATAAGCTAGTCAGCATGCAAATCCGGCTGGAACATGCGCGCAACCTGCTCTACAAGACCGCGTGGCTCAAGTCACAAAACAAGTCGATTCTTATGGAAGCGGCTATGACCAAAGTTTGTCTCAGTGAGGCGTGGGTGGCGACGTGCGAAGATGCCATGCAGGTCCATGGCACATTGGGTTATCTAACCGAAACGGGGTTGGAGCGCGAGTTGCGCGATGCATTGGCCAGCCGCTTCTATTCTGGTACAAATGAGATTCAGAAGAACATTATCGCGGGGATGATGGGGCTGTAGGCTCATAGCTAGTGACGACGAGCCACCAATCGCCAACTACCAATTACGAATAACAAAATTATGGCCTACCTTCTAACACAATTAGCGCAACAATCAGCCGAACGTTACCCCGATCACCCTGCTATCGTGCATGAAGACGTTCCTGTCACCTATGCAGAATTGGAGATTGCAACAAACCAAGTCGCCCAACATCTTATCACATCGGGTGTGCAGCATGGTGATCGCGTGGGCGTCTTCTTGCCTAAATCATCCCGCAAAGTGATTGCGCTACTTGGCATCATGAAGGCCGGAGCCGCCTATGTCCCGCTGGACCCAGATATGCCCGCCAGCCGCGTGGTCTACATTCTGCAAGATTGTGGTATCCAATGCCTCATTACCAGTGCCAGCCAGTGGCAGCGTCTAGCGCCGAGCGACACAGCTATGCCAACAGTTCAGCTCATATTGACCGATGAAATGGTCCCTGAAACGGCACAAGTGGGAATGGACCCAGCTATCACCTGGGCAGACATTCAGCAGCAAGACGACGAGCCTCCTCACATCCCCGCGTTTATCGAAAGTGATCTGGCCTATATCCTCTACACCTCTGGCTCCACAGGCAATCCCAAGGGTGTAATGCTCTCCCATCGTGCAGCGTTGACCTTTGTCGATTGGGCGCATGAGACCTTTGGCGTAACCCATAAAGATCGCCTCTCCAGCCACGCGCCCTTTCACTTTGATTTGTCGATTTTTGATCTGTACGTCACCTTCAAAGCAGGTGCTACAGTACATCTTTTATCATCAACCTTATCCATCTTTCCTTTGGCCCTAGCCCAATATATTGCTGTCCAGCGGCTTACCGTTTGGTACTCGGTGCCCTCGATATTGATCAAACTTGTGCAGCATGGCGAGTTGGTGGACCATGATTTCTCTGCCTTGCGTTGCGTTCTGTTTGCGGGGGAAGTCTTCCCTATTAGGTACCTGCGCCAATTGGTCCAAATGATACCGCACCCTGAATATGTCAACTTATACGGACCGACCGAAACCAATGTCATCACCCATCATTATGTGCAACCAAATGACATTGTAGACGATGTTACCCATCCCCTACCCATTGGGGTGGCTTGTGCCAACAGCCATGTCTTTGCACTCAAAGAGGATGGCTCTCGTGCCGCTGTTGGCGAGCAGGGTGAGCTCGTGGTGCGCGGACCGACGCTTATGCGTGGCTATTGGGGGTTACCTGAACGGACAGCGCAGTCGTTGATTGAGCAGCCGGTTATTGCAGGGCTGGATGCCGAGAAACTCTATCGGACTGGTGATCGGGTCGAAGTCGGTACGAATGGTAGATTCCACTTTCTGGGACGTTTGGACAATATGATAAAGAGTCGCGGCTATCGCATTGAATTGGGGGAGATTGAAACGGCGCTCTACAATCATCCCGACATTGCGGAAGTTGCTGTATTAGCCATTCCCGACGAAGAGGTTAGTCATCGCTTGTCGGCGGCAATCGTGCTGCGAACAGAGAGCCAGATCACCATAACTAAGATCAAAACCTACCTCACCAAACAGTTACCGAAATATATGATGCCGGATAGCTTTCATTTTATTAACCAACTGCCCCAAACCTCCACCGGGAAAACGGACCGTCAAGCACTGATGGCAATGTTGTGGGAAGACCATCCTACACCCCTCTAGATAGCATGGAAAATCTATGCTCACTCTACGACTAGATCTATCACTATATCTACGACTGAAATATATGCTTCGCCTACTCAATAGTCCACGGCAAATAAATAATCCTTGGACGTATGGGGAATAAATAGTGATAGTTGCACAAAGAGTGTGGCGGCCAAAGTTTTCTTATGTTAAATTAGATTGACCCCGTAATACTCTTTTCTTGACAACCATTACACAAATAATATACACTATCTTTGACGTTGGAGAATTTTTCTGACGCAAAGAACCAACATTACTGCCTTTCTAGCATCCAAAAGGGCTTAATGAAACAGTCTTTTCGCGTTCTACTAAGTAGAGTGGAAGGTCTTGTTACTGTCCTGTATCTGTCTTCGTATGAAAATCGTAATCCGTATACGATAATCGTATACGCAATTTTCGTTTTTTCGTTCGATATAGTCTGCCAGTAAAATTTTGTTCCGGCCCTTGTGTAGGCCACTCTCTCAAACGTTAAATGGAGAGAACAAATTTTATCTAGCTAAACCGATACATCATCGCTAGAAACATCGCTGCCATGACAGGTTCTTACATCGTTGGTCGTTGGGTACGTGGTTCCGAACACTACGCCCGTCAGACCCTAATTGACTACTTTTTGACTGCCCAGGATCATGCCTTTTGGCTCGTGGGTACCCGCCGCATGGGCAAAACGTCCTTACTGCGGCAAATGGAACTCATCACTCAGGAACCTGATTCTGAGTGGGAGCCACTCTTCTGGGATCTCCAGGGCTGCACCACGCCCGAAGACCTTTCCACTGAACTCCACCTTGCACTTGAGGACGAAGCCGAACGCTTTGAGGAACACGGCATTGATATTGATGCGCTGGAGGGCAAAGATGCCGTTGTTATCTTGCGTCGTCTAAATCGTGCGCTATCCCGCAGCTACAAACAACTCTTGCTTTTGGTCGATGAAGCAGAAGTCCTCATTGAAATTAATGAAGTAAACAGTTCTTGGCTAGCTCGCCTGCGCAAGACCATGCAGGAGGGTCACCAACGCACGGTTGTCGCCTCTACTCAGTTGCTCACCCGCCTTACAGCTCAAAGCCTGGATTGGGTCACAAGCCCATTTCTGTTTGGCTTTACCCTGACCATGCTCTGGCCCTTTGACCGAGAGAGTGCCATCGATCTAATCTGCCAAAAACAAGGCAACAGCAAGATAACGGCCGAGCAGACGGTTATCGAAGAGATCTTATTCTACACCAACCACCACCCATTTCTAATTCAGTATCTGTGCCATCGCCTCTATACCGCACAGGTCTATGAACAAGGGGCTGGCGGCGGCAGTGCCTATCTGCGTCCAGTAGAAGAGGCCGATCTTATGTTGGATCATGTATTAGATGCTTTTTTCCAGATTGATTTTCAGCAGATCCTTCCTTTGGAGCAACAAATTTTACTGACCGTATCCGAATTCAACACAGTTACGGAAGAGCAGCTCTATGCCATGGTAGGGTTGGAGAATCGAGCCTACCTACACAAGACGCTGCAGTCGTTACGAGAGTTGGGTCATCTCAAGGCCAAGGGGGACGGATGGGTCTTAGGTAATGAATTTTTGCGCCGATGGCTGCTAGAGAACCGCTACGTATTGCTACACGAAAAGAAATCACAGCAGGTCTACCAACCAGAAGAGCGCCTGAGTGAAGAGAACGTCGATAGCGTCTCGGAAGAGTTGGGCATCTCGACTAATCGGACCAAAGCCTTTGTGAATACAGCGATTGATAGCCAGGATCAATTCTTTTCGACGATTCAGCGCTTCTTTTTGGAAATTCGCCATGCCGTTGAGCAAGATGATGGCCATAAGCTTCTGGTGAGCAATTTAGGTAAAGGCCAACTGATGTTACGTAGTGAAGAAGAGTGTCAGATTGCCCTCAAACATTGGCTACGCCCCATGTGCCAAGCCATGGACATTGACATCAATCGGGAGCCACTTTCAGGCCGCGGATTTCTCGACTTTAAGTTCTCGATTGGCTACGACACCAAATGCATTGTAGAAGTAAAGCTATTCAATTCGGCCAAGTTGCTCGACGGTGTAGGCATCCAACTGCCCCTTTACCTGCTAGCAGATCGGGCCAAGTATGGCATCTATGTACCCATTTTTCTTGAATCAACCAATCATGAAAAGTTGGTCAAGGAGATGAAAGATGTGGCTCAGGAACGTACCCGAAGCCACGGGACGGATATAGCCATTATTGAAATCCTAGCCGACAAACCCAAGTCTGCATCCAAAGCAGATTTAGTAGAAAGTTTGGATCGGTATGGACTGGTGGTAGCGTGAGGCAAGTGGCAAGTGGCAAGTGGCAAGTGGCAAGTGGCAAGTGGCAAGTGGCAAGTGGCAAGTGGCAAGGACAGATTCTACCGCTACTCGCTCACTTGCAAACCTTGTCACCCGCGAATGTAGTTATCGGGGGCTGCAAACCTGCAACTCTATAAACAAATCTTATGGAACAAACAGAAACATTTCAATTGACTAAAACCCGTTATGTAGAGGGGATTCTTTGCCGTAAGCGCTTGTGGTTGCAGCATCATCGGCGTGAGTTGGCTACCCCGCCATCTGTGGCTCAGCAGCGAACCATGGATGAAGGGACTCGGGTAGGCATTCTGGCACGTGAGCGTATGTTTTCCCATGGTCTATTGGTAACCCAAGTGGGCGCACCAGCAGTAAAGGAGACAGCAATAGCCTTAACGCGAAATCCGCCGGCCATCTTTGAGGCAACGTTCTTATACGATGGCATCCTGATAATGGCTGATATGATTGCCAATAACTTTGATGGCACGTGGGACCTGATCGAAGTCAAGGCATCGACCAAACTTAAGCCAGAATATCTCCATGATATTGCCATGCAGACCTACGTCATCGAGCAGGCAGGGCTATGGCTACGCCGACAGCGGCTGCTCCACATCAACAGCAAAGAGGCGCTACGTCCCGATCACGCCAATCTCTTTCATGAACAGGATGTCACAGCAGAGGTCGCTGACTATCTTGACGATTTACCCGGGCGGGTAGCCGATTTTCATGGATTATTAGCCAGGGAAGAGGAGCCTGCCGTCCCTATAGGTCATCATTGCCAGAAGCCATACCCTTGCCCATTTCAAACCTATTGTTGGCAAAATCTGCCTGAGCCTTCCATCTTTTCTATCCCTCGGCTTAAAGGAAAAGAGAAAAGCCGCTTGGCGCAGCAGGGAATTCTCTCCCTTCATGACCTGCCACCCGAATTCCCGCTGAGCGGGAATCAACAGGATGCTGTTCTGTTGATGCAGGAAGAGCGAGAAGAGATCGATATTCCAGCCATCCGAAAGAAGCTAAAGACGCTGACCTACCCCATCTATTTCTTTGATTTCGAGACCGATGCCGCAGCCATTCCAAGTCACTCAGGATTAAGGCCATATGAGCAAGCTCCTTTCCAATACAGCTGCCACATTCTCTATGAAGATGGCCGACTAGCTCATTGTGAGTATCTCCACACCGATACGAATGATACCAGGGAGCCGTTGCTCATGAGCCTTATGGACCACATTGGTCCAGTTGGGTCTGTAGTCGTCTACAACGCCCAATTTGAGCGGAGTGTCCTGCGTAAGCTAGCGGCTCTTGTCCCCGCTTACGAGAGGGCAATTCAGTCGGTTATTGACCGTCTATGGGATCAGCTCGACATCTTCCGTCAAGATTACAAGAGCTATCGCTTTCGAGGCTCCAACTCAATCAAAAATGTGCTGCCAGTCATTGCCCCCCATCTTTCATACAAAGGGCTTCGGGTCAGCCGAGGAGATGAGGCGCAAGCTGTGTGGGCCAAGATGGTCCGGACAACCGAGCCAGCAGCAAAGCAGCAGATGATCGACGATCTACTCGTCTATTGCCGACAAGATACGCTGGCCATGGTGGAGATCCACAAACATCTAAAAGAACTAACGACTGATGAACGCTAGCCCAGAAAAAACAAAGTTGATTTCAACACTGTTGGGATACTTGCCTGGAATAGGTGATGTGCCAGAACAGTCGTCAATCTATTGGGAACGATTAGGCATCTGGCACGGACAGATTCTAGGGAAGCAGATGGTGGATGAAGCGTGGATGGCCAGCCAGCTGCTAAAGCTAGACCATACGCTGCTAAGTGTATTGGCCCAATGGCTCGGCATTGATTTAGAAAGAGCCACCATGGAAAAGATGGCAAACCGTATTGCGGCACTGGCTGTCGAACATCTTTTACATGGATCTGCCGGGGGATGGGCAGAGATGCTCTTTCTGCTAGATGCCTTGATGCATGGGCGCAGTCATCAGGCCCTAGAAGAGATGGCACGCCTATTACTTAATCAAGAGGTAGCAGAGCTGCTGATTCTGAGTCCATTAACCCAACGCAGTCGTCGTTTGACCATAGCCACTCTGATCTATCTGCAAAACCCGGATGATCTCCAGCTAGTGGTCCTCTACGAACGATCTGAACGCTTCAACTACAATCGATTTGTCATGGTTCAAGATGAAGAGTGGATCAATGCGCCCAGTCAAGCTAGGCGAGAGGTCCCAACACCGGCAACGGAAAAGCGTTTGCAACGTTCAGACGGCATAGAACGGACAACCAAGTCGCCCAAGGCGACTATTCTGTCCAAAGCTGACGTGAACCAAGTGTTGGCAGCCTTTGAAAATGGTCCAAAAGGTGGTCGGCATAGTACGTGCCTACGTGTCCTTTCCCAATCGATGGGTCCCGTCATGCTGTTCATTTATCGTAATTTGCAGCAGAAGAGCATCAATGAGATCCATCGCACCCTCTTTGGTGAGGAGGTCGAGTTTATTGTCCTGAAGTTTCATCGGCAGTTGCGTTCTTTGGAAGAACGGTCGACCAAGGGTATTGGCCGTCTCATTGGCCAAGCTATTGCGGCCGCTCAGCTTGGCCAGCCCGTTACATACATCAATGACGATGCCCAAACAGCCTTACCTGCACTACGTCGTTTACTCTCTTCACTACGGTATGGTGAAGACAAAAAGCTAATATTACTCGAAGTCCATCTTTCCCACGCACCGATTCCAGGTAGTCCAACACTGGTAATAAGGGGCAGCCGGCAGCAGCCATTAGAGACGACGCTGGATTATTTAGAGGATCAGGGTCTGCCCTTGCTAGATGAACTAGCCAGCTTGCGTCACATTAGTCTAGTTTATGAAGCGGTGGCCAACAGCCGTTCGCGCTCCAACATTTTCAAGATTCGTATCGATGAATGCACAGCAGAGTCGGTCATTGCTCGCTATCTAGGGACTCACGCCAGCAGCCAAATGTGCAAGAGCTTTGAAACCTATTTGAGAGAAGAATATCATGTCACAGCTATTCCCGCTGCTCGATAAACGCCACGTAATCCGGTTACTGCGAGGTGCCTTCAAGCCGCAGATCCAAGAAATGGGTCTGCGATATAGCGCCCAGCAGCTTGCCCGCCTAGGGATTATTACCATTGACCCATTCTCGTTTATCAAGTGTACTCATCCAGCTGATGAGGATTACCCCCAGGAGATTCTCGATCTGGATTGTGAAGGGCTGCTTCATGTGGACGAATCTGTTCATCCAGAAATGGCAACCTACCACTGCCCATTGTGCGGCCGATTCGTTGAATATCCTAGTGTACACAAAGAGGTCTTTCATTCATGGTTGATTCAGCGGAATACGGCTGGGATAGCGGCATATGTGGCAGATGCTCTGTCTGGCCTTCCCCAGGTTCATCTAGCCCAAGCTCTCAATGAAGTAGATATACGGATTCAACTCAAGAGCAGTCGAATCCTCTATGGCCATCTGGCTGGGGGCGGTGGCACTAAGCATCGTCAGCCGGACGGCTCCCCCTACGCTCTATACATCCAAACCTACTCTCAGCAAAATGCATTATCCAGCACATCGGCTCATCCAGCTGAGATTTCCTTGGTTGATCTGCTGACTCATGAAAGTAGGTGGGTGGCGGATCGGTTCCAGGAAGTGATATCCCCACCTCTCTTCCGCCACCGCAACCGGGCGGATCTTCAAAGTTTGCAGAAAGCCCTCTTAGATGCGTTTCCCACCCATGCCGCTCTTGCCAAAATGATACGTATCCAGTTAAATCGCCCGATTGATGCACTGGCTATGGGTAACAACCTCGATGAAATCATATTCAGGCTCATCAACCGGGCGGACCAAGAGGGGTGGCATACAGACCTTATCCGAGCCGCAAAGAATGCCAATCCGACCAATATTGCCTTACAGACTGTTGACAATCTCTAGCGAATCACACAAAAATCGTAGGGGAATCGTAGAGTAAACCCTACGCAAACCAACAGAAGCTTGGAACATTTGCCGTAATTACCTTTGTGGTATAATGCGGTTCATGAGTAACTTTATTCCCTCAGAACTCTATTTTCAGATTTTGGAGAATATGCCCGTCGCCTGTGTCGATGTGGCCATTGTAGCCAATGGTTCCGTTCTGTTGGTTAATCGCCAGGATGCACCGGCAAGAGGCGAGTGGTGGGTCCCGGGCGGCCGTGTCCTTAAGGGCGAAATGATGCGGGATGCAGCCATCCGTAAAGCCTATGATGAAGTCGGTATCGAATGCCACGTAGGCCCCATCATTCACACCGCTGAAACCATCTTTCCTGATGGCCCCAACAATATTCCCGTCCATAGCATTAACAGCTGCTTTTTTCTCTATCCCACCGCGCCAGACTTTAAACCTGTTTTAGACAATCATCACACAGAATTTCGTTGGGTGAACCAGATTCCTTCGGGTCTGCACCCGTATGTGGAACGATGTTTGATGGGTGCCGGGTTGGCAAAGCTGTAGTCATCCCATCCCTATTATGAAAAAGGCAGTTGTCTCATTATTGCTTGCCCAATTCCCAGCCATGCATCTCAGAAAATGTTCTCTTTGTTCCGAATCACAGAAGATTAACTGAGTCTAATTTTTGGCAAATGTACTTCGGAGTTGCCGCGGATGTTGTTACAGATGTTGCGAAGATTGACGGTACAAACTTGTTGTTTGTATATGGTAGGTCAGAGACAGTTTAAAATCCAGCTCCCCCTAGTTCATTGGCGTACGAAGCTAATGAACTTAGGATATACGTCCAAACTAAGCAAGTGGATCATGCTTCTACTTTTGCTTACTCTATGGAGTATACAACTGATTCAAGGCACCGGACTTGCTCAGGCCCAATCGTCTGCGGAAATCGCAACACGGCTCCATGGGTTGAGCATATGGGGGCCGTCAGAGGGCATCCCCCACAAACCAATCCAACTTAGCGCACATATCATACCGAAGGAGGCCACAAATGGTGTAAAGTACCTATGGTCTCCTGAACCATCCAATGGACAAGGTACAGCTGTTGCCATCTACCATTGGCCAACTGCTGGCAAGGAGATAATCAAAGTAATTGCGACCGATCAATTAGGTAGCAACATCAAAGCAGAAAAGATTCTGAACATTGCCCAAGAACCTTCAATCCCTGTTCAGCACGCCATTTTGACCGTTTCCCCAGCACAGATTGTTCAGAAAGGTGAAACGATCTCCATTTCTGTTAACACACTGCCTGCCAATGCAACAGAACATACCGTGCGTTGGATTCCTGAACCTGCCAGTGGGCGCGGAAAAGATATGGCGCTCTATGTGTGGACCGAGCCTGGGGAGCACCAAATCCGCGCCATTGTACTCAATGAAGATGGCTCCCAAGTCGAAGAGACAGTGGTTCTCACGGTATTGGAGTCGGAACCTACTGCAGTAACGGAGACACCTAACCCACTCCCTAGTGCAACCCCTGTTGTTTCGCCGCCTGCCTCTCTGACGGCTACACCGAGTGCCACGCCTACTGAACAACTGAGGACGGCAACGGCCACACAAAGCATAGCGGCAACTCCTATAGCTACATCATCTCCCTTAGATAAAACAAAGACGGCGGAGCCAACACCCACCTGGACAGAGGAAGCAACCCCTACTCGACCCGTTCACACACCCACACCCAATAATACCGTGCAGCCTACAGCAGCACCCATCCAAACGGTTACCCCGACCGGCACGCCGACCCTTATGGCAACAACGCAACCTGGCGTTCCTCATCTGGACATCAGTTTGACACCCACTACCACCTTGACGGTAGTCTCGGATCCAGATGCTCAAAATCAGCCAAGCCAATTGTTTTTACCGCTGATTGCCAGCAATTCACAAAACCTTAGCAACCGACAATCCTCAGGGGATTCCCAGGCATCGCAGAATGCGCAGGGTGTGGTAGCTCAGGGCCTTACGATTGTTGGTGGTCAAGAAGCAGTCGAAGGTGCTTGGCCATGGCAAGCAGCTATCTACCTCCTTCGCCCCATTGGTGATCCTCTTTATTTTTGCGGTGGCTCCCTGATTGAGTCAGAGTGGATTTTAACCGCTGCACATTGTGTGGAGGATCTAAGAGCAGATGATCTTCTAATCATTCTAGGGCGTCACCGTCTATCGGATACTGGAGGTGAAGAGCAGAGAGTCAGCCAAATTTTTATTTATGATGGGTTCCAGCGGGGTACACTCGATGCTGATATCGGGCTGCTGAAATTGAGCCAACCCTCTTCACAACAGCCAGTTTCCCTAGGCATGCCAGCCTTTGGTCCTGGAGATCTAGTTACCGCGACAGGGTGGGGTAGAACAGTCTTTGGCGAACCTGATTCCAGACCAGATGAGCTACTCCAAGTTACAATTCCAGTCATCAGCTGGCATATCTGTGACCAGGCGTATAATGGTCGAATCACGGCGAATATGTTTTGTGCGGGGGAAGTAGGAAGGGATGCCTGTCAAGGGGATAGTGGGGGTCCCTTGCACTTTGAAGCGGCAGAAACGTGGCACCAAATCGGTATCGTTAGTTGGGGACAGGGGTGCGGAGATGAGGGGTTCCCCGGTGTGTATACGGATCTTAGCCAGTTTGAAGGATGGATTCAGGAAAGGATGAATCCGCCAGAGCCAAGTGGCGACGATCATGAACCCGATGACACATTTGCTGAAGCACGCCTTATGCCTACAGACGGTATCGGCCAGCGCCACACATTTCACGTGGCAGATGATGAAGATTGGCGGTATTTTAACGCAACTGAGGGGTTCGAATACACCGTCGAGACAAGCGATCTCGATGAAGGAACAGATACAGTCTTGGCCCTCTTTCGCCCGAATGGCACTAAGAAAATTGCCGAGGATGATGATAGCGCTGGGAATCGTGGCTCTCGCCTAATTTGGACAGCACCTCAATCAGGGCGTTTTTATGTGCAGTTGCAGAACCATCCTGATTATGAAGAGACAGAATCAACGGGCTATACCCTACGCATCCAAGGTCAAGCTCCAGAACCAGAAGAGTTAGGCGATCTCTATGAACCCAACAACTTGGCCACTGATGCGGGCATCCTTCCCAACAACGGTAGTAGTCAGCACCATACTATTCATCAACCAGGGGACGAAGATTGGAGCCAGATCGATGTTATAGCTGGCCAAACATATACTATCCGAACAGCCAATCTACAGGGGGGAATTGATACATTTTTACAACTCTATGCTGCTGACGGAACAACTTTACTAAGCGAACAGGATGACCAGCCAGACGGTGACCTTCATTCCACCATCAAATGGCGTGCAGAGCGTACTGAAAGTTTACTTCTGCGAGTGACCCACTATGACATCAGTGAGGGACATCCAGAGATGGTGTATGAGTTGAGTCTTGCCAGCCAGCCAAGTGAACCACGAACGGGTGATTCTGCCGAGCCAGACAATGAGCCTTTGCAAGGCCCGTTGGTGCCAGCGGATGGCACACGCCATGCTCGCACCTTCCATAAGGCGGATGATGAGGACTGGGTACAGTTCTCCGTTTCGGCAGGGAACTCTTACAAAATCGAGACCAGCCAACTCATAAGTGGATCTGACACAATTCTGGAGCTGTATGGTACTGATGGGGCCCTGTTGTTGGCAGTCAATGATGATTTAGCTTCAGGAGATTTGCGCTCTCAGATAGTGTGGCAAGCCGATGAAAATGCCAGCTACTTTGTCCGGGTTCGTGGTCGTACGGTTCGCGGCAACCAATCAGAGATGGGATATACGCTTTCAATCCACACCCAGGAAGATACGTCATTGGCTCTCGGTGACGCTTTTGAGCAAGATGATGATTCAACCTCATCCACATTTGTCGATTTCCACACCTATTTAGCAGATACTTCTTTCACAACGGATGAACGGATAATTGGACCAAACAGCGAATGGCTTTCACCAAATGGCCCCATACAGATTCGTTCTTTCCACCGACCAGGAGATAAGGATTGGGTTCACTTCGACGCTGTTTCAGGCAACCAGTATGTGCTAGAGACAAGTAATTTGCGAGGTGGCGCGGATACAATTCTGACGATCTATGCAAGCGACGGCACAACCATACTCGAGAGTAATGATGACACGGTAGGGCGTGCATCGCTCATCGAATGGACGGCAACAGAGGACGCCCAGGTCTTTGTAAAGATTCATTCCTATGGTGGATGGGGCCACCCTCAGGCTACCTATGATTTTACCATTTACAATCCACAGAGTAGAGCGGACCTCTATGAATCAGACGATGAGCAGAGCCAAGGTGCGCGCATTAAGCCTAGTGGCTCGACCCAGTTGCATACCTTCCACCATCCACAAGATCAAGATTGGCTTCTCTTTTACGGTATAGCAGGAGTTCCCTATCGGGTAGAGACCTTTAATCTGGAAGGCAGCACAGATACCGTGCTTGCCCTGTACGACCAAGATGGGACTACACTCCTGCAGCAGGATGACGACAATGGAACCGGCTTTGCCTCACGGATTGATTGGGTGGCACCGAGTGATGGAATCTACTCCATAAAGGTAACGGATTTTCGGGGTGAGTTTGGGACAAGCGTTGCTCGAAACAGAGCAAGCAGTATTACGAATTTGGCCAAGCGGATGGTCTATCAAATTGGCGTCTACGACTTGCTGAGTGACAAAACAGCGGATGAGTATGAGCCGGATAATTTGCCTACGGATGCTTTCTCAACTATGGCTTGGGGGGAACGTCAGCCCCGCACTTTCCATCAAGCTGGTGATGGTGATTGGGTCCAATTTGAAGCCCAAGCCAATATAAGCTATCGCATCGAAACGTCGAATCTTCAGGGGGGGGCAGATACGGTAATCAGCCTTTGGGATCAGGCAGGTGAGGTAGAGTTGGCTGTTGACGATGACAGTGGCGTCGGAGTCGCCTCGCGCTTGGATTGGACCAGCAGCAGCGATGGAGCCTATACCGTTCTTATACGCAATTACAGCTCAGAAAGTGGCGGACCGGGCGTTAGGTACGATTTGCAGGTTACAAGTACGGATAAGGCACCGATTCTGAATGGTGATTTTGAGTCGGGCAACAGTACATGGCTTGAGCAGTCTGCCAACGGATACATGCTCATCGTCAATCCCAATTCAGAATTGGCATTGCAGATACCTGCCCACTCTGGCATCTCGGCGGCTTGGCTGGGGGGAGCCATTAACGAAGTATCATCTGTGACCCAGTTCAACATTACTGTGCCATCAGATGCCCCCTTGCTAACCTATTGGCACTGGATCGATGCCAAAGATAGCTGCGGCCACGACTTTGGTGGTGTCGCCATCAACGGCATATGGTTTCATAAATATCCGCTCTGTATATCCGCAAATACCGACGGCTGGGTTCAGATAAGTGTGGATCTAACTCCTTATCTTGATCAGATGATCGATTTATCGATTGTTGCCAGCAATGATGCAAAAGATCCCAGTAGCCTATTCGTTGACAAGATTGAGCTTTCTTCGATAAACAATCAGTAGTTTTTATGGATCAGAAGGCACCACGGAGGGTGAAAATGATCCTGTTAATCCATCCAATCCGCCTCCTATTTACAGGGTAGATCCCACTGCGTCTTTCGGTTCATGCAGGGACCGCAAAGCGGCATAGCGGCGAAGAATCTCAGTTTGTCTTGCATTAGGAATCAAGATCAAATAAAACCCAAACTTCGGGCCTGTCATCTCGAGTACCCGAGAGATCTTTCATTACGTTTTATTAAATTCTCGATCCTTAGGAAGAAGATTCTTCGTCTCAAGCTCTGCTAAATGATAGTGAACTATATGGTTGCAGTCTACCCTGAAAAGTAGGAGTTGGATCATTACGTGACGGAATCGTAACCAAAATCTAGCTCAATAGCCAAGTTTATTGTGTATAATCAGGTAGCGGAAACGCGGAGCAACCAAGCTCACACTCATCTTTATTTCATAATCAGTAGGAACGCGATGGATAATCAAATGCTTTTTGTTTGTGGGTTTCCAAGCGGAGGAACCGACTTACTCAAAACGGTTCTAAATGCCCACCCAGAAATCTATTTGAATGGCGAAATGCCTCTCTTGCACACCCTCAATGAACAAGGGTACTCGGCCAATACCCAGATTAAAACAGTAGAGCAGTACAAAGAAATCCGCTCGTTTTTCTCCAAGACAGACATATGGGGCAATTGTGAAAATTTGGATATTGATATAGATGATTATCTCAGATCACACAAGTCAGCGACATTTGGCCCGCTGTTAAAGCATCTATTTTCCACACAGGAGCGCTCTATTTGGGGAAACAAAACACCCCAAAACACGGAAAATATGAAGGCACTGCACCAGATGTTTCCTGAGGCCAAGTTTTTGGTTCTTGTACGCGATGTGCGGGATGTTTGCTTATCTTGGCATAAGAAGTGGGGGAAGGATAGACTCTGGTGTGCGGAAAAATGGAATCAGCGGATGACAAAAGGGTGGAACGCGGCCCAATCGTTGCCCGCAGAGCAGTCCCTTTTCGTTAGGTATGAATCCCTTCTTTTAGAGACAGAAGCGTTCTCCCACTCGGTGTGCCAATTTCTCGGCATCCCATTTTCAAAGCAGATGCTCAATCACCATGAGCATACGTCAGAACGTATCGATGGGAAATTGAATTACGGGCAAAAGATCCTCAAGCCCAACTTTAATAAGTGGGAGAGAGAACTTACGGAAGCTGAGATCAAACGCATTGAGGAGATTGCATTCTCCGGCTTGACGACATTTAACTATGGAATTTCCCAAGCAACCCAGGCGAAGCCAATCTCTGTTATTGAAAAGGGCAAAGGGTTTACCAATGATGCTTTGGGCATGATTTTTGTTGGGAACCAGGCCAGCAGCCAGAATACACTGACCAAACGGCTACGAGCGACCACGACAAATCTTTACAAAACGATCCAAAAATAGATCATCGATAGTTTTACCAGGTTTTAGTGAGTGTATCCCAAAAATGGAGGATCCGCCTCGAGTGCGTCGCACTGTTCAAGCATTGTTTCAAGCGCGAATCTATCTGTTAACAGTGCAACACGCTCTTTGACCCCAAATCTGGGATGCATCCGGGTTTACCAGGTAGGTTTCCTCTTACATTGACCTATGCTATAGTAGATCTATGATACTCAAAAATCTTTCTCGACGTTTGATCCGAAGTCTGCTTACGCTGACAGGCATTGCCATCGGTGTAGCAGCCATCGTGGGGTTGAGCGCGATGGCTGGTGGCATCTCTAGCAACTATGCCACGGCTGTAGGAGGCGGTACAAATGATCTTCTGGCTATCCAAGCAAACGCCATCGACCCCGTCTTTAGCAAGCTCGATCAGAATCTTGCCCAACGCGTTCAGGCTATTCCCGATGTGCAAAATGTAGACGCTGGAGCCTATGGCTGGGTGGCGCTAGATGATCTGCCCGTCTTTCTTGTCTTTGGTTACGAAACTAATTCATCAGCCATTCAACATTACCGAGTGGTAGAGGGAAAGCCCGTTACCGGGCCTGGTCAGATTATTGTAGGACAACGGGCCATGGAGTCCCTCAAGATGGCGGTGGGGGATACGCTGCGCATCTACGGCGCGCCATACCGCATTGTAGGCATCTATGAGACAGGCCAAGCCATGGAAGAGTCTGGCGGTGTCCTGGTGCTGGAGGATGCCCAAGAGATTTTGCAGTTTGAGCGACAGGTCAGTCTCTTTCAGATTGGGCTGCGCCGGGGTGGTAACCCAGAGCAGGTCATTGAACGCATTGAGTCCTTCGACGACGACATCAAAGTGAGCCGCACCAGTGAACGGGAAGCAAACCAGCAGTGGGATGGCATCCTGCAAGGCTATGTTTGGGGCATTGGCGGTATTGCCATCCTCATTGGTGGTTTGGGGATGATGAACGCCATGGTCATGAGCGTTATGGAGCGCACTCGGGAAATCGGCACGCTGCGAGCCGTGGGATGGAGCCGCTGGCGCATCTTGCGTATGATCTTGGGTGAGTCGTTGCTGCTCAGTTTCTTTGGTGGCTTGTTGGGGCTGCTACTGGGTACCCTAATGGCCGAAGCAGTGGAGGCCATTCCGGGTTATGGAGCCATGCTCACGCCTGCCTATTCGGTGGGTGGCTATGTCCAAGGTATGGTGACCGCGCTGGTGCTTGGATTAATCGGTGGTGTTTATCCGGCGTGGCGCGCGGCCAACCTACAGCCCATTGAAGCCTTGCGCTACGAAGGTGGTGGTACCCTGGATGCAGGCAAGGGGTGGCTTAGCCGAGTCGGGAATCAATCCTTCCGCAACCTCTGGCGGCGACGCAACCGTACCTTGATAGCGGCATCCAGTATCGGTATTGGTGTGGCCACATTGGTCATGCTAGGTGGGATCACCAACGGAATGATCGGCCAGCTGAACAATTTGGCTGGCAGTGGCAGCCCCGGCAGCATCACCGTTATGCAACGGGATGTGCCAGACATTAGCCTTAGTTCCCTGGACGAACGCATGGTGCGGTTAATTCAGGCTATGCCCCAAGTGAAATCAGTTAGCCCTACCATGCTCGGCGTTCTCATGACCGAGGAGATGCCCCTTTTCATCATCACCGGTCTTGATCCCAACAGTGCAGCCGTAGACCACTACAAAATTGTGGAAGGACGCCGGATTCAGCGACCCAACGAGGTTGTCATGGGGGCCACGGCAGCCGAGAGCTACAAAGTTGGCGTGGGGGACACGATGACCCTCTACAATTCCCGCTATAAAGTGGTGGGACTCTTTGAGACAGGCGTAGCCTGGGAAGAGGGCGGTGGGCTGCTGGCGCTGAGTGAAGCCCAAAGCTTGCTCAATCGTCCCCGCTCGGTCAGCTTTATGTTTGTGGACGTGAAAAATCCTTCTGATGCCGACGCAGTGCGGGCCACCATCGAAATGCGCTTTCCCGACGCCAAGGCCAGCATATCTAGCGACTTTGCCCAAAATACGGCGGATATCCAGTCCACCCAGGCGTTCGCCGGCGCCATAGGATTGTTGGCTATGGTCATTGGTGGAATTGTGGTGGCAAACACTATGCTTATGACCATCTATGAACGTACTCGGGAGATTGGTACCCTACGTGCAGTTGGTTGGCCTGGTCGACGGATTGTGGGTCAGGTGCTACAAGAGAGTCTACTTCTCTGCCTGTTGGCCGCGGCTTTGGGCTGCCTGCTTGGTATTGGACTGCTTGCATTGGCCGTCAACGCCCCTGGCTTTGGTGGCTTCCTCAAACCAGTATGGACGGTGGGAACCTTTGCACAAGCCGTCATTGGCGTGCTGGTTCTGGCCCTATTGGGAAGTCTATATCCAGCTTGGCGGGTCAGCCGCTTAAGGCCAGTTGAGGCTCTGCAGTATGAGTAATCAGAGGCGGTGGCGGGGAGAGCGAGGCGAGTGGTACGTCATCTTACAGTTTTTTCTCTTTGCCCTCATTGCATTTGGCCCCGAATCAACTGAGTGGCTACCAAGCTGGGAAGGGCGAATACGAACGGTTTCTCAACTATTTGGCCTGCTCTTCGCAGGATGTGGATTACTATTGTTGGCTGCTGGGACCTTGCATTTGGGTAGCAACCTAACAGCGCTGCCTCATCCTAAAGATGATGCCAAGCTAGTAACCCACGGTGCTTACAGGTTTGTGCGACACCCAATTTACAGTGGGATACTTTTGGGCGCACTGGGATGGTCACTTTGGAAGGGGAGTCCTCTTATGCTCATCTATTCAGGGATCCTCTTGCTCTTCTTTGACATCAAATCTAGGAAAGAGGAGCAGTGGTTAACGAACAAATTTGATCAATATGAGCAATATCAAAGCAAGGTGCCTAAGTTGTTGCCGTTTGTTTATTGACTCTGCCCAAAAAACCAGGTTGTTTACCGAATTTGTAGTGGGTAGTCCGATTGCGGCAGTTGGGTTTAGTGCGCTTCAGCACGCTTACCCTATTCGGCTGCGGTTTGAACTTGTGTCCACCGCCAACCTGCCCATTATCGTTTTTCACGGATCTGATAAATTTTCTCAGAGTGATAGCAGAATCTATTTGATCCTTCTACCGCTCTATGGTATACATACGACTCGTAATCTTGTAAGGCACCACATATGAACAATGTGAACAATTTTTAACGCTGCGGACAATCCAATGTTTCTTGTTTAAAATTAGGTAAAATAGGAGTTAACATTACAATGTCATTGCCCAAGTCATCCTTTTTTGGCCTCAAAGGAAAACTCGTTCTACTGATCTGTATCGGGCTTTTGCTACCATCAGGACAAGCCCTTGTCAAAAGCACTGCTGTTCATGCAAATGATCCTGAGCAGTCTAATTTTATCTATATTCCCATGGTTACTGATGTCCCATATCTAGCTAGCCGTATGGGGTACGGCCTTACCTACGCCTCTGGAGGCCCCAACACAATTTCAGCTTTCGGAAATGCAGTCAATCTGAAGGCAGGTTGGTATTTGAACTGGGGTGTTAATGCCAATCCAGTACGCCCAGATAATATTGACTATCTACAAATGATACGGGTACATCAAAGTTTAAGTTGCACAAACGATAGTGGTAATACCTACTGGCAGTACGCATTTAGGGAAGAATGCCCTTACATTGAACCGACCAATGAATCGACCTCTTATTCTTACCGCCCCTCGCAAGCTACAATTGAAGCGGCGGCGCGAGCAAACCCAGGCTCAGTCTGGGCAGTAGGTAATGAAATTGAGCGCAAGGACTGGGCAGTCTGTCAGATGTGGGAAAGTCCAGAGTCATCAGTCTGTCTTGAATGGCTTCATACAGGGCAAGACGAAATCCTGCCTGAAACCTATGCCATTGCCTATCACGATCTATATAACATCATTAAAAATGCTGATCCGACGGCCCGCATCGCCATTGGTGGTGTTATCCAAGTAACACCAGTTCGGCTTGAATATTTGACCTTGGTTTGGGAAGCGTATCAAACCAAATACGGTGAAGAGATGCCTGTAGACATCTGGAATATCCATACGTTCGTGTTAAAAGAACAACTGGGCGTAGGGGCAGATCTGCCTGTTGGTACCGAAGGTGAAGGAACTTTTGTTCGGAACCGCGATCACATGGATATAGGGCTTATTGGAGATCAGGTTATAGCAATGCGCCAATGGATGAAAGAGAGGGGTCAACAAGAAAAGCC
>JBCCHB010000011.1:0-154189 GCA_039028975.1 Chloroflexota bacterium
CCCAGTCCGAGGAGTTCAAACAGGGCCATGCCCAGGCTGGGAAACTGCCCAAAGAAGCCTTTTTGGGACACCCAAAACTAGAGCTATTTGAGGTCGTCCAGTCTGCCGATCGAGGAGAGGTTCTTGATGCAGCAGTAGAGGCTGCATAACTAAACTCAGTAGATCACGATTTCAGTGGAGGAGGTATTCCCTTACGCCGGACTTCTCGAGGCAGATCCGCATTAGAGAATGCTCATTCCACGGAAACGAGTAACTTTCGTGAATTACTGAAACTATTTAGGTGCTGATCATGGGTTGTTGGTCCGTGACCCGAAAGTAAACGACCGGGTAAGTCGAAAGTTTCTGGCTTCTCGCTAATTACATTCGTGAGTGTCACGTTTGGGCGATTCCATGAACATGGCCCCATTTTGAATCCACACCTAACAGGAAGGACAAATTTGATGTGTGACCAACTTGTATGGCTGGCCCGAATCAATGAAGAGCGGTACATCATGTGCTGTGAACATGGCGTGACTCACATTATTTGGGGCAGTGTATCGATACGGATTCCTACGAATGAACTATCTGATATCGCGAGCCAGCTCCACCAAGCGGCCCAACTGGCGGCTCAATATCGCATCGCTAGCAACTATCTTGTGACGGTGATTTGTAACCAGCACGACCAGTTTCAGCTGTGGATTCGGGGCGGTGGTCTACATTTGATGCCAGATGATTTTCAATTATTTGTAAAGATGATGCAGCAGGCAGGCAACCATCCACTCGCTCAAAAAATGGCATCCGAAAAGGACGCTTCATCTGAGTCCAAAGAGGAGAGACCTTTTCAAGTTCCACCCAAACTATATTCGGTGAATTAGAATCATGTGACAAAGGCGTATTGATGAAGAAAAATGAGTAAAAAAATAACGAATTGATATAGTTGTGCAGAATAAGGTTTTCCAAAGACCTGACAGGTTTTCAAAACCTGTCAGGTCTGAGCGTCGGAAAAACTTTATCTTAAAATCTATAGAAACGAGGGTACACATGTCCACTACAACAAATTTTGCGCCCAAACAGAACCCACAGAAGCTGAAACTAAATCAAGCTTCAGAGACAATAGGGCTGCTACTAACACGCCGATCTCTAGTAGCTGCCAAGCATTGTGAACCAGGTCCCTCTGCCGAAGAGTTAGATATCATTTTACGGTGTGCAACCCGCGTTCCTGACCATGCAAAGCTCACCCCATGGCACATTCAGGTGGTGCAGGGCGATGCACGCCAAAATCTGGGCAACCTGTTTGCGGAAGTCTATCGAGCCAATAACCCTGGCGTAACCCCAGAGAAGATTGAGCAAGAACGCAATCGCCCACTTCGCTCACCATTGATTTTAATTGTCAGTACCAAAATCGAATCCGAAGAGCGTATCCCCCGGTGGGAGCAGATTCTTTCCGGTGGCGCAGTCTGCCAGAATATCCTGATTGCGGCTACGGCTTTGGGATATGCTTCCCAGTGGCTTTCTGAATGGCCTAACTATGATGACACCGTTAAAGGTTCACTCAATATTGCACCCAGTGATGAAATTCTTGGCTTTATGTACATCGGAAGTGCAACTGAAAAGCCCAAAGAACGGCCACGGCCTACGCTTGAAGATGTGGTTTCATACCTATAGTTTGTCGCTTGTCACTGGTCATTTGCCATGAGATGCTCAATGGCCAGTGACTAATAATCAATGACCAAGAGAAATGCTTATGTCTGCTGATCCAATTCTACCTGATGATGTAATCGAACGGGCCATTGAGCACATGAACGAAGACCACGCTCACAATCTTCTGGACTATGCACAAGTCCTGGCCGATTTGTCTTGGGCCGAAGGTGTGGAGATGTCCGAATTAGATTTTGAAGGCTTTGAACTAATTGTCCATGGAGAGGGCCGGGTTCAGCAAGTTCGCATTGACTTTGACAAACCGCTGACTGATGCTAGCGAGCTACGCCCTGCGTTGGTTGAGTTAGCCAACCGGGCAAGAGAATAAACCTCTAAAGATGTAGTGATTAGAATGCACGGAACGCTTGTTCGAAAGTACTCCGATGCATAAAGGTGAACTGATAGAAGTGAATGAATAGGACCCGCGCAATTTGGTGATATGATAGCGACATCAAAGTCAAAAAATGCACAAGTCCCATACCATTTAGTTTAACAATTCAAACAGGAGATTCCAAATTGAACAACACAAAACATTTTTATCTGCTCATGGCTATCATGATGGTAGCCGTCATGGCCCTTTCAGGCTGTGTCGTTGAGGGCATTGCAATGCCCACTGAGGGAGGAGGGGACAACGTCGTCAATGTCTACTCATCACGCCACTACGGGGATTTAGAAGAACCCTTTGTCGCATTTACCGAAGCAACCGGCGTTGAGGTGCGTGTCTCTGCGGGCAGCCCGCGAGATCTGCTGAACCGCTTACGTGCTGACATCTCGCGCGGCGAACGCAGCGTTGCCGATGTATTTCTGGCGATCGATGCAGGTGTTCTCTCATTGGCCGCCGAGGAAGGGCTGCTCCAACCCCATAACTCTGAGGCAATCGCCTCTAGCGTTTCTGAAGGATTCCAAGATCCTGACGGTTTGTGGGCTGGGCTTAGCATCCGCACACGTACCTTGGTTTACAATCCTGCGAATGTGACAGAAGATGAAATTGCGACCGTAAACACGTATAGTGATCTGGCTGATCCCAATTGGAGCGGTCGCTTATGTATGCGCCCAGCCAGCCATATCTACACCGTTTCTCTCTTCAGCAGCTTGATCAATCATCTCGGTCAAGAGGAAGCAACCGCGGTCACGACAGGTATCGCCAACAACGTGACCCGTTACATCAACAGTGATACGGGTCAGATTCGGGCTGTTGCCGCCGGTGAGTGCGATGTTGCAGTGGTTAACCATTACTACATGGGGCGCTTGGCAAATGGCGATGATGATGCAAAAGCAACCTTCGATGCTGTTCAGCTGAAGTGGATGAACCAAGACACTACTGGCGTTTTCTTTAATGTGAACGGCGCTGGTGTGGTCACCAATGCGGCCAACTTTGATAGTGCTGTTGCCTTCATTGAATTCCTGGCAGCAACTGAAAATCAGTGTGGCGCACCTGAATGCTTCCCAGGCAGCAACTTTGAATTCCCAACCAACCCTGATGCAGCACCAAATGAAACCATCGCAGGTTTTGGTGAGTTCACTTTCGACCTTGAGTATTCACTATCCCAGTATGGTTCCCTCCAAGAGCAATCTGTGGCGATGCTTGAGGAAGCGGGTTATGGCTTTAGCGAGAACTAACAGCTTAGGTTATACTCAGCTCCGTTTCAAAACCGGAGTTTAGTCTGCCGAGTAAAGGCTATGGAAAACTCCGATTTTGAAAGCGACCGCAGTATAGATATCGCATTAGTAGCATTGCAGTAGAGGGAGCCTTCTCTTACGCCGGAACGGGTTTACAAATCCCCCGTTACAGAATTCCCGGAACAGATTGCTCTCTACTCATACTCAATATATCGCAATGCGGTGAAGAAGTTCGACTTCTGGCTGCCAGAAGTCGAACTTCTTACAAGTCCTTCATCACGGGGGGGCTGGCCTGTAAAGTCGACAACCAATGTGAAAAATAGATCGCTCTATTTCGCCCACTGTGGTGCAAAAACGTATATGATTGACCTATAGGGGGGATCATGTAGTGGAGAATCCCAGCAGTTTGGCTGTTTGATGATAGAATTCTGTACTGGCAGTCGTGATAAAGTAATATTTTAACACGAGAAGAATCATGTTGCTTTATGCGGCGCCCGAGTATATTTGTCACAACAAGCATCCAAACATTTTATCGCAGAGATTCCTTTGAATATTGATATCAAACTCGAACGGGCGACACAAATTACTGTCCAACAGAATAATCAGTATTTCGGGCCAGAGGTTCGTGCCTTACTGAGGCGACTGCCAGTTTTGATTCTGACAGTTATTCTCCTGTTCCCGATAGCTGTTCTGGCTATCGAACTTCTGACGCTGGACATTGCGCTATGGACGCGCCTGTGGAACACCATTCTGCCACGAACGCTCTGGAATACCCTGCGCCTGGCGGTCGGTGTCTCGCTTGGCGCATTGGTCATCGGCGTTGGCTGTGCATGGCTAGTGACGGCTTATGATTTTCCGGGCCGACGCTGGGTTGAAAGACTTCTCATGCTGCCGCTGGCGATTCCCGGCTTCATTATGGGGTTTGTTTACGTCGCAATATTTGAATTCGCCGGTCCCGTTCAAACACAATTGCGGGAGCAATTTAGCTGGTCACGTGGTGACTATTGGTTCCCAAATATTGCTTCGCCTAGCGGCCTAATCCTTGTCTTAACGCTTGTACTGTACCCTTATGTATACATCCTCGCTCGGTCTGCCTTTCGAGAGCAAGCATCCAATACGCTGGAGGCTGCCAATGTACTGGGATACGAAGGCTGGCAGGCATTTAGACGTGTTGCATTGCCTTTAGCCCGCCCTCAAATCGCAGTAGGTGTGCTGCTGGTTACCATGGAGACCCTTACTGATTATGGAACCGTTAGCTATTTCGGCTACCCCACATTGAGCGAGCGCATTGTTGTCCTTTGGAACACATCTTTTGATAGTGCTGCTGCGACGGAACTTGCTAGCTTAATGGTCATTATTGCGCTTGGCCTGCTCTTCGGTGAGCAGGCGCTTCGTAGGCAGGCTCGCTTCTATCAGCAAGGTAGTTACGGCCGCCGTATGTCTCGGAAGAGATTGAGTGGCAGAAAAGGCTGGCTCGCAAGTGTTGGTTGCTTCTTGATTTTGGGGGCAGCCTTTATTTTACCGGTCACGCAGCTGGTCATCTGGACGGTAGAAAGAGTTCGTGAGCCAACCATTAATGTGCTGAGTGAACCCTTTTTGATCTATACGCGTGACACCTTGATTCTCGGTATCGTGGGTGCCGTGACGACCGTTGCCATTGCGCTGGCTATTGCATATAGCAATCGGAATGACTCCGTGGAAACCATCAACCGCCCGCGTTGGTTGCCACGCTTGATGACCATTGGCTATGCAATGCCGGGCGCGGTTATCGCAGTGGGCGTCTTGACTGTGGTCAATCCAATCGATGGCGGAATAACAGATTTCGCTATGAGTTTGGGTTACAGAGGTTTTGGGTATTTATTGACGGGCACCGTCATTGCGCTGGTTTATGGTTACTCCGTGCGCTTCATGGCGCTAGGGTTTAACAGCATTTCTGCCAGCGTTGATAAAGTGAGACCGACCATGGAGGCTGCGGCGCGTACAATGGGTGCCGGTAGCGGGCGGATTTTCCGCCGTATCCATATACCGCTGGTGAGAACAGGAATCGGCGCCGGTGCAATCCTTGTCTTTGTTGACATTATGAAAGAGCTTCCGATTACACTCCTTTTACGACCATTTGGTATGGATACGCTAGCCGTGCGCGCTCACTTCTTGAGTGTTGAAGGGTTTCACGAGTCTGCGGCCATTCCGGCGCTAATGATCTTGGTTGCAGGATTAATCCCCGTATTTTTGTTGATGCAGATCGGTGCAAGCAGAGATCAGGTTCAATGACATTGATTCGTCTTCGAAATGTAAACAAAAGCTATGGGCAAACAGGTGCAGTATTCGACCTGGATCTGAATATACCCAAGAGCGCGATTACCGTATTATTGGGGCATAGCGGCTGTGGCAAGACAACGACACTGAGGCTTGTTGCCGGACTAGAAAAGCCTGATTCGGGCGATATCTGGATTGGAGGGCAACAGGTAAGTGGTCGTCATGTATGGGTGTCCGCGACCCAGCGCCAAATTGGGATGGTATTCCAGGATTACGCATTATTCCCACATCTAACCGTGGCTCAAAATATCGAATTTGGCATTCCGAATCTGACACCCGCGGATCGCAACAAACGCATCGCAGAACTGCTAGATTTGGTCGGGTTGATGAATATAGAGGACCGATACCCGCATCAGCTAAGTGGGGGGCAGCAGCAGCGAGTTGCTTTGGCACGTGCCCTAGCTCCCTCACCGGATGTGATCTTGCTCGATGAGCCATTTTCCAATTTAGATGCATCATTACGCCAAAGCATGCGTGAAGAAATGCGTAACATATTACATGAAGCAGAAGTAACGACTGTCTTCGTTACGCATGATCAAGAAGAGGCATTACGGCTGGCAGATGAACTTGTTATTATGGATGAGGGTCGAGTGCTTCAAATTGGCGCGCCTGAGGATGTGTACCGCTATCCGGCCAGCTTACAGGTTGCTCAATTTCTGGCCAAAGTCAATGTGCTGCCTGGGAAGGCCAAACAAGGAATCGTAGATACATCTCTGGGCAGTTTGCCGCTGCATGATCCTGTTCTTGCTGGCGCAGTTGATGTGGTGCTGTTTCCAGAGTCAATATCACTGATTCCAGACCCTCAAGGCACAGCGTCTGTTGAGCAAGTAAGCTATTTTGGCTTCCATCAGTTGGCGATCCTCAGACTCAACAGTGGCGAAACGCTCCAAGCACGGACCTGGTCCCATATAAACATAGACGTTGGAGAGAGAGTGCGTGCCGTAGTGGATACACCCGTTGTGGCTTTTGCAAGTAGAGGAACTACGTCATTTGGTTGACCCGTTCTGTCTGCAACATACAGTGAAGCCTCTGACTAGAGGTCGAAAATTCAGGGCATTGTGCACCGCAGTCTTCACTAATTTAGTGGTAATAAGTAGCAGAAAATTGGACGATCGAAAAGATGTAACTTAATAACGGAGTTGTCAGAGGCATATCCTTCTTGGCGGTCGGTCATGCCCCTGACGCTCCCCGAAAGGAGGAACACGAGTGTTCGCCCTCATCATACCACCATTATTGGCTATTTTCATAGTTGGCGCTACCTCTTGGTTCCTCATCAATTTCTAACTCTTGCTATTCTGCGGTTGCTTTAAAACGCGTCTTTTCCGAATTCCCCCGATAACGATTGTTCTCGTGAATACAGGAACATTCGAGGGTGCCTTCGGGCATAACAGGATCAAGTCAGTAGACCGCAATGTCCATGAGAGATTTTTTGATTCCCATATGATTATGCGGTGTTACGGCTTCGACTACTAAGCAATTCGGTGGATGCCTAGCGAAGAATCTCGATGCTGCCAACCCGTTAAGGTCATTCCACGGAATAAAATACCCATTTAGTAAGCACGCCCTCATGCCGGAACCGACCTTTATACACCGCACGTGGGCGTGCTCACTATACAGACAAATTCCTTAAGTCAAAACAAACATCCAAACAGATACATGATAAGAGAGCCATATTATCGTTGGCCAAGACTTGAGGATCAAACCGCTTGCCCACATTCTTTAGTTGAATGGCAGATATTTCATTACTCATATGGGCTGAAGTTGATTGATGAATTGGAATTATTTTTCTTTTTATTGTAATTCAAACTTGTGACGATTGATTTGTCGTTGGTCATTTGTCCCTTTAACCAAGGAATATCATGCAAGAATATCTAAAATTCTACATCAATGGAGAGTGGGTTGCACCAGCCGACCCCAAGACGCTAGACGTGATCAATCCAGCTACAGAGCAGCCATTTGCCGCCATTAGTCTCGGCTCGGCAGAGGACGTCGATCGGGCCGTCAAGTCTGCCCGCGCTGCCTTCGAAAGCTTTTCCCAAACCACTGTGGAAGAGCGCATTGCACTTTTGGAGAAGATCAAAGAAGTCTATCAGAAGCGATACGACGATATCGCCAACGGTATCACCATGGAGATGGGCGCTCCGGCTACGTTGGCTAGCGGCGCGCAGACGGCTGTTGGCCTGCGGCATCTGGACAGCGCCATCAAAGCACTGCAAAATTTCGAATTTGAGACCACTGCAGGCAATTCGGCTATTTTCCATGAACCCATCGGTGTTTGTGGGCTGATTACGCCGTGGAACTGGCCCATCAACCAGATCGTCTCCAAGGTTGCCCCGGCCCTAGCCGCTGGCTGTACGATGCTGCTCAAGCCTAGCGAAATTGCGCCCATTAGCGGCCTGATCTTCTCCGAAGTCATGGATGAGGCAGGCGTTCCGGCTGGCGTCTACAACATGATCAATGGGACAGGATTAGAGGTGGGCGAGGCCATGTCAGCCCATCCCGACATCGATATGATGTCCTTCACTGGCTCTACCCGCGGTGGCATTGCCGTGGCCAAAGGCTCTGCGGACTCGGTCAAGCGGGTCAGTCAAGAATTAGGCGGCAAGTCGCCCAACGTTATCTTGGAGGATGCCAACTTTACCGAGGCGGTATCCCGTGGCGTAACCCATATGATGACCAACAGCGGACAATCCTGCAACGCCCCCACGCGTATGTTAGTCCCCGATGCCCGAATGCAGGAAGCCATTGACGTTGCCCGTAAGGCCGCGGCCAACGTTACGCCAGGTGCCCCTAATAATGCAGAAGCCGACATTGGACCTGTTGTGAGCGATGTACAATACGAGAAGATCCAGCGCCTGATCCAAGCCGGTATTGACGAAGGTGCCACGCTAGTTGTTGGTGGCCCCGGCAAACCTGAGGGATTGGAAACGGGTTACTACGTGAAGCCGACCGTCTTTGCCAACGTGGAAAACGACATGACCATTGCTCGCGAAGAGATCTTCGGGCCGGTCCTCTCCATTCTAGGTTACGAAGACGAAGAGGAGGCCATCGAAATCGCCAACGACACTGACTACGGTTTGGCTGGTTGGATAGCCTCCGACGATTTGGACCATGCACGCCAGGTTGCCAAACACATCCGCGCCGGTCAGATTCACATCAACTATCAAGGTGGCGATACAGACGTCCCCTTTGGTGGCTACAAACAATCTGGTAACGGTCGTGAAAAGGGATTGTGGGGATTGGAAGAGTTCTTAGAAGTAAAAGCTGTGGTTGTTTAGTTTTCTATTGGTTGCTGGTCACTGGTTGCCTGCCATTTGTATGCGACTATTACCTGAAAGCAGTACTGACGAACACGCCAACCACTAAAGACCAATAACCAACGGCCAATGACCAGCAACCAAATCAAAGGGATTGAGGAACGATGATGGTACAAGCGCCCCAAGTGCGTGAGACGAATGCATCCATAGCGAACACCGACGATCTCAAAGAGTATGCATCATACGCCACAACTTATGAGAGTGATGGGAACGAATTAGACGGATTTTTGTGCTTACCAGATGGGACTGGCCCTTTTCCGGGTGTACTTTTTAACCACGGCAGTTCTGGACTAATGAGTTCGAATAAGCCAGGGTTCGAGGCATTGGCCCGACTGGGATATGCCTCCTTTGCGGCCGTGCGCCGCGGGTATAATGAAAATCCAGGTACCTGCTGGTGCGACAGAATCACGGCACCCTGGGGCAGCTCAGAGATGGTAGAGCAGTTGATGGTCGTGTTCGAAGAAGAGTGCCGGGACGTACTGGCAGCGCGGGACTGGCTGGCGAATCATCCACAAGTTGATGCACAGCGCATTGCCTTGATCGGAGCGTCCTTTGGCGGCGTGGTGACGGTTTTGGCATCTGAACATTCATCTATGTTCAGGGCAGGAGTAAGCTTCACTGAATCTGCACATCCTTCGTCAGAGACCTGCGTGCTTAGAGACGCTCTGCTGCGCTCAATTCGGCAGTCGACCATACCGCTCTTTCTGCTACAGGCTCAAAACGCTCAAGGACTTGAGCCTACATTTACATTGGGTAGGGAGTTGGCAAATCTGAATAAGCCGTACAAAGTCCGCGTCTATCCAGCCGATAGGGCAAAATCTGCAGACGAACACGGGATCTTTGGCGGCTGCGTTGAGCTTTGGGGTGAAGACGTCCAAAGGTTTCTGGATCAGTGTTTCGTCTAATGGATATAATAACCATCGTACAAATCTCCCTGGCTGTGATCATTCTCTCCATTGTACTCTGGATTATATTCGAGACTCGGAAGGAATATCGGCGGCTGGACAATGAACATGAGCGAGAGGATTAACCAAACAGTCTTTATGAATCACCGACTACACGCCCAGAACTTGGCGCTTGCCTATGACAGCACAACGGTCATTCCTAATTTGGAGCTTGCTATTCCGGCTGGCCAAATTACCACGCTTGTGGGTCCAAATGGCTGTGGAAAATCGACGCTGCTGCGTGGGCTAGCCCGCCTCCTAAAACCAAGAAAAGGAGGTGTCCTACTCGATGGTGAGGCCATTCATACGGTCCCCACTAAAGAGCTGGCCAAGCAGCTTGGTATATTGCCCCAAAGCCCTATCGCCCCAGAGGGATTAACCGTCCACGAACTGGTTGCACAGGGGCGCTACCCTCATCAGGGCTGGTTCCAGCAGTGGTCGGCAGAGGATGAGTGCATCACCCAAGATGCGCTGGAGATCACCAAGATCGCCAGCTTCGCCGACCGCCCGCTGGATACACTCTCTGGCGGACAACGACAACGAGCCTGGATCGCGATGGCTCTGGCCCAAGAGACTGACATTCTGTTATTAGATGAACCAACTACCTTCTTAGACTTAGCCTATCAGATCGATGTATTAGATCTCCTGGTAGAGTTGAACAAACGTGGACGCACTATTGTGATGGTTCTTCATGATCTCAACCACGCTTGTCGGTATACCCATCATCTGGTTGCTATGCGAGATGGTGAGATTCAGGCCCAAGGTGAACCAACCCAGGTCATGACAGAGGAGATGGTGCGCAACGTCTTTCAGCTCAACTCACGGATCGTGCTCGATCCCGTTACAGAGACGCCCATGTGCATCCCTATCAGTCGGGTTGTCGAAGATCCAGAATCCAAAGTCAAAGGCACTATAGAGGATGGAGCACCGGAATCCGATGAACAAAAAAATGAATCAGTAAGCTCTCTGGTTGATAGCGACCAGCATCCAAATGATCGTAACGCCCATAAAGCTGAAACTTTAGAGGAGTTGGAAGTCTTAAGTGGACGGTAGTTAGTGTTCAGTAGTCGGTGGTCAGTAGACGGTGGTCGGTTACTGACAAACTGGATAAATGACAGACTAGTACACAACGGCTCAAATAGACCGAGAGTTAGAAGCCAGGGTTTTAGCCTGGAATCACTCTGAAATTAGGTCTTCAAAACCCTGGTTTCTTTTAGGCCGCTCTGTACTAGTATAGAAGGAAAAATCGTAGTCATGACTAAGATCGGAATCTTTTACGGTAGTAACACGGGCAATACTGAGGAAAGTGCCGAGGCCATGGAAAAGGCCCTTGCTAACGTACCAGGAGCCACTGTAGAAGTTTTAGAAATCTCTGGGACCACGGTCGGGAAAATTCCTGACTATGACAAACTTATCTTCGGCATCCCAACCTGGTATGTAGGCGAGATTCAAGAGGATTGGGATGCTGTATTGCCTGAGCTGAAAGAGATGGATTTGACCGGTAAACAGGTCGCTATCTTCGGTCATGGCGATATGTATGGATACCCCGATACCTATCAAGATGCTATCGGCATAGTAGGTGAAATCTGCCTGGAAATCGGTACTGATCTGGTTGGCTGGTGGTCAACTGATGGGTATGAGTACGATGAATCTATTGCTGAGGTCGACGGCATGTTCATGGGGCTTTCCTTGGATGATCACCAGACTGAGCTTCATGACGAACGGATTGAGCAGTGGATTCAGCAGCTAATTGTTGAGTTTGCGCTTCAGCCGGAGGTGGTGGCTGGTTCGTAGTCATTGATCATTTGTTTTTCGTCAGTATTGTTGCGGGACAATGGCTAGGTACCAATGAACAATGACCAACAACAAATAACAAATGCCCAAATTTACCCTAATTCTCTGTGTGGCAGCACTCATTGTCTTATCAATCATTTCACTCTTTCTGGGCGTGCGCAACGTCACCCTGTGGGGCCTACTCACCAACGAAGGTAATCAGATGATGGTCTTTCTAGTGAGCAGGGTGCCGCGTCTGATTGCTGTTCTCACCGCAGGGACAGGCATGAGTGTGGTTGGGCTGATTATGCAGCAATTAGCGCGCAATAAGTTTGTTACACCCTCAACCGCGGGAACGCTCCAATCGGCCAGCTTGGGAATCTTGGTGGCGCTTCTGCTCTTTGGCAGCGCCGCGGTAATTCAGAAGATGCTAATAGCTTTTACCTTTGCACTGGTCGGTACCTTTATCTTCATGCTGATTCTGGACACCATTAAGTACAAAGACGTGATTCTGGTGCCACTAGTGGGTATTATGTTTGGTGGGGTCGTTGGTTCTTTTACCATCTTTATTGCCTATCGTTATGACATGCTTCAAGCCCTCAGTTCGTGGATGGTAGGCGATTTTTCGGGCGTGCTTCGGGGGCGTTACGAGATGCTCTACATTGCCGTCCCGTCCATTCTGTTGGCCTATCTCTATGCAGATCGCTTTACGCTGGCTGGCATGGGCGAAGATTTCGCCGTCAATCTGGGCCTTAAATACAAGCAGGCGGTCAACATTGGTTTGGCTATTATCGCGCTAACCACAGCAGCGGTTGTTTTAACCGTGGGCAGCATCCCCTTTTTGGGACTAATTGTACCCAATATCGTTACTATCTACCTGGGTGATAATATTCGGCGCACTTTGCCCATTACAGCCTTGGTAGGTGCTATTTTTGTGTTGGCTTGTGACATCGTGGGGCGGCTCATCATCTATCCCTACGAGGTGCCGATTGGCATGGTGGTAGGCGTGATTGGGAGTGCCATGTTCCTCTACTTGCTGATGCAGGGAAGCCAGCGCTATGCGACTCGTTAGAGAAATGCGCTTGGGTCGCGCTCTGTCATTTCGAAGGTTTGTGCAATCGGTGGTTACCATTGGTGGAATGCTCAACCCCATTCCGGTTGCGGCTGGCGATATGACATTGGCGATCAATCCACGAGAGATTGTGTTGAAGCAGAAGCTGCTGTTCTTGCTGCTACTGGTCTGTTTGGCAGTTGGCCTCTTTCTCTCTGTCGGCGTGACGGACTGGGGTTTTGCTCTGCCACGCCGCGGACGCAAAGTACTGACTATGATTCTGGTGGGCGCGGCCATCTCCTATTCTACGGTACTCTTTCAGACGATTACTAACAACAAGATTCTGACGCCCAGCATTATCGGCTTTGATTCGCTTTTTGTCTTGATGCAGACGGCATTCGTTTTCTTCTTTGGCTCTCTGGCTCTGATGAGGATGGATGAGAATCTGCTCTTTCTACTCAACGCTGGTTCCATGATTTTGTTTGCGGGTGCGCTCTACCGCTGGCTATTCAACCGAGAGGGAGTGCATCTCTACTTTCTGGTTCTGGTGGGTGTTGTCTTTGGCATTCTCTTTGGCAACATCTCCAACTTTATGCAGAAACTGCTCGACCCCAACGAGTTTTCGATTCTCCAGGATAGCCTCTTTGCCAGTATCGCCAATGCGGATCAAGAGTTACTCATGATCTCGACCATCCTCATCCTAGCGACCGCAGCCTACAGCTTCCGCTTTGCGCCCTATTTGGATGTGTTGTCGCTGGGACGAGATGTGGCCATCAACCTTGGTGTGGATCATACCCTTGTGATCAACCGCCTTATGATCGTCATCGCCATTTTCGTCTCAATCTCCACTGCGCTGGTGGGGCCGATCACCTTCTTTGGGTTGCTGGTAGCCAATCTGGCCTATCAGGTTATGCAGACCCATCGCCATAGCTATCTAGTGCCTGCAGCTATCTTGATGAGCATCGTTGCTCTGGTCGGTGGTCAGTTCATGTTGGAGCGAGTTTTTGCCTTCAACACTACCATCAACGTAGTCATCAACTTTGTGGGTGGGCTATATTTCTTATACTTGATATTGATGGAAGCAAGACGGTAATCGGTAATCGGTGGTCGGTAATCGGTGGCGCGAAAGGCTAATCGACTCAGGACCAAGCGACCAAGCGACTAACAGACCAAGCGACCAACAGACCAAACGACCAAGAATATGATCGAAGTCAAAAACGTTACCAAACGATACGGCTCAAAAGCAGTAGTAGATAATGTCTCTGTTACCATCAACAAGGGCGAAATTACCTCTCTGATTGGCCCAAACGGTGCTGGCAAGAGCACGCTTCTTTCCATGATTAGCCGTTTGTTGAAGCGGGATGAGGGCCAGATCATCATCGATGGCGAGGAAGTCTCTCAAACCAAGAGTGCCGAGCTGGCCAAAAGGCTCTCGATCCTCAAACAGGAGAATCACATCAGCGTGCGCTTGACGGTGCGCGATCTGGTCAGCTTCGGGCGTTTTCCCTATTCCCAAGGACGTCTTTCAAGTTCGGACTGGCAGCATGTTGAACGGGCAATTGAGTACATGGGGCTGGAGGAATTTGAGGATCGATTTCTCGATCAACTTAGTGGCGGGCAGCGGCAGCGAGCCTACGTTGCCATGACTCTCTGTCAAGATACTGACTACATTCTGCTTGATGAACCACTCAATAATTTGGATATGAAGCATTCGGTCCAGATTATGACAGTGCTACGCCGCATGGTCGATGACTTCGGAAAGACCATTGTGCTGGTGTTGCATGACATCAACTTTGCTTCGTGTCATTCGGATCAGATTATTGCACTCAAAGAGGGCCAACTGATCAATTATGGTAGAACCGCAGATATCATCCAGACCGATGCGCTGGCCGATATCTATGACATGACGATTCCAATTCAGGAGATCAATGGCAATCGGATCGGCATCTATTTTGTGTAGTTAGTCCTTGGTCGCTTGGTCCTTGGTCACTTGGTCTCTGGTCAGTCGAAACTATACTGCGGTCGTTTTGAAAACAGCTGTTTTCCTAAGCTCTACCAGAGAGACCAAACACCTGTTTTCAAACGGAGCTGAGTATAGGTAGCTAAGGACGAACATCCAATGACAAATAACGAAATGAAAAATTTCAAGCAACCAACAACAAACCAAAAGGAATAAAGTGATGATTTTCAAGAAACAGAATAAAACATTAGCGTTGATAATCGGCCTGCTGGTGCTGCTGCTATCGGCTTGTGTGCCGCTGGAGGCTACTACCGGCAGCATGGATGAAGCAGCGGAAACGGTTACCGTTACCCATCCACAAGGTGAGACGACAGTTATCAAGAATCCTCAAACCGTAGTGGTCTTCAACTACAGCGCGCTAGATACGCTCGATGCGCTTGGCATTCCAGTAACGGGTGTTATCCAAGGCCCCATCATGCCACCTCATTTAGAACAGTACAATGGGGAAGAATATGCCTCTGTTGGTGGTATGCGCGAACCAGACTACGAGGCCATCAATGCACTCAGCCCTGATCTGATCGTCGTTGGCCTGCGTACAGCTGGCCTTTACGAAGAGATGTCCAAGATTGCGCCTACGTTGGACATAACGGTTGACTGGGCCAACAAATGGGAGACATTCAGTGACTACATGATCAACATTGGCATCATCTTTGATAAAGAAGCAGAGGTTGCTGAGCGACTCTCTGCGCTTGAAACACGCATTATTGAAATCAAAGCACAAGCTGAGAGCAGTGATTTACAAGGTTTAGTGGTGCTGACTTCAGGAGGGGAAGTGAGTGGCTACGGACCAGGCTCACGCTTTGGCATGATTCACGACATGCTGGGTGTGGCCCCAACCAAAGATTCGATGGCTGCCGAGACCCACGGTGACGCCATCTCATTTGAGTTTATTCTCGAACAGAACCCCGGTGTACTTTATGTTCTCGACCGCGACGCTGCCATCGGTCAGGAGGGTGACCAATCCGCCGAGCAGATGATGGATAATGAGCTTGTTGCCGAAACAACAGCCGGAGCCAACGAAAACATCGTTTACCTTGACCCGGTTGCCTGGTACCTGGCTGACCACGGTCTCAGCACCTTCGAGATCATGGTTAACGAGGTAGCTGAGGGGATAGAGTAAATAATAAATGACTAAAGAACAACTACAACCAGAAGCATTTACCAAAGCAATGGATTACCTGAATAATCAGCAGTCCGAAAGTGTTCTGAAAATAGCCCAGGTCCTGGCCAGGTTTGATTGGGTAACAGAAGCTGAGCTAACTGGCATAGACGCCAATGGTATTGACCTGAAGGCCAGCAGCGATGACCGTATGGAGTCCAAGCGTATTGAGTTCCCGGAAGCGGTAGAAGATGAGCGCGGTCTGCGGATGTCCCTAATGCAGCTAGCCATGGACGCGGATATTCCCGATGGCATCACTCGAGTGGCTGCCGCCCAAGTTAAAACAGCGAAGGCCAGTCGGTATCTTAAGGCGCTTTGCAACCACTTTGCTCGGGGTGCAACTGCTGACTACGAGATTGACAAAAACGAGGTCGGCTACGGCAGTGTGATATTTGAATTTGGCGAATGCACCATGGGGGCCAATGCTGAGATTCTCACTCTTCGAGTCTCGGCAATTAGCCAGATGCGCTTTGAGCGTGTCAAAGGCGTAATCGACAGCCATCTAGAACGCTTTGCCAATAAGGAAGAACTTCAAATCGATTGGATTGATAGTTAGGGATTGATTCCTGGTCATTTTTCGGCGTCCGATTACTCCACGACTCGGAAAGAAATGACAAATGACCAGGGGCTAAGGACCACAACGACCAATACCCAATATTCAGAGAAAAAGGATGGAACACATGGGGATACTGTTAGAAGTTAAGAATTTAACCACCCGTTTTTTCACCCAGGATGGTGTGGTTCACGCCGTCAATGGCATCTCGTACAAATTGGAAGAAGGCGAGACGCTCGGTGTTGTGGGAGAGAGTGGTAGCGGCAAGAGCGTTCATGCTCTCTCAATGCTTGGTCTAATCCCCATGCCACCAGGCAAGATTACCGATGGCGAGGTTCTTTTCCAAGGGCGAGATTTGCTCAAGCTCTCGGAAGCGGAGCTTCGCTCCGTGCGCGGGAAGGAGATCGCTATGGTCTTTCAGGATCCCATGACCTCCCTAAATCCTGTCCTAACCATAGGTCGCCAAATAACCGAAGCCATTGAATTACACATGGGATTCGATCGAGAGCAGTCCCGCGCCAGAGCAACCGAATTGCTTGATCTTGTCGGCATTGTGGACGCTGCAAGACGGCTCGATGACTATCCGCATCAATTTTCAGGCGGGATGCGGCAGCGCGTGATGATTGCCATGGGCCTTTCCTGCAACCCAAAGCTTCTCATTGCCGATGAGCCAACCACCGCACTCGATGTAACGATTCAAGCACAAATTGTTGAACTTGTGAAAGACCTGAAGGAAGAGCTAGGCATGGCTGTCATCTGGATCACCCACGATCTCGGCGTGGTTGCTGGCATTGCCGACACTATCCAGGTAATGTATGGCGGTCGCATTGTGGAGCGCGGCCCGGTTCGCTCTGTCTTCAAAGATACGCGTAGTGCCTACACACTCGGTCTACTAAACTCGCTACCCCGTATGGATCAGCCCAGTGGAACCCGCCTCAAGCCCATCGATGGACTGCCGCCAGATCTGCTGGAAGCGCCTGTTGGCGATTCGTTTGCCCCTCGCAACCCTTGGGCGACCGAACGCTGTTTTACCGAGACGCCACCGCTGGCACCTGCCCCAGAAAGCGACCCTGACCATCTTGTTGCTGCCTGGTACGACCTACGTGAGGTTGCTGCTGCCGAACTAGAAGCGCGTAAGGAGATCAAGTCTTATGTCTGATGCTCAAACCACTACTGTAAATGGCACGGCCAAAAATGGTGCAACCTCCAATGGTCTCGAACCGCTTGTCCAGGTGAGAGACTTGGTCAAACACTTTCCAATTACGCGCGGTATTATCTTTCAACGGCAGGTAGATGCCGTTAGGGCTGTTGATGGTGTTAGCTTTGATATCTATCCGGGCGAAACGTTGGGATTGGTCGGCGAATCGGGTAGCGGCAAGAGCACAACAGGCCGTACTGTACTTCAACTTCACCACGCTACCTCCGGCTCCGTTACGTTGGGCGGAACCGAATTAACTAAGTTGAAGGGTGAAGAGCTACGCCTTGCGCGCAAAAAGATGCAGATGATCTTTCAGGATCCCTATGCCTCATTAAATCCACGAATGACTGTTGGAAGCATCGTAGGCGAACCGCTGGAAGTCCATAGCATCGGTTCTGGTCGCAAGGAACGTCAGGAGATGGTGCAGGAATTGCTACAACGGGTAGGGCTGAATCCCTTTTTCGTCAATCGCTATCCCCACGAATTTTCGGGCGGGCAGCGGCAACGTATCGGTATTGCTCGCGCCTTGGCCGTTAGCCCCGAATTTATTGTGGCTGATGAGCCAATCTCTGCCTTAGACGTTTCGATTCAGGCTCAAGTTGTCAACCTGATGCAGGACTTGCAGGAAGAGTTTAACTTTACCTACCTCTTCATCGCACACGATCTCAGTATGATCCGCAGCGTCTGTAAGCGCGTTGCCGTTATGTACCGCGGCCGCATTGTCGAACTTGCGCCCACCGACGAACTCTATCACAACCCAATCCATCCCTACACCCAAGTTTTGCTCTCGGCTGTCCCCATCCCCGATCCAGATATTGAGCAAAAGCGTAAGCGGTTGATTATGGATCCATTCTTTGATTATAGTGAATCCAATTCAGAGATGACTGAGGTTAGTCCTGGTCATTGGGTTGCATCGAGCCGAGTGAAGGAATAGAAAGTTTGAATATTGGTCGTAAGTCATTGGTTATCGGTCATTGGTAGTCCGGTAATAAATGACAAGTAACAAGCGAAAAGTGACAAAGGATAGCAAATAGAGGAATAGAATGAAGCGGCAAAATAGTTTCCAAAGCAAGTCGAAGGAACACTCGCATTCCATGTTGGCCCAACACGACTCGCGACATTTTATTGCTTGCACAAGCGATGGAGGGCAAGTTTGTCTCAGTTGGCGGCACGCCCGTTTGGAGTTTGCGCCTAGCGAGTTACTTGCCATGGCAGATTTTCTAAATGAGACTGTACCAACCTTAAAGACGAATACACTCTTGGGTAATTCACTCTATTGCGTTCTACAAGATGAGGACGACAACATTGAGATCTGGCTGCTCGGTGTTGGCTTTTACATGGCACCGAGCGAATTCAGACGCTTTATGACGCTCATTGTCGATGGCGCAGAAGCTGTGCGTACGATTGCGCAATCGGTTTCTGAGAATCCGTCTAAAAAAGAGATATTACATTAAGCAGGATGAAATAGGTTTGCACAAGTGAAGAGGGTTCAACTTTCATGAATCAGGGTAGCCTCCCGTGCCGCCTCGATGTAAATGCGTGGCTCGCCAGTGCCGTCCGCTGGTACCACAAATACGCTTTCAATCGGCGGCGGATTTCGATTGGCTACGCTATAGAGTACATTGTCATTATCAAGCCACACTGCCTGAACGTCCACGGTGCTCGTCTCTGCTAGCGGCGTCTGAGCAAATGTTGCTAGGTCCATTACGGTCAGCCGCCAACGCCCAAGACCGATTCGGTGCTTGAAGGCTACACGCGTCTCATCAGGAGAGAGAGAGGGGCACTCTACGTTCTCATGCAGCACCGTAATCGTCCGGTCCTTAATGCTGCCACGAACCAAGTTGCGTGTTCCGTTAAAGCGCAAAGTAGCGTAAAACGTGTCTTCATCTTGGCTAAATGTGACGCCCCAATAATTAAAGTCAGGATAATCGATCTCTTCACCATCTTGAAAGACCGTAAATTCTTCCAGGTTGCTCCCTTGGGTAATGTCAGCGTTTGTCTCCTGCAAAAATGTAGCGGTGGAAAACTCATCGCCAGCATAGGAATGACCGAGGACGAAGACAGTGAACGCTACGTGGCGTCCCGTAGGAGAGACACGTGCTCGGCTGGGAATGCCGTTGGCTAGGAAGGATTTGATAGGCTGAAAAGTATCGTCGAAGATCGTGACCAACGTCTGCGCAGATAGGCTTTGAATTTGATCTTTCAGACAGATGCCTGCACCCGCTGAAAAATGGACACGTGTGCAGTATAAGTCGGTTGGTATTTTTTCAGCATTAGGATTTGCCAGCGAAGCAACCTGTAATCGATTAAAGTTAGGGCCTGCCGCCAAATTGATGCTGGCCACAAGCGGTTCCTTAGCGCTGAGGTACTTTGCCAAATTCGTATCTAGAGCCGATGGCTTCAATATAGTCGAAATGGCCAAAGGTGACATCAACGGTGACGAAAGTGGTGATTCGAGTAGCGATACACGTTGACTGTCTGCCGAATCCTCATCTGTCAACTCTGAGAGTAAGCCGTCCCGAGTCGTTGGCTGCATGGCGGCAGAGTTTGCCTCTTCTGACACCGTAGGCGTCGTTGAACGGACGGAAGCTCGACTAACGTATAGTATAGCTATCAGTATACAGAACAAAGTGAATGCCAAAAATATATAGACGCGTTTGTTTAAGTGTTGAGTATTTTCCATTATAGTTCACTGTCTATCTGCACGATTGATGGTAAAACCAGCTATCAGCAACACAACGAGCATTCCTCCAACGTAGACCAGTAACGCTTTTTCAGCACCAACCCAGTACCAAACTGTGCCATAAAGGGTAGAGGCAAAGAGCCGGGCCAACCCGGTGCCTGTGGTCAGTAACGAAAGCCCGGTTGTGCGCATGTGGCTAGGGAGCAAGGCACTAGCTAGGGCCATCAGCACGCCTTCAGTGGCCGCATAATAGAGGCCTAAAAGTAGTAACATACCAGAGGCTGCGACGTAAGCGTTGATTGGTAACAGTAACAGCACATATACCATTGCCAAAACTACATACCCACCAATAAAAATGTGCTTATGTCCCATTCGATCTGCCAGTTTCCCGACCGGAATGGCTAGGACCATATAGATAAAGGCCGTTATGACGAAAAGAAGGGGGAAGAAACCCGTTGAGAGCGCTAGACGCCGCTGCATTGTTAGATAGAGAAGACCATCGCTCACGGTAAAAAGGGATAGCGCACTGCCGATCAAGACCACATTACGAAATTGAGGTTGTAGCAATAGAGGTAATGCGCTGCGCAAGGATAGAGGGACCTTCGGATCCTCTGGCTCCGTTACCTCCTGCGTCGTACCTGTGTTTGTACGGCTGTCTATAGAATCTTTGTCTGTTGGGTTTTGAACAAATAATCCAATCACGGCTACGCCAACGGCGGCAATGCAGAGACTCACGACAAAGACTGCATCATAGGCCCCAGGTGCAATGCTCAAAATCAGTACGGCTATCAGCGGACCCAACATGGCCCCGGCTGTATCCAGCGCACGGTGGATGCCAAAGGCCGTTGCCAATTGTGACGGATGGCTACTGGCCGCAATCATGGCATCACGTGGAGAAGTGCGGATCCCTTTACCAATGCGGTCGAAGAGTACGACGCTGGAAATTCCGAACCAACTGTTGCCAACCAACAGGTAACCTAGTTTGCAGACCGCCGAAAAGAAATAGCCTGCGGCTGCAACCTCTTTGGGTTTACTATAGCGATCTGCAATCAACCCGCTTACGACTTTGACAAGTACGGCCGCCCCTTGATAGATGCCATCAATCAACCCGATCTGAAAAGGGGAAAAGTGAAGCGTCACCAGAAGGTAGAGTGGCAGCGTAGTCGCAACCATTTCGGCAGAGATATCAGTAAAGAAGCTGGTGAGTCCCAATAAGAGAACAGTGGGCCCTATGCGTCTCCAATTTACACGTGCCAGCAAGTTTTTCTGACCATTTTTTAGTAGATTGCTAGAATTTTCAACTTGATACATTGGGTGATTGTTATGATGGAGGTTTTATAAGTATAGACTCTGTTCAAATATAGATGGCGCTTTGCGCCTGTCTCAATCTTCTTATGGTTGCGTCATAGCCCATGTGGGAAAAAATGTTTCTATTGAGTGAGCATACTTATCTGCGGCCAACTCCAGTATAGCCTGGATTCTTTTAGAAAGAAAAAGTAAGTTTAGATAAGTTCTTCCTGTTCGATCCTATTCTAAAGGACTCTTAAGGGGCATGCCTCTTACAATAGGATTACAATATCGTCAACAAATGACTAATAACCAGTAGCCAGTAACCAAGCAAATCAGGAGAAATCCCATGCGTTTATCTAAATATATTATTTGTAGCTTACTATTGTTGAGCTTGCTTGTGGCCTGTGTGCCACTAGAACAAGCAGCAATGACAGCGACCGATTCAAGTGGTGAAACAGCAAGCAGTGATGGCACCAGCGATGGTTCTTTCCCTACCAACATCGACCACAAGTATGGCAGTACAACCATTGAATCCAAACCCGACCGAATTGTCACTGTTGGCTTAACCGACCACGACGCGTTGCTGGCCCTGGGCATCGTTCCCGTCGGCACGACAGAGTGGTTTGGAGGCTACGAGGGTTCCATCTGGCCTTGGGCACAGGATGAACTGGAGGCACTGGACGGAGAGGTTCCCGAACCTGTTGGCGGTGACGGCATCAACTTTGAAGCGATTGCTGCACTCCAGCCCGATCTGATTTTAGCGCTCTTTTCTGGCGTGACCGAGGATGAGTATGAACTGCTCTCTCAAATTGCGCCTACGGTTGCCCAGCCCGGCGAACATACCGACTGGGGTATTCCCTGGCAGGAACTGACCCTGACCGTGGGGAAAGCAATCGGCCAGGAGGCTGAAGCCGGAGCACTAGTTGCGGACGTTGACGCTCGCTTTGCCCAAGTTCGCGAGGAACATCCCCAATTTCAAGAGGCAGTCTCCATCGTTGCTACACCGTACCAGGGACTCTGGCTCTATGGACCAGAAGATATCCGCGGCCGCCTTCTGACCGATCTCGGCTTCTCGCTGCCGGAGGGCATTGAAGAGGTTGTCGGCGACAGCTTCGGCGCGAATTTGAGCCAAGAAAAGGCCGACATGCTGGAAATCGACGTGGTCATTTGGTTCGCTAATCCTGAAGAGGCTGTAGAGGCTGGTGGACCCGTTTATGAAACGTTGGCGGTTCATACCGAAAATCGTGAGGTCTTCCTCCCCGAGGATAATCCCATCTATGGCGCAACCTCTTTTGTCACTGTGTTGAGCTTACCTTACTTGCTCGAAGGTTTGGTGCCGCAACTAGATGAAGCGTTGGAGAAGCGGCAATAATGAAACATTTAACCCCAATTCTACTCATTATAACCTTATTCACGCTGCTTGTCGGTTGTGCTGTGCCGATCCCGGCTAGCGACGCAACGACGACAGAGACGGCTAGCGAATCTGAGACCATGACGGCCAGCACAACCATCACCCATGCGTTGGGCGAGATAGAGATCAGCGGCACACCAGAAAAGGTAGTGACCCTCGAATGGTCCTACACCGAGGATCTGCTGGCACTGGGTCTACAGCCCCTTGCCATCGCTGATATTGAGGGCTACAACAACTGGGTGAATATCCCCATTGAACTCTCGGACGAGGTCATTGATGTGGGCAAGCGCCAGGCTCCCAATCTGGAAAAGCTGGCCGAGATTCAGCCGGATCTGATCATCGGGCCGGCTTTCCGCATTGGCGAGATCTATGACGAACTGAGCGCGATTGCACCCACCATCGCCTTTGACGCCTATCCAACTGATGAGAGCATCACCCAGTTCACCTCTGTCAAAGATGCCTTTATGACAATTGCCAATGTACTGGATCGGACGGCTGAGGGCGAGGCAGTGCTGGCCGATATGGAGGCCCATTTTGCCGCGGCCCAGAGCCAGATCGAAGAGGCCGGTAAGCTTGGTGAATCTTTCTCACTGGCTCAAGCCTTTGGTGATGATACGGTTTCGGTCCGTCTCTTTACCGATAACGCAATGGGCGTTGAAATTATGGAGCAGATCGGACTGGAGAATGGCTGGGAAGATGCGGAATTTCAGCTCTACGGCTTCACTACCGTTGGGATGGAGACGCTGCCCGAGCTCGGCGATCTCAACTTCTTCTATGTTGTACAGGACGACAACAACGTTTTTCAACGAGATGCCATCAAGCCGGTTTGGGACAGCCTGGAGTTTGTTGAAAATGAGAACGCTTATCCCTTGGGTGGCGGCACATGGCTCTTTGGTGGTCCGCTTTCGGCAAAGGTTCTGGTCGATACTGTCGTCGAAGCCATGACTGGTGAAACGGTTATGGTTGCTGCTGCTGCTGATGATGATGAAGCAGCATCTGAAGATAATGCGTCTGAAGAAACAGCAATGGAATGCGGAGACGGCATGCGTCTCTTTGAGAGCGAGACCATCGTCTCATCCGTCTGTGTTCCCGAAACCGCCAAGCGCATCGTGACTCTTGAACCCTTCTATTCGCTTCAGATGAGTCTGGAATTAGGGTTACCCATTATCGCTTCTGGTACGTATGCCGAAGAGGGTGGCTTCCCCGAAGCATGGAGTGAAGAAGAGCTGGCCGGGATTGAGAGCATTGGCCAGTTTGAAGCCCCCAACCTGGAGAGCATCGCTAATATAGAACCCGATCTGATTATTGGCGATGCTTGGTTCCAGGGTGAAAACTACGACCTGCTCAGTAAGATTGCGCCCACTGTCCTGATAGAATCTGCCAATTGGAAAGCGTGGTTCCACGACATTGCTGGCGCAGCTGGTGTGCCCGAACAAGCGGGCGAACTCTTTACTGAGTACAATGCCCGCGTGGCTGAGGTAAATGAGAAGATTCGGGACGTCGAAGTCTCGTTTGTGCGCGTCGTCCCTGGTGGCTTCCAACTCTACCGCTCGGCCCCCAACGCCTATGCTCCCATCGCCATCATGACCGAGACGGGTGTGGTCCGCACCGAATTTGAGACGGGCACCGACGACAGCTCGTGGGAGCGGCTGGACTGGGAAGGCATCACCAATCTGACCGGTGATGTGTTGATCTACGTCATGGGTGGTGCCGATGATGACGAAGGGGCCAACGCTCTAGAAGCCGAAGTCACCGAAAACCCCATTTGGCAAACTCTTCCCGCGGCCCAGGCTGGGGAAGCGCATCGTGTAAACGCCCAACACTGGATGAGCTTCGGCGGCATGCGCTCAGCCTATTCTGTATTGGATGATATTGAGGCGCTGTTAACAGAGTAAGTTTGTTATTTGCCATTTACTTTTTGTCAGTGGTTAGTGATGGCAGAGCAGTTGGATGTGGATTTTGACTAAGCATCAGTAGATCACGATTTCGGTGGAGGAGGCGTTCTCTAACGCGCGGACTTCCCGAGGCAGAGCCGCATTAGGGAATGCTCATTCCATGGCAACAAATAACTTTGGTGAACTACTAAGCATATCAGCCAGTGACAAATGATTGTTGATAATCAAGGACAAATGATGAAATTCCGAATTCAAATCACTTCTTTTTTTCTTGTAATTTTGGTAATTTTGCTGGCCGGTTGTGTCGTAGCGTCTCCTGCCGAAGAATCAACGGCAGCAGACGCTACCGTCACCGAATTCCGCACCGTTGCCCATGCACTGGGCGAGACTGAAGTCTCCGCCGATCCGCAGCGCGTGGTTGTGCTTGATGCCATGGACAATGTGTTGGCACTGGGCATCAAGCCCGTTGGCGCGGCCAACTGGATGGGTGCAACCACCGGTGAGCAGGCGACCTTCCCTGCATACTTAGATGCCGCAGCACTAGAAGGCATCGAGTGGCTGGGAGACAACAAGACGCCTAGCCTCGAAACCATAACTTCACTCCAGCCTGACCTGATTTTGGGCCGCACTAATCAGCATGAGGAGATATACGAAGAGCTTTCCGCCATTGCCCCAACTGTGTTGATCAATCCTCGAGGTGTAGATGGCTGGAAGCGGCAGTTGTTGACCTATGCCGATGCACTCAACCGTGTGGCTGAAGCCGAAACGCTGCTAGCAGACTATGACGCCCGTACGGCAGCGATTTCTGAACAGCTTGCCCAGATGGACCCTGTCCCTTCAGTTTCACTGGTGCGCTTCGATCTCGACCGAATTACGATCTACAACAAAGAGATTTTCGCTGGCAACGTGTTGGATGATGCCGGGATCACGCGCCCTGCCTATGAGGATAAAGAGCAGCGGACCGAGAGAATTTCGTTGGAGCAGGTTGAGTTGATCGAAGGCGATGTTCTGATCACAACAGCGGCGAATCCTGACACGTCGGTGCTGGCACAACTGAGAGAGAATCCTCTATGGAGTCAGCTGAGTGCAGTGCAAAATGAGCAAGTCTATGCCGCCCCCTTCGATGTCTGGATCGGCGGCTGGACCATTACCGGTGCCAACCTGATTTTGGATGAGCTAACTGACATCTTTGATCTAGAAATCAGCGTTGAAACCACAGGGGATGACACAACCGACGGTGCAATGGCAGACGCACTGTTCCCCGTCACCATCGAACACAAATTTGGCAGTTCCACTATCGGGGCAGAGCCAGTCAACGTTGTCAGCCTTGGTTACTCCGAGCAGGATGCGATTCTAGCCCTTGGCGTAGTTCCTGTGGCTATTCGCGACTGGTTTGGCGACCAGCCCTTCGGTGTCTGGCCCTGGTCTCAGGAAGCATTGGGCGATGCCGAGCCGGTCCTGATGAATATGCCTTGGGGCGAATTGAACTTCGAACTGATCGCTTCACTGAACCCCGATCTCATTGTTGCTACCCACTCCGGTATCACCGAGGACGAGTATGAAACGCTCAGCGAAATTGCGCCCGTGCTGGCCCAATCCGGGGACGTGGATGACTTTGGCATGGCCTGGCAGGATCAGACCATGTCCATTGGTATGGCGTTGGGAAAAACTGCTGAAGCCGAAGCGCTGGTTGCTGGGGTGGAAGCCAAGATTGCTGCTGCGGCCACCCCTGCCTTCGAGGGTAAGACCATTGCTTGGATCACCCCGGCTGAGGGCGGCGAATTTTGGGCCGTTGGTGAACATACACCCCCCTTCCAGTTCTTTGCTTCGTTAGGGCTGGGCGGCTCACCAGATGTGAAGGAAAACATCGGCGAACTCTCGTCCCTACGCATCAGCAGCGAGCGTTTGGACTTTGTTGACACCAGCGTATTAATCATCCGCACACCGTCAGAAGAGGCCCTGGCAGAACTGATGGAAAACGCGGTCTTGCAACAGCTCGACGTGGTGGCAAACGATCGAATCATCTATTTCATCGGCAACGATCCGAACTATGGTGCAATTAGCTTCAGCACGGTCGCGAGTTTGCCCTTTGTCGTCGATGAACTGGTGCCGGAGATTGTGGAGAAGATTGGACAGTAGTCGAAAGTCAGTATCGATTACTGATTTGCTAACCGAGGTTAATACAAAAACACAATTACCATTAACAAATAGTCTAATCCTATCAGCGGCTCAATCGTGAAAAGTCGAAGAATTCGGAGGGCAAATTCATGTTATGATTGAGTTACCCCCAAACAAGATCCAGTGTTGTCCCGCATTGATCAAGGCAACCATCAGGCATTCCTGTCACTGACTATTTATCCATCATATTTTGTTATGTGTTAAGAGACCCGAGACGAGCGACTAATGACCAGATAGAAGCCACAAATGGACCACTAGCAACAGAAAAACAACAAAACATACGATATCGTTTATTCTGTAACTGTTACACAAAAAAACCGGTGATCAATAACCAAATATGTATGATGGTGGAGAATGAGACACAATCGTAGAATTTTGTTGAAGGTGTTCCCTTCCGTTCTAGTATCTATCCTATTCGTAGGTATGATACACGCCGCCGAGGGACAACAGGTTCCTGTTTGGGAGTCGGCTGAGACCATACGCAAGCTGGGGGCTGAGGCACAGGCTGGCCTCTTTCGGGACAATCCAGAGCTGGCAACAATGGAGGCCAAGATCGCCCAACTCTCGACTATCTATGCGGATACGGTCCAGAGTGCTTTGGCGTCTGTTGCACCCGAAACAGATCGAACCATAAGTAACGCTATTGATGAGGCGCGGCAAGCCGTCACAGACGGCGACGGGGTGAGGCTTGCCTTGGCTCGTGGACAGTTGTGGACTCATCTTCTCCACGGAAGCTTCGCCGTCACCCAGGCGGCGCTCGATGCAGGAAATGTAGACGACGCATCGGAGTGGCTCCGTCTACGCGAGTATCGGCGTTCGACCATCGTCAATCTTGTGAGCAGTCCAGCGGATGCGGCCATGCAGCAAGTACGACGGGGGACTATCTCGCCAATCGATGCCAAGCTCATTGTGGCTAGTGACCTGCGCGATACGACATTCTTCCGGTTGAGAGAGGCACTGAACGAACTGGATGACGCCATTGCATCCGAATTCCCGACGCGGGCGGCGGAATGGGTTGGTAAGGTACAGGGATACTTTGCACTGCTCAAAGAAGATTATCGGAGCAAACAGGGAGATGAAGTGGTCGATGCCGTGCAAGTGCAACTCCAAAGTGCTGGAGAAGCAGCCCTACTTAGCGACTGGGCTTCGTTAACGGCCATTAGGGAAGAATTGAGTGGAGTGTTTGCCAACTATCAGCCCATTGCCTTCTCAGAAGAACAGCTTGCCGAACGTGCCCAACTGCTCTTCCTTTACACAGAACTGATCTGGATCGAGTATCGGGATGCGGTCCGCAATGGCGAGATCAGCATCGACATCGAATATCAAGAGACCATCACCTTTCGCAATCAGGCTCAAGCTGTTTACGAAGAGCTGAGGCCAACTCTGGCGGCAACCGCACCCGCTGATGCCGACCGTCTGGCCGACATTTACGTTGAGCTAGAGCAGATTATCATGGCCATCGGCCCCAAGGCAGACGTCGAAGTCCTGGTAGTCGAGGCCAGTGAGCTGATTGTGAATGGATTGGGCGTTGACCCAGAAGGCAATGATGCAGGGGCTGCACTAACGGTCATCGATGGTCTGTTGGATCAGGTGATTACGGCGGTCGAAGCAGGAGACTATGAAGGTGCCGAAAATGCTCGCATTGAAGCCTATGCCTTCTTTGAGACGGGTCCAGAGGTAAAGCTGGCAAATCGCGCGCCACGACTAGCCCGCGAAATCGAAGGCACCTTTTGGGAAGGTACCCAGGGAGAAGAGGGGCTGGCAGCCCTGATTAGTGCAAGTGCCTCACTTGAAGAGATTCAAACTCGGATTGATACCCTGCGCACTCGATTGACTGCCTCGGAAGAATTTTTGAACACCAGCAATACAGTAGGTGTAACCATACTCAACAGTGCAGCCATCATCATTCGTGAGGGCTTAGAGGCTGTGCTGATTATCGGGGCCATTATCGGCTTTATGCGCGCTAGTGCCGAATCGAGAAAGTACATCTGGTGGGTTGGGGCTGGCGTGATGGCAGCGATTTTGCTCAGTGTAGGCATCTGGTGGGCCTCCTTTAGCATCATCACCATCTCGTTCAGCAACCGTGAGCTGATTGAGGGATTGACTGCCCTGGTGGCTGTGGCTGTGCTCTTCTACGTCACCAACTGGCTCTTCCAGAAGGTCTATGTGCGGGACTGGATGAGCTACGTTAAAGAACAGGTAGGCAAGGCGCTGACTTCCGGTTCGGCGTTCGGGTTGGCATTTCTCGGCTTTGCTGTCGTATTCCGAGAAGGCTTTGAGACGGTGCTATTCTACCAAACGCTGCTCTTTGATTCTGAAGTGCAGCCGGTGGTCATTGGTTTTTTGACGGGCTTAGTAGTCATTCTGGTCGTAGCCTATCTGATTCTACAGATGAGCGTGCGTTTGCCGCTCAAGCCGTTCTTTACCGTTACCACAATTCTGTTACTGACCATGGCCTTTAACTTTATGGGCAAAGGCATCCGCGGCCTTCAGGAGGCGGGCTATGTGTCAACAACGTGGCTTTCGTGGGTGCCAGAAAATCTACTCTTGATCGAGCTCTTTGGGATCTACCCAACGGTCGAGACCACGCTAGCTCAAGTCGGTTTTGTCCTGCTTGTGCTAGGTACCTTTGGCTGGAGCATATACCAGTCTAAACAACAAAATCGTGTTCAAGCTGCTGTTGCGAATTAGTGATTGGTCGGTTAGTCGTTAAGTCAGTTGGTCAGTTAGTCAGCGCATAACCAGAAGACCAATCGACTAGACGATCAATAGACCAAACGACCAATAAACAGCAGTAAACAATAACCATTTCACACATTCAATTTCTCTGGAGGAAACATGTTACGAAACGACCTGAAGTATCGATCTGTATTTGCACTTTCGCTGATGATGATGTTGATCTTGTCGGCATGTGTTATGCCAGCACCAGCACCTGCTGATGCCCCAGCAGCCGAAGCAACAGAAGCTCCAGCAGAAGAAGCAGCGGCTGAAGGTGAAGGCGAAGAAATGATGGGCGAGGCCGATCTAGCAGCGGTGAAGACCTATGCCATCGGCAATGCTGAGAATATGAAGGCTGGCTCTGCAGAATTGCTTGAAATTGCTCAGCGCTACTATGACTTGGCTTCTGAGAATGACTTTGACTACGCTGCGGCACTTGGTGCCAATGCGGAAGAGATTCCTGGCCTGGTGGCCGCAGCCCAAGCTGCCTGGCTCAAGACTAGTGAAGCCTACGAACTTGATGAAGGTATCGTCGCTGGCGTTCCCTCGCTGGCCTACTACGACGTGCTGATTGACGCTGGCGCAAGCGCAGAAGAAGATCCGGAGGAAGCGCTAGAGTGGACACTTACCCTGCCCGATGGCACCGAGCTGGTTAGCCCTGGTAACTACTTCCACAGCCTGCTGGAGCCGCTGCTGTGGCAGACAAATGCGGACTATGTTGTGGACGTAGATGGTATGCTACTGCCCGATGCCAATCTTTTCTTGGGCACCGCTGAAGGTTTAGATGCTGCGACTCAGGAGATGCTTGATGCAGTCAACGCTTGGGAACCAACGCTCAGCGATGCCTTCACCGCTCTGGTCGTCATGATCCCAACCATGAATGAGTACTTCGAACAGTGGAAGCTCTCTTCCTTCGTCTCTGGCGAAAGTTCAGAAGAAGCTGCCTTTGTGGGACACAGCCGCCTCTTTGATGTGGTCAACATCCTCAACGGATTGGATGTAACTTACCAGAACGTCTCTGTTCTGGTTGAGGGTGCCGATGCTGATCAAGATGCTCAGATTGCGAGTGGCTTCGAAGACCTGATGGGCTACGTCGGCGATCTCTACGGTCAGGAGCAGGGTGGCACAGCCTTCTCTCCTGAAGAAGCCGACCTCTTTGGTACCGAAGCTCAGGACAAAGCAACTGCACTGGCTGGTCAAGTATCCCAGGCTGCTGCTCTATTAGAGATTGAGGTGCAGGAGTAGGAATTGGCTTTTGGCCGCTGGTCATTGGTCTTTAGTCCCTAGCGATAGCCAATGCAGAGAAACCAATGACCAGTAACCAGTGACCAGTAATCAATCGAAGTATGCGCTTAATCCTTACGACACTCATTATTCTGCTACCAACCATTTCACTTTTGCTTGAGCCACAGACAGGTACATCCGTCACCGTGGCTCAAGCCGCACCTCCGTGGGAATTGAAGGAGGTGCTGGACGATGCACTATTTGAGGGGCAGAAGCTACTGCTGCGTGGTGACGTGGACGCAGCCGTTGGAGCCGTTGAAGAAACCGTTGGTTTGTTTGCGGGGTTTACCTCGGCGTATCCTTCGTTTTCAAAAGAAGCCAGGGATGCTGCCGAAGGTGCAATTGGTCTGGCTCGTGATGGTACAGCACAAGGTAATGCCAATCAACTTGCTGTTGCCAAAGGGCAGCTCCATACGGCCATGCTGTGGGGCAGCTATCAGGCCACTCTGGACGCTATCCAAAATAGCGATTTTGAACCTGCCCGGCATTGGTTACTGCTGCGCGACTTCCGACCCAGCACCCGATTTGATCGCCCCGGTGCCGACGCTACCTTAGCCCTGACAGAGCTAGAGAGTGGGCACACAGACATAGGGGTGGCTCTTGCTCGTGTTCAGGCCGATCTGTTGGATACATACCAAGGGAAGTTGCTTGAATCGCTAGAAAAGGTCAGCGAATCTAGCCAGTTCTTTTCGCGACGCAGCGAATCGGCTGGACTTGCCCAGGGCTACTGGCGCATCCTGGTCACTTCCTTTGCCGAACAGGTTGGTGTGGAAGCTGCCCAGAACGTTGATGAACAATTCGAGGCGCTAGCCAACGCCACAATGACGGAAGACGAGCCTGCCATACATCGCAACATCGCCACAATTCGGGAGCACATCCAAAATTTTCGGGCGGCTCAACTATCGATGGATGAATTGGTGCGCCGCACCGGACAGCTAATTCGCTACATTTCGCTGGTTCCAATCGAATATGATCGAGGCGTTGAGGGTGGCGAAATCTTTTTGGCCTTCGAAATACAAGAGGCCGTAACCTTTATGCGGGGCGCTCAGGCAGCTTTTGCTGATCTGCGGCCAGCACTCTATGCCGATAACCCGGAACTGGTTGAGACCGTTCAATCCCAACTCGATCGGATTCAACACCATTTGGGCCAAGCCAATCGTCAAGAGGCTGTTATACCTGTTGCCGAAATGAAGGCGCAAACCAATGCCCTAAACGACAATTTGGCAACCCTGATTCCCGAAGAGTGGAACCAGCTTGACCCCGATGCTGATTTTGACGTGATTGCTGCCGTGCTGGATCAGGTCGAGGCCGCTGTTGATACGGGGCAGTACAACATGGCCGAGTCTGCCCACCTGGAGGCATATGCTGTCTTCGATTTTGGCCCAGAACCACGTCTTTTGGCCTTTGCACCCGAACTGGTAGCGCGTATCGACGGTCTCTTTTGGCAAGGCTTCAACGGCGAGCGCGGACTGGCCGAAGCCCTGGCTTCCAAAGAATCGGCAAAAACGATTCGTGATATTCGGGCCAACTTGGACGCCTCCCTTACCGAGGCCCAGCGCACGCTCGGCGATCTACCATCTGCACCTGGTGCCATCATTACCAATGCTGCGATTATCGTCTTCCGCGAGGGGCTGGAGGCGGTCGTCATCTTGGCAGCGCTGACGGCCAGCTTTGTAGGCGGCATGGTTCACTACCGACGCTATATTGGTATCGGAGCACTCTTGGCCTTTGTTGCCACCTTTGCCACAGGTGTTGCCATGCAAGAGCTGCTCAGCTCATTTATGCGATTTGGCGAACGATTAGAGGCAGTTATCTCCCTCGTCGCCATCGGCGTTATTTTGTTGATCACCAACTGGTTCTTCCACAAGGCTTACTGGAAGGATCACATGAAGGGGATGCACGAGCAGAAGTCCGGTATTGTTAAGGGTAGTGAAGCGGGACGTAATTTAGGGTTGGTGATGCTTGGTTTTACCAGCATCTACCGTGAGGGTTTTGAGACTGCCCTCTTTTTACAGGCGCTGCTGCTCGACGCTGGCCCTGCTATCGTTTTGCAAGGGGTCGCGCTTGGGCTCGTTGTGGTTGGGGCGGCAGGTGTTGCCACCTTTCTACTCCAGCGACGACTGCCTTTCATGAAGATGTTTATTTTGACCGCGATTCTCATCGGTGCCGTTCTATTGACGATGGTCGGCAATACGGTTCATATCATGCAGAAAGTTGGCTGGATGAGCATCACACCCTTCCGTCTCTTCGATATCCCTTACTGGATGGGTCTCTGGTTAGGGCTCTTCCCGACCTGGGAAGGAATCGGCTGGCAGGTTGCCGCAGCCGTATTTGTCATCGGCAGCTATTATTTGGCCGAGGCACAGACCGATCGGCGGCGTCGGCAAATGCAGACCGCGGCGGCTGTGCAAGGATAGGTTTTGCCACTAGTTATTCGGTTATTAGTCATTGGATTGTTCGTTTTTAACGCTTGAGAGTGGATGGCTCTGTTTATTGAATTGGCTCAACCCCAAATGACCAGTAACCACTAGCAATTAACGAGTAACAAGAGGAAAAGGACAAAGAACCAGAAACAATTTCTCTCTCCCCAAAAACTGAATATTTGTCTTCACGCTTGCATAAATTGGCTTCACAGCCACCGCTTGCATACTTGTATGATCCAGTTCTTGAGCGCCAAAGTCCGATACTGACGCTACCCGTGACTTGGCAATTGAGTTACTGGCTTTCCGTACATGCAATGCCGTGGAGAGGGTGTTCACTTTCGCATTTCTTGCGATTACACTCATTCAATACCAAACAACTTAACATCGTGTTGAGCTGAAGCGTCAGAAGTTTATTTTGCAGCAACACGATACAGAACCAATACCCATGTATACAGTAATCCAGGGATAGCTACTGCTATGGGTTTATCTGGCTATCAACTTAATGACATTGAGTGATAAATAAAATAGGATAAAAAGCTAATTGTGGTTGGAAAAGAGACAAAAACTGCCATTCTTATTGGCCTCGCGCTGATTGCGCTTGGTCTTTGGGGACGATTTTCAACCGGAACAACCAGTATAACCGCGCTGATACCCGCCTTTTTCGGACTTCCAATTGCCATTCTTGGCTTCTTGGGCCGTAATCCGCAGCGTTTGAAGATGAGCATGCACGTCGTGGCTATACTGGCCCTGCTTGGGATCATCGGCACCTACACCGTAATCATTGACCTGTTGGGGGGCGGAGAGATGAGCGTAAGCGTCATCTCACGCGGATTGATGCTGCTTCTTTGTGCGATCATGCTTATTATAAGCATCGTCTCGTTCGTACAGGTGCGTCGCAATCGCCAAAAGGTAGAGGCGGGATAGGACGGTAATTGGTGGTCAGTAGTCGGTGGTCGGTTGTCGGTGTAGTGACAGAACAAGGAGGACCAAGGGCCAACCACTATGGACCAATGACTATGGACCAATGACTATGGACCAATGACTTAAAGACCAGTGGCTAAGGGCTAAATAACCAATGACCTTAATTCGTGATCGTGTCTTCGTCTTCACACTGCTGTGGATCGGCTTTATTCTGGCCATCAGCTTTATGGAGGCACCGCTCAAGTTCCAGGCCCGATCCCTAACGATGCCGGTGGCCTTGGAAGTTGGCTATCTAGTCTTTCATGCGCTAAATGCGGTCGAAATCATGTTGGCCGTGGTGATTCTTCTGATCACCTTCCTATCTGCGTGGTCACCTTCCGTGCGCAGATTGACGATAGTCATCGTGCTGGTGTTAGTGGGGCAGACAATTCTACTTTATAGTGCGCTGGATACGCGGACGCTGGCCATCATTAACGGAGAAGAGGTGCCCGAAGCTCCCTATCATCTGATTTACATTGGAGTGGAGGTGGCCAAATTACTGTTGCTTCTCCGCTTGGCACATGTACAGATCAATAACTTTGTTGAAAAGAAGTTGTTGAAAAGAAGTTAACCTAGTTTGTAAGTATTTTCCACATGGTTCAAACGTCTCTATTCAATTCAAAAGGAGAAATCATGAGACACAATCGAACTTCCACCCTTTGGTTTAGTGTTCTGATGGCTGTGATGCTAGCTCTCTTGGCTGCTTGTGTGCCTTTAGCAGAACCTGTTAGCGATGTGGCACCCGCCGAAGAAGCTGAAGAAGCAGTAGAAAGTGGTGATAGCCCTAGCGGTGAGCTTGTCCTCTACACCACACGCGGCGAGTCGCTGATCAACAATGTGCTGGCTGCATTTAACGAGGCGCATCCCGACATTACCGTAACCGTGGTGCGGGGTAGCAACAGTGAACTGGGCGCACGCATCCTTGAAGAGCAGGCCAACCCACAGGCCAACGTCTTCATTAACAGCGATACGTTGACAATGGAAAATCTTGATCACGAGGGTGTCTTCCAAGCCAATGATTCCGAGTCAGTGATGAGTGTACCTGAGCAATATCGCTCTGATAATGGTAGCTTCGCTGCGCTAACAATACGCGGGCGCGTCATCATGTACAATACAGACTTGCTGAACGAAGAAGATGTACCCACCTCTATTGCAGACTTGGCCGACCCGCAGTACGCTGGACGTGTTGGCTCGGCAGACAGCACTAATGGAGCGATGATGGCGACTGTCGTCGCGCTCAATCGCCTGATTGGCGAAGAGGCCACAACTGCGTGGATCGAAGGTCTTGTTGCCAACGATACGCTCTTCTCTGGTAGCCACACCGACATTCGTAAAGCTGTGGGTGCAGGCGAGATCGAGATGGGGTTGGTCAACCACTACTACTACTTCCTCTCGCTGGCAGAAGATGCCCCTGTTGGCATTGTCTGGCCGGGGCAGGATGAGGGCGGCATGGGCCTGATCGTCAACTCGACCAGTATTGGCATTCTGGAAGGTACCGAAGGTGATACGTTAGCTGTAGCCAAGATCTTTGTCGACTTCATGCTTGCCGAGACTGGGCAGATGATCTACGCCCAAGGCAACAATGAATGGCCTATTGTACCAGGCATTCCGCTGGCTGAGGGCGTTCCCGATCCGGAAACGTTCAACATTGCTGATATCGAACTGAAATCACTTGTGGATGGCGTGGATGCTGCGCGCGAGCAGGCTCAGGCTGTGGGGATGCCGTAGTCTGTGCCGGTCCGCCGTCCCATTGCCCTCGCTTTGCTGGCAACCGTAGTCTGCCTCTGCGCAGCGCTGCCGTTGTTCTACATCGGCTACCATGCGTTTCGGGCAGAGCCAGAGATCTGGGGGCGGTTGACGACGGCACAACTGCCGAGACTGGGACGGCGCACGCTGCTGCTGTTGCTGTATGTTTGTGGAACAACAGCAGCCATCGGCATTCTGGCTGCATGGCTAGTTGAGCGTACAGATCTGCCGTGGCGGCGCTTCTGGCGTTGGCTGCTGGTACTACCCCTGGCTGTTCCTGGCTACGTGATGTCCGTCTGTTACATGTTTCTGCTGCGGCGCGGCGGCTTCATTGATCGGATGGCCATGACCTATCTGGGCTTTGAACGGCAGGAATTTCCGCTGCCGCCGCTCTTTACCGTCGGCGGGGTGGCTGTGGTGATGAGCCTCTACGCCTTTCCGCTTGTTTATTTAGCGGTTGCTGCGGCTCTGCGCGTGCAGGATGCCGCGCTGGAAGATGCTGCCCGTGTTTTGGGTCGCAGCGGGCGACAAATTTTTATCGGACTAACGTTGCGGCTGATCGTACCGGCCATTACTGGTGGTCTGCTGCTGGTAGGATTATATGTGCTGTCCGATTTTGGCACGGTAGCTCTGATGCGCTACCAGACCTTTACCACGGCTATCTATCGTCAGTTTGCTGGTACAATCGGGCGCACCGCTGCCTCCATCGTCAGCATCGGGCTGCTCGGGCTGAGTTTGCCGCTGCTGCTAGGAGAGAACTGGCTTAGCCGGAGCGAGCGTCGCTACAGCCGCAGCGCACAGTGGCGACCCGCTCCTGTTATGCAGCTTGGAAGTTGGCGCTGGCTGGCAATCGGATACATCGTGGTTTTGGCCACACTCTCGATCTTTGTGCCATTGCTTGTGCTTAGTGGGTTGACAATACGCGGCATTGTTGCCCCCACCGAGGTTGATCGCATTTGGAGTATCGGTCCCGGTAGCCTGTTCGCATCTGGCAGTAACAGCATCGTTTTAGCGGTGGCTGGGGCTACGCTGGTGGTTGTCCTAGGAATATTACCAGCACTACTCACCGTGCGCTATCCCAGCGAATACAGCCGCACACTGTCTTGGCTGAGCAAAACAGCCTTTTCACTGCCAGGCATCATCGTTGGTTTGGGATTTCTGATGTTCTTCATTCGCACGCCGATATACGCTACGGTGGCAGCCCTGGGACTTGCGCTGACCTTTCGCCTGCTGCCGCAGACTGTTGCGTTGAGCGAGGCAACGCTGCGTACCGTTTCGCCCACGCTGGAGCAGGCCGCCCATACCCTGGGGGCTGGTCAGTGGAACACGTTGCGTCGCGTCACTATACCGTTGGCTGCGCCGGGACTTTTAGCCGCATGGGCACTAGCCTTTGTGACGGCCATGAAAGAGCTGCCGCTGCTGGTCATTTTGCGGCCACCTGGCTTTGATACGCTGCCTGTTAAAGTATGGGAAGCCGCCAACGATTCCATTTATACACAAGCTGCGCCGCCTGCGCTGTTACTTGTGGCCCTAACGACGGTTACGCTAGGTATCGTCTATTCGGTAGGACGGTTTGGGGTGGATAAAGTTATAGAAGATTAAAGGCCGCCAGTAAAGTCTTGTACCGACTCTTGTTCAATCTGCTTTGGTTAATCCCGAATAGGGAGGACGGAACTTTTCTGGTCATCTATAAAGGGTTCGGGAAGAATAGTGGGCAAACTATCTGTTGCTGTTGTCAGCATCGCCTTATGGACATTGCTACTCGTTGCGAGTCGTGTGCTGCTGCTTATCTATGGCTTTGATCCGTGGTCGTTCACCTTTATTCAGCTGATTAGCGGCGGGTTATTGCTCGTCCTATTGAGCATGGGTGGCGACCCACAGAAGCAAGTTGATTGGCGTTCGCTGCGGCGCTTCTCAACGTGGACTTACGGTATTCTGCGCGTAACGACTGCTGCGGCATTTACTGCCGCTCTTGTCCACGTATCGGTGGTACAAGCTGGCTTTCTGGGGGTGATCAACGTGCCGCTGGCGCTGGTTGGTGCGTGGCTCTTCTTTGGACGAATGCCTTTGTTGCGCCAACTTCCTGGCCATTTAGTGATTCTGGGTGGCATCGCAGTGCTTGCTATGCATCTTGAGGGTGGCTATGCCAATCCCGCAGTGCTGCTCATGCTTGTGTCGGAGGTTGCGGTAGTGGGGTCATCGCTGATTGCCGAGAAGCATCCCGACAACAACGATGCCGACCCACGGATGCGCCTCCGCTTTACTGGTGTGGTACTGCTGCTCACGGCAGGTCTGTTCCTAGTGCTACGTCTGGGGCAAGGGTTCGCATTCGCCGGGACATCCTTGGAGACGCAACATTCGTTTGCTCTGCTTGACAATAGGCCGCTTTGGATTTGCGGCATTGTGGTTGGTGTCCTTTTGCGGGGGCCAGCCATGCATATGTCGCTACAGGCGATCCGCTTGGTCGGAACAGAGACCTACGTACTCTGCGCTGCGACGCTACCCTTTTGGGGTTGGCTCTTTGAAATAACTGCCAGCCGCCTTGGCATCTTGCGGTCGGCACCTGTGCCAACCGAACATCTATTTCTCGGCTGTTTAATTGTCGGCGCCAGTATCTATCTCATTCTCGTGCGGCGTGATAGTGTGCAGGCTGTGGTTGCACCACAAGATGCATGACACTCTTGCATAAATGGCTTGACCTGTCCAGTTTGATCGCAAATACTCAGCTTGTCCAGCTGAGTGCTGCCTGAGCGTAGTTACCTTTGTTCATTATTGGTGTAGTAGGTGCAAATATAAGATGACGATTTACGAATTAACCTCTGACGAAGCGTTTTTTGAGACGATGTCTGCCTATAGCACGGGGGGCAATGACACGATGGGCTTCGGCGATGAGTCCTGGCGGTTCAATATGCCAAGCTGTCGCGGCATGATCTCGAACCGCAGCCTGTCACCGGGAGTTGCCATGACGCTCTTCGACATTGAAACGCTCCATGCGATTAGCTTTCGAATGAACAGCGTCATGCCGAGAATGCTGGAGCTTGGCTTTGTGACAGCTGGCGAAGTCGAAATCGATGTGCACGGCAGGCGGCGCGAATTTGATTCACTGGCTGGGCAAAATTACGCCGCTCTCTTCGAAGGTGAGATGCAGGTGAAGACAAATGTTCCTGCCGGTCAGCGCATCCAGCTTGTCGAAATACGATTTTCACCCACTGCCCTTGAAAGGTGGTGTCAACACCTTGACCAGTCGCTGCCCTACGCTTTTCAAAAAACACTTGCTGAGAAGACTATCAGCCCTTCTAAGCATACCAGCATAATGACCCACGATATGAACCAACTGGCTAGCGACATTCTCGCAAATCCCCAAGGCCATGCCGCCGATTCGCTCTATTTAGAAAGTAAATGCTTAGAGCTAACTTCTCTCTATCTTGCAGTTGCTAGCCAACGCGGGCGCAGCCTATCTGCTGGTCTCTCGCCTCGCGATATTGAACGAATTCGCGAAGCGCGCTACATCTTACAAACCCGCATGGACGATCCACCATCGCTTATAGAGTTGGCGCGTTTGGTTAACCTCAATGACTTCAAACTCAAGCAAGGCTTTCGCCAAGCATTTGGCACGACAGCCTTTGGCTATCTGAAAGAGTATCGCTTACAGCGGGCACATGAATTATTGCGCGAAGAAAAAATGTCAGTAACCGACACTGCAATTTCCGTGGGATACCGCAATATAGGTGACTTTGGAATTGCTTTCAAGCGTCGTTTTGGGATGTCTCCAAAAAAAGTTAGGCTTGGCTAAAAATCCGTATTTCGGTAGTTTTTTCTAGCCCGATACGTTAGACTATACCTATATGATTAGTCGCTAGCCATGGGTAACTGGTAATTCGTTATTGGTGTCTATTCGTTGTTAGCTGGTTATTGGCACATATAACAAGCAACCAATCACCAATTACCAATAGCAAACGGAGACTTACAGGTGAATAGAACGCTTTTTACAAAGGCACGTGCGTTTTATGCCATCATAGCGGGACAATTTGTCTCTACGATTGGATCGGGTATGACTCGCTTTGGGCTGAGCATTTGGGTGCTCGACGAGACGGGCGACATTGGTGCATACTCGCTGATGCTCTTCTTCGCAGTGCTGCCACTGGGGCTTGGGTCACTCTTTGCCGGTCCTCTTGTCGACCGCTGGAATCGACGCATGGTAATGATTGCGGGCAACGCAATAGCCAGCCTGAGTACACTTGTCGTGGCGCTGCTCTTTTTAGCCGACGCTCTGGTGCTCTGGCATCTCTACTTGGCGCTCGCCGTCAACGGTGTTGCCAACGCCTTCATTAATCCAGCGCTGGACGCCAGTACACCCCTACTCGTAGAGAAAGAGCAGCTCGGTCGGGCATCTGGGCTGGTTCAGATGACTCAAGGCTTTGAGATTATCGTTGCGCCAGTGCTGGCTGGCTTGCTGCTGGGTACGCTAGGGCTTGGCGCAATCTTTGTCGTCGATTTTGTGACGTTTGGCGCCAGCATTATTGCCCTACTGCTCTCGGCCGTTCCGCAGCCTTCCCTCAGTGCCGAGAAAGACGCAGGTAAGAGCCTTTGGCAAGAGTTTGCCTACGGCGTGCGTTATATACGCGAACGGCCAGCCTTTCTTTACTTGATGGCCTTTGTGACGACAACCATGCTGATTGGGCCTGGATTTGGCTATGCGCTGGTCACGCCGCTAGTCCTGAGCTTTGCGAGCGAAGAGGCTGCTGGTCTAGTGCTGTCAAGCTTTGGCATCGGTTCTTTGATAGCGGGTATTTTGCTGGCGGCGTGGGGCGGCCCCAAGCGGCGTATGGATGGTATGCTGGCAGCCATGGCATTGGCTGGCGTCGCCAGCACCGTCGTTGGTCTGCGCGAGAGCGTTGTGACCACGGCCATCGGTGTTGCGTTGATTGGCGTTGCATTCATGTTCATGATCGGCTTGAACCGAGTCATCTGGCAGGTTAAGGCAGCTCCAGAAGTACTGGGACGTATCTTCTCATTGCGCGTTGCCTTGGGTGTCGGTGCCCAATCTCTCGGCGTGTTAATGGCAGGACCGCTAGCGCAGGCTGTTTTCGAGCCACTAATGGCAGAAGGCGGCAACTTGGCAGTAAGTATTGGTCAGTTAATTGGTACCGGACCAGGGCGTGGAATGGCGCTCATGTACATCATCCTCGGCCTCATTCTGATCGGGCTGGCATCGGGTTCCTTCCTCGTACGGCAAGTGCGGCTGCTGGAGGATCGCGTACCCGACTATGTAGCTCCGGCCGCAGCGGACTGATGATGATTCGCAATTTGTCATTGCCAGACCAGCAACCAATAACAAATTATCACCCATCAATCGCACACAAGTAGGAAGAGGGTATGAATCTACAGTCAGCCGCACAGCGGCGCAAGATGGTACTGCTTGGCGGCCTCTACATTACCCAGTTTTTGGGACTGGGCTTCATCATAACGGCCGTGCCGACAATTATGCGAGAGGCAGGCGCAAGTCTGGATAGCATTGCCTGGATCTATGCATTGGGTTTGATTTGGGCCATTAAATTTCTGTGGGCACCACTGGTTGACCGCTTTGGCTCCAAGCGACACGGCCATTATCGCAGTTGGCTGGTTGTGATGCAGTGTCTGATGATCGTGTCGCTCATCGGAGCTTCGTTCTTCGACATCAACAGCCAAATGTCAACGCTGGCGATCTTCTTTGCCATGATCTCCATCTTTTCCGCCACCCAGGATATTGCCGCCGATGCGCTGGCCGTCACCGTGCTGGAGCCGGAAGAGCGCGGGCTGGGCAACAGCATTCAAATGGCGGGTGGATTTATCGGCAACATTATCGGCGGTGGCGTGGTGTTGATTGCCTATCAATGGCTGGGCTGGACGGCTAGCATGTTGATATTGGCGGCCTGTACGGCCATTCCGCTGGTCAACATTTTGACACACAAAGAGAAACCTGCGCCCGCTGACTTGCGCGATGAAAAGGTGGGCTACCGAGATATGGTGCGTTTCTTCAAGCGGCCTCGAATCTGGCGCTGGGTGGCCATTTTGTTAGTTTTCGGGCTGGGCGTCTCGATGTCTTATGCGCTGATCAATCCAATGTTGGTTGATTTGGGTTGGTCGCTGGATCAGATTGGCTTTGCCACCAATATCGCTGGGTCGCTGGTGGCGATTGTAGGTGCAGGTCTAGCGGGCGGGTTGGTCCAACGGTTGGGGCGGAAGTCAGCAATGCTGCTGACTGGCATGGTTGGCATTGTCTCGATTGCTGGACTTTATTTGCCAGCACAGGGAACCAACTCTACTGCCGTTATTTATGGATCGATCTGTGTGATGCTGCTGGCCTACGGTGCCAATACAACCATTCTTGCCACAATGACAATGGACAAGAGCGATCCCGCAGCGGCTGGCACCGATTATACACTGCAATATTCACTCTTTTCAATCTTTTCCTTTATTTTCAGTGGGCTGGCGTTAGCGTTTGCCGAATCAGTGGGATACAGCAGTGTATTGACCGGAGCCATTGGAATCTCAGTCGTAGCGCTGATACTCGTCTGGCTCTACAACGATTTTGCACCCGTGGAATTTGAGCAACCAACGTACGAGATGCCATTAGGGGATGACGCTCCGGTGGTTGCATAGAGACATTTTTCAGAAAGCGGTTTTACGGTATGAAAATTCGCATGACTCCGCGAAAGTCTTCAAGATCATAAACAATTTCGGCCAGACGTTCAGCGCATCTTTTGCGATAAATCGGGTCAGCCGTTACCCGTTTTAAGTTACCGATGGTGATAACAGGTAGGCTGGTTAGGGTTACAAGGTTTCGAATAACTTGTTCAAGAGATTCTTCTTTGTCGCTACCAGAACGATTACCCGTTAAAAGGAGATATTCATTGTCCTGGCAAAATTGCCAAACCTTGCTATCTTTTTCTTTGATTGACAGGTCAACTTGCTTGAACCATTTTAGTTCCATCGGAACTAGCTCTGGCCAGGTTTTATCAAATTCCAGTATGTCAAAGATGGCTCTAGCTTGGCCTTCACAGTTGTGATCGGAGAGGATGACTTGCATCAGACATTTCCGTTATCGCGTCGACTTTTTTCCAGCAGAGCGTTGAATTTAGCGCGTTCCGGCGTCATTGGTTTAGCCATTTTCTCTTCATGTTCCGCTACCAAAGCGCGATGATAGGCTTCATTCTCGGCCATCTGAATCTTAACTCTTTCGAGTTCTGGCTCCAGTCGGGCGCGGTGTGCCTCAATATATTCGAGGGCCACTTCGATTTGATAAAAAGAGAGATTGTAAATGTCACGGATCTGATGCTGGGTATACCCTTCATCATGGGCATCCATCACATCATAGACGGAGACGCGACTCTCGCTGATCATTGGTCCAATATCGCTTTCAATGATCTTAATCGGTGACGTAATCGCCTCGCCGTTCGAGGGCCATAGGGTATCAACATCCACCGAAACAATGAAGTCAAAGTCGGACAAAATCTCGGTGATCTGTTTAGCCTGCTCGTCCGTCTGGACGCGAATTGTAACCTGTTTCATCTTCCCTCCGTGGAACGAAAACCAGTGAACTTATGGAGCATTTTACCATAGAATCGAAGCGCATTCTAGTGAATCGTGATTGATAATCGGCGATCAGTTATCGGGAGTCAAGGACTGCGGACCAGTAGGCAAGCCGACTAAGCGACCAAGCGACTAACAGACTAAGCGACTAATAGACCAATGACCAATAACCAATCCAAAAAAGAACTAACCCTCTGGCAGATCATTTCGCCAGTCAAACGACAGATCTACATCGGCATGGCCATGTCCACGATTAGCGGCGTCGCCTGGATCGTGGCCATCGTACTGCTGCGCCCTGTTGTGCGCGAGTTAATGGCTGAAACACCCAAAGTAGCCACCCTGTGGCAGCTTTGCGGTGCCATTCTAGTCTGCATCGCTCTTGCCATCGTACTGCGCATCCAATCGTTCAACTGGTCCCATCAAGGTGCGTTTGAACTGGAAGAAGTGCTGAGGACCCAGCTCACCACCCATCTAGCCAAAGTGCCGCTGGGTTACGTGGTAACGGCTGGTTCGGGCACGCTCAAAAAGGTGTTGATGGATGATGTACGCAGCCTACATGCCTTTGTGGCCGACAGTACGCCGTTGATGGCACGGACCTATTCGATGCCCATCATTACGCTGATCGTGATGTTCATTATCGACTGGCGGATGGCCCTCGTTTCCCTGGCTGTCTTCCCCATCGGCATGATCGCCATGCGCCTTGCCTTCACCGACTACGCAGAGGGCCGGGCCGCCTACGATGCCGCCCTTGAACATATGAACAGCACCATCATTGAATATGTACAGGGTATGCAGGTGGTCCGCACCTTTGACGATGGCTCATCCTCTTTTCGGCGCTATCGAGATGCGTTGACAGTCGCGAACACAACAATCCGCAAATGGGCGGATAAAAGCAAACATGGTGCCTATATCGCCCGTACCCTTTTTGCTGCACTGCCAACGCTAGCCGTTATCGTGATTATGGGTGGCTACTTTGTGTCGCAGGGGACACTCGATCTGCCAACCTTTCTGCTATTCGTCTTTATTGCACCGACGCTGCCAGACTCGATCGTGCCCATGGTCTGGCTGACTCAGCTGATCAATATGTCGAGCGCCGGTGCAAAGCGAATCGGCAAATTGCTGGCCGAGCCGGTTTTGCCTGAAGCCGCCCAGCCTGTTCCGCCCCAGGGTGGCAGCGTCCGCTTCGAAAATGTCACCTTTACCTATGCTACCCGCAACGACCCTGCACTAAAAGGCGTGTCAATTGAGATGCCCGAAGGCAGCGTCACCGCGCTGGTCGGCATGTCGGGCGCAGGCAAGAGCACCGTCGCTCGGTTGATTCCCCGCTTCTGGGATGTTAGCGAAGGTACGATTACCGTCGGTGGTGTAGACATACGCGACATGTCCAGCGACGATCTGATGAAGCAAGTGAGCTTTGTCTTTCAAACGCCATTTTTGCTCCATGACACCATCCGCGAAAATATTCGGCTAGGCAAGCCAGACGCCACCGATGCCGAGGTCGAGGCAGCCGCTCAAGCCGCCCAGGCCCACGACTTTATCGTCAACGAACTGCCCAACAGCTACGATACCAAGGCTGGGGATAGAGGGGCACGACTCTCGGGCGGGCAACGGCAGCGCATCACCATTGCTCGGGCCATTCTGCAGGACAGCCCCATCGTCGTGCTGGACGAAGCTACTGCCTTTGCTGACCCAGAAAACGAAGCCAAGATCCACGCCGCCATCGCTAACCTGACGGCAGGCAAGACGCTCATTGTGGTCGCCCATCGGCTCTCTACCATTCAGGACGCCGATCAAATTGTGGTGATGGACAAAGGTCAGGTTGCTGAGCACGGTACCCATGACGTGCTGGTGGCAGCCAAAGGCATATACGCCAATCTCTGGGCCAAGTTTACCGAAGCACAGGGATGGGGGCTGCGGCGCAACGAACGGCTCGATGCAGTCCCAGCAGATTGAGGAACATGTTAAATGACCACATTAGCAATCATCTTAATCGTTTTATGGACGGCCATAACCATTTATTTGCTGTCTTTGGGTATGACGCAGCGGCGGGTTGAAAAAAGACTTCAATCCCTCGTGGATTCGATTCAGCCAACCAATGACCAGTGACCAATGATCAATAGACCAGACCACCAATAAACCAATGATCAACACATATAACAACATGATTGGAGTCGCTGGCTCCCAATATCGAACCGTACAAAAAGGGATTGCGCTGGCAATTGCCACAGCGATTGTGCAGGGTATTATCTTTTCGCTGCTCTTTCCGTTTTTTCGCTACCTCTTTGCGGGTGACAGCCGTTGGCAATTTACCGGCTGGGTGATGGTGACGCTGATAGTGATCGACGGCGTGATGCGCTGGATTGGTAGCACCGCCGATTATGATAGCCAAATGGACGTGGGCTACGAGGCGCGAGTGCGGCTTGGCGAGAAGCTACGCACCATGCCGCTGGAATATTTGACAGGAAGGCAAGCTGGCGATCTCAACGTGGTGCTAAGTGGCAACGTTGATGACGTAGTCATGATCATGGGTGGTCTCTACGGGATTGTGCTCAACACAATTATTGCGCCGCTTACCACCATCGTGATTACTCTCTTTATCGATTGGCGGCTTGCTCTTGCTCTGGCGGTGATCTTCCCCATGGCGATTCCGCTCTATCAACGGATTCGGGCGGTTTCCGCAAGGGAAAACCGCGTTTCTGGTGAAGCGCACGCTGTCGTCACCGCCAATCTCGTCGAATATGCACAGGGCTTGGAAGTGCTGCGGTCTACACGCCAAGTTGGCGAAAAGTCGATCCGGCTGCAAGAGTCGCTGGCTGACCTGCGTTACAAGCAGTCGGTCGCCAATAACTGGGGCGTCGTACCCAACATCTCGATGTCGTCGATTGTGCAGATCGGCATTCTCCTGGTCACAACGCTGGGGGCCTATCTGGTCATCGGCGGCACATTAGAGGTGGCGGTGCTCTTTGCGCTGCTGGCCATTGCCGTACGCTACGCTGAACCGCTCTCTATTTTCGCCAGCCTCGCTGGCATGTTCGACTTTATGGAGGCGGGGCTGGAGCGCATTAACGGGCTGTTAGCCGTGGAACCGCTGCCTGTCACCCAGCCACCCAAGGAGCTAGAGCAGTTTGATATCACCTTTGATAATGTTGACTTTGCCTACGCACCAGAAAACGAGGACGAAGTGGGACCCCCACCTTTTGGTACAGGGTGCGAAGCAGCCAACCCTCCCCAGATTGGGGAGGGAACTGTCCTCTCGTCTGCGGGAAAACAGCCCCTCCCCCCGTCGGGGGGAGGATGGGAGGGGGTAAAAGTGCTCCACGATATCTCATTCCGCCTGCCTGCCAAAACGCTAACTGCTTTGGTAGGCGAATCGGGGGGCGGCAAGACCACCATTACCAAGCTCATCACCCGCTACGCGGATCCGCAAAAGGGAAGCGTCAAAATTGGCGGCCTCGACATCCGCAATGTGGAGCCAACCGAGCTGATGAAGCACATTTCGGTGGTCTTTCAGGATGTCTATCTCTTCGACGACACCATCCGCAACAATATTCGTATGGCCAAGCCCAGCGCCAGCGATGCTGAGGTCGAGGCTGCGGCCCAGGCAGCCAACTGTCACGAATTTATCACTCGCTTACCCGATGGATACGACACAACAGTAGGCGAGATTGGCGGTGCCCTCTCCGGCGGTGAACGACAGCGCATCTCCATTGCTCGCGCGATTTTGAAAGATGCGCCAATTGTGTTGTTGGATGAGCCCACCTCTGCTCTGGATACAGAAAGCGAAGTGGCCGTGCAACGCGCCATTGACCGCCTCGTGGAAGACAAAACCGTGGTGGTGATTGCCCATCGCCTCTCTACCGTGGTTGCCGCCGACACAATCTTGGTGCTGGAGGACGGTCGCATCACCGAGCGTGGTACCCATGCCGAGTTGCTGGCGCTTGACGGTCGCTACGCGGCCATGTGGGCAGCCCAGCAGCAGGCACGTCGGTGGAAAGTGGCTGTGTAATGCGTAACTCGTAATTTACAATTAAGGAGCCGGACAACCAACCGACCAAGGACCAAGGACTGAGGACCAATCTTATGTTCAAAGCAAAATATCTCTATGGCGTGATGTGGCGGTGGCACTTCTATATGGGGTTGTTCATTGCGCCGATTTTGATCATTGTCTCGATTACGGGTTCCCTCTATGTCTTTAAGGATGAGATTGAGCCGCTGATTGATGGTCAACTGCTCTTTGTAGAGCGCGCCGCGTCTGGCTCAACGATTGCGCATTCGTCTGCTATTCAACTGGCTGAGGATGCCTATCCTGACTACGAGGCGCGCAGCCTCTTCATTGATCGCAGCCCCGAACGGGCGTGGAACGTGCGCATGGAGAATGCGAACGAAGAATACACCACCGCCTACATCAACCAATACACGGGTGCAGTGCAGGGTGAGCGGGCCTATAACGAAGGCTTCTTTGGCATCGTTTTGAAGATTCACCGCCAGCTCTTTGCAGACACGCTGGGCCGCATCATCGTCGAGACGAGCACGGCATGGGGCATCATCGCCACCATCACCGGCGTCTTTCTCTGGTGGCCGCGGGCCAAAGAAAAGATCAAGGGCGTCTGGACCATGCGCTTGAAGAAGACGCGCAAACTCTTCTGGCGCGATCTCCATTCGGTCCCTGCGGTCTATATTGCCATCTTTGCTGTGCTGATCATGTTTACAGGGATGCTCTTCTCATTCTCTGGCCGCTTCACATTTTTCGGCACGGGCATGGCGTTGGGACAACTGCCGGAAGCCTACACTAATCCGCCCAAATCGACGGTTGTTGATGGAGCCAAACCCATCGGGCTTGATGCCGCCGTCGCCATCTTTGAAGAGGCCCATGGCATCACCCACTACAACTCGGTGATTCCTCATGAAGAAGATGCGCCCTACATGTTCACCACTAATCTGGATCAGAACTTCAGCCAAGGTCGTCTCTTCTACATCGATCAATATTCGGGTGAAGTCCTCAACGACACCGGATGGGATGATCTGACCGGGTACACCAAGGCGTTGCTCTACTTCTACCCGATTCACACGGGTGGCATCTACGGCTGGCCTACCAAGATTTTGGCCTTTGTTACCTGCTGGATCATCGCCTTGCTGAGCGTTAGCGGCGTGGTCATGTGGTGGCAGCGCAAGCCTGAGGGGGTGGTGATTGGGGCCCCACTGCAGCCAAGAAACGCGCTGGTGCCCAGAGTCGTCACGGTCTTAACCGTCATCTTTGGCATCCTGCTTCCTATGGTTGGACTAACGGTCCTCTTGATCCTGCTGGTTAGCTGGATCGGACGGCTGATTGAGCGGTGGAGAAAGCCCGCGCCACAACTGGCAAGTGAGGCAGCTTCGGGAGATTGAGAGGGTGCCTCGTCCCTAGTCATTTGTCCTTTGTTTCCGTCAGTGCGCTTGCTGAGCTTTGACGGTACGTGATGGACAAAAGACCAATAACCAGCGACCAGGAACAAATGACCAATAGACTCAGGACCAATAGACTCAGAACCAATAGACCAAGGACAACAAGATGGTAGAAATTGATATAACCCAATGGCCCACCGTCTACGTTGAAATGAACGAAATCAAGACGCTGCCTGAGATGCAGGAGTATGTAGAGAAGATGAATGAACTGCTTGACTATGCCGAGCAGCAAGCAGACAAATATGGCGTTATCTACCTCTATCAGGGCGCAGAGCAGGATCCCAAGTCCTTCAAGCGCGAAAAGGAGGCCCAAAAGCTGAACAACCAATGGCTGAAGGAGAACAAAGCTCGCGTTGGTGAACACTGCGTGGCTATCGCCATGGTAACTCCGTTCAAGGGCATGATGAAGTTGATGCGTCCCATCGCCCGCATGTCCATGAAGCGAATGATGGGCGCACCAGGCGACATGTTCTTTAACAAGGAAGAGGCGGAAAAGTGGATGGCAGAAAAGTTGAATGTACTTTGACAATGCGCTAGGAGCGTAGTGAAAGAATAGAAAATACAGCCCAATTTACCCCTCCCCCGAACAACCGAATATTTGTCTTCACGCTGGCGTAGATTGGCACGACAGCCATCGCCCGCATAATCCGGTTCTCTCTTGTTGCAAGGAAGCCCGTATCGACGCTACCCGCGACCCTGCAATCAAGCAGTGGATTTGCGCACACGCTACGACGTGAAGAGGGTGTTCACAGTCGCATTTCTTGCGATTTCACTCATTCAATCAGAGACAACCTAACATCGTTGTGAGCTGAAGCGTCCACAGTCTATTTTGCAGCCACACGATGCAGAACCCGAATTCCATATTTGATCTAAGCAATGGTTAGCTATTGCTATGGAGAAAATCAGATGATCCTGGGGAAAATTTTGTATGTGCTGACGATGGTCATCACGACCGTCATTCGCTCGCCGTATGAGAAGAGAAACAAAGAGAACAAGATTGCCAGTGATCACAAAGATCAGCAAGAGCAGATCCTGCTGATGCTGGTCTTGTTAGGGATGATGCTGATTCCGCTGATCTTTATCTTCACGCCACTGCTCTCTTTTGCTGATTATGCGTTGCCCGTATGGGCGCTGATTGTTGGCGTTCTTGTCATGGCGACAGGACTGTGGCTCTTTTGGCGTTCTCATGCTGATTTGGGGCAGAACTGGTCGGTTTCGCTGGAGATACGCGATGAACATACGTTAGTGACCAATGGCGTCTATCAGCGCGTACGCCACCCCATGTACAGCGCCATCTGGCTGCTTGCGCTAGGACAACCGCTGTTGCTGCACAACTGGATTGCTGGTTTTGGGTCGATTTTTGCCTTCGGAATTATGTATCTGCTGCGCGTTCCCATTGAAGAGCGCATGATGTTAGAACAATTTGGAGAGCAGTATCAACAATACATGGCAAAAACGGGAAGAATTCTACCCAAATTCAATTAGCATCTGACAAGCTGAAACGCTAACCAACAAACCCTCAAGGAGAAACATGAAACGAATCACAACATTATTAACGATGCTGTTCGCAATTGGCCTCTTGGTGGCCTGTGCCGCACCGGTTCCATCAGCGGCACCTGCTGAAGAATCAACTACAGAAACATCTGCCGCAGAGACCCGCACCGTTACCCATGCGATGGGCGAGACTGAGATACCCACTAACCCTCAGCGCGTGGTCACGCTTGATGCCTTCTTCACGTTGACGCCGCTGGTGGAACTGGGCGTGCCAGTCGTCGGGTCGATGAGTCTGGGCGATGATGATCCCTACCCTGGTCTAATAGCAGCCGAGCAAGAGGAAATCACCAGCGTTGGCTTCTTTGAGATGAATCTGGAGAGCATTGCCGCACTTGAACCCGACCTAATTATAGGTGTCGATTTTGTGCAGCCTCCCTATGAAGAGCTGAGCCAAATCGCGCCGACAGTCGTGATTGCAACCTCGTTTGATTGGCGAGATCAGCACCGCACACTGGCCCAGATTGTGGGCAAGGAAGCCGAAGCCGAAGCAGGCATTGCCGAGTACGAGGCCCAGGTTGCGGCACTGCGTGATGCCCTGCCCGACGACGTAACGGCATCGGTCATGACCATGCATAATGAGGCCATCCTGCCCATGGGACCAGGCGCGTGGGCACCAGTCAAAGTAATGGATGAAGTAGGTCTTGCACGCCCTGCAGATGAGGTGACCGATGACCCGGAGGCTTGGTTCTTACCACTCAGCAGCGAAGTATGGCCTGACATTGCCGGTGACGTGCTTTTCTATACGGCTGGATATCCTGGCATGGACGAAGCCACAGCCGAGCTTGTGGCCGAACAGCTAGAAAAACCAATCTGGCAGCAGATCCCAGCCGTGCAGAATGGCCGCGCCTACTCTGTGGATACCCGCTGCTGGGAGACCTTTGGCGGTCTGCGCTCGGCTCAGTGTGTACTTGGCGAGATCGCCTCAATATTCGATGAAAATTTGCCAATGACGGAAGCCGCAGCAGGGGATGAAGCAGAGAATGAAGTAGTGAGTTGTGATAAGGGCCTCCGCAGTATCGATACCGCCTTTGGCCCCACTTGTATTCCTGATGCACCGGAGCGGGTCATCGCACTCAACGAGAACATTATGGCCAACCTGATTGCACTTGATGCACCACCGATAGCCGTGCAGGACTGGAGCCGCCGCGACTTCACCGCCTACCTCGGCGACACCACCGGAACCATCGCTAGCGTTGGCAACTCGGACGGTCCCAACTACGAGGCGATGCTTGCGCTCAACCCCGACGTGATTGTGGCCATGCCCTCTAACGTAGACGAAGAATCGATGGAAACGCTGACCCAGATTGCGCCTGTGGCGGTAGCGCCAGCCGATAACACAGACTGGCGGGGCAACATTCTCTATGTCGGTGAAGTGATTGGTAAAGTAGACGAGGCCGAAGCACTGGTAGCCGCGACGGACGCCCGTCTAGCCGAGTTCCGCGCTGCATACGAAGCCCAGGCCCTGGCTGATGAAGAGATCGCCATCATCCGCAGCCGTGCCGACAGCTTCAACATCTATCACGGTGATTTCTTCATCGTCAAGATCACCGAAGACGCTGGCCTCAAAATGCCCGCCAGCTTTGACGAAATCACCGAACGTCGCCTCTCGCTAGAAGCCATCGAACTCATCGAAGGGGACCGACTCTTTGTGATGGTGCGCAACGAGCGCGAGTCCGGTGCCTTCATTGATCTGAGTGCCAGCCCCCTTTGGCAGACCATTCCGGCGGTCCAAAACGACGAAGTCTATCTCGTCAACTGGAGCGTTTGGGTGGCTGGTTGGAATATCGTCGGCGCAAACTTGGTGATCGATGATCTTTACTTCTACATGCTGGACGAAGAGTCGCCCACGCCTAGCCCGTTGGCCGGCTTGATCATTCCCGAGTACGGGCCGCAATTCGACGAAGAGCGTTTGGGGCTTGAGTAAGCGGAAAATCGTTGAAGCGTTGGCACGCTTTTCTGCTCCAACGCTTCAACGCCTAGGAGGGAACCTGTGCGTCCGCAAATCGCCATAATCACATACGACAGACGCGCGCACATCGGTGCGCACCATACTGACGATCTGCTGCTCAGGGAGGCGCTGCGCCGCATGGGTGCTGATGCAACGATTGTCAGTTGGAAAAACCCAAACGTTGATCCAACAGCGTTTGATGCCGTTGTTCTGCGCTCGTGTTGGGATTCATATCGCAACCCTGCCGCTTTTTTGGATTGGCTGGCGTCCGTCGACAAGGATCGACCACGGCTGGTTAACCGGCGTGACGTATTGGAATGGAACTTCCACAAAGCGCACTACCTGAGCGATCTGACTGCGGCCTTTCCGCCTGATGCCAATCGGCCTGATGCTAATCGGCCAGATGCCAATCCTAGCGGTCAAATTGTGCCCTCGCTTTTCCTATCGAAGCACGAGCAGGTCGTGGCGAGTGAGGGTCCCTTTCATTCCGCCATTGGCAAAACATTTGGCGAGATGGTGGCCGAGTTGGATGAGCAGGTCGGTACAGCTTGGCGCGGTCGGGATATTGTGGTGAAACCTGCCATCTCGGCTTCGGGTGAAAATACGTTCTGCTTCTGCCGGACAGCAGACGAGAATCTAGCATATGGAGAGGATATTCTTCCAATAGACAAAGCGCCAGAGATTGTGCAGCAACTGCTAGGCAATGAAGCGTCACCAGGCATTATCGTGCAGCCCTTACTCGCTGGCATTAAGAATGGCGAATACTCGCTGGTCTACATCGATGGCAAAGTTAGCTTTGCTATTCACAAAGTTACAAATGCTGGTGACTTCCAGCATCGGGCAGAAGCCAATCGTTTAGGCATTCACGCCGCAGATTTGCCGCCACATATGCGTGATTTTGCTGACCAGCTTATTAGCTATGTGACGGACAAATTTGGGCCAGAGGCAATCACCTACGCACGTGTTGATATCGTGCAGGAGTCGGCAGAGCTGCCCATCCTTTTAGAGCTAGAACTGGTTGAACCAAGTCTGCAGTTTGTCCGCATTCCAGAGATGTACTACGGCAATACGCTCGCGCCATCGCTAAGCGAAATTCAGCAAGGAGACGCCGCCATGACGGCGGCTTTGGAGCAATTTGCCAAGGCAATTCTGGGCCGTATCGCATAACAAAAACAAATAAACACATAATCCTAACGAGAAACCGAATGAAACGAACAACCCTATTTTTTGCAGCGCTTCTCCTTCTTGCACTGCTGGCGGCGTGTGCAGTGCCAACGCCAAACGCAACGTCGGAAAGTGAAACGATGGCAGCGGATAGCGCTTGCGAAGCTGGCTTCCGACTTTTTAAGCACGAAAAGCTGCTCGGCGAACCCGTTTGTATTCCCGAGAATCCGCAGCGCATCGTGACGCTTGGCGCATTCTCCGTCGAGACCATGCTTGCCATGGGCATTGAACCTGTCGGCGCGCAGGGCCGTCACATTGAAGACCGCAGCCGCGACTTCCCAGAGACCGCGCCGCTTTTTGCCAACACCACCGACATCGGCAATCCGCCCAATCCCGAATCAATCCTTGCCCTGGATCCGGATCTGATCATTGGCGTGGACGCAGTGGTCGAAGAGGTGATTGAGGAGCTGCCCGTGATTGCGCCCACCGTCCTTTTCGATTTTGAGACGAGCGCAGAATGGAAAGAGGCTACCCGCTTCTTCGCGGACGCGGTCGGCCAATCCGAGGCGGGCGAACAGCTCTTTGCCGACTACGACGCCAAGATTGCCGCTCTGCAGGATGCCTTGGCCGCAGACGAAAACGATCCCACCGTCTCGATCCTGCGCGTGCGCCCCGACCGCATCCAGATCTACCTGCCCGGATCCTTCCCCGGAACGGTGGTCAGCGATATTGGACTGCGCCGCCCCGAAAACCAGGATATCGAGGGCTTCACCACCAACATCAGCATGGAAGAGCTACCTTCGGCTGACGCTGATGTGATGCTCCTCTGGACCTTTGGCGCCAATGCCGAAATCCGAGGCCAGAACAGTGACGCGCTCTCTGCGCTGCTCGACGAAGCGCTCTGGCAATCGCTTGATGTGGTTCAGAACGAGCAGGTCTATGAGTTCCCCGGCTACTGGATCGGCAGCGGCGCTTTGGCCGCCAACGCCATTGTGGATGATATCTCTACGGCCCTCGCAGGCGAAACGTTTGATGTTGCCACGGCTCCAGCTGCGGCATCTGACGAGTGCGGCGAAGGGCAACGCCTCTTTGATCATGAACTGCTCTTCACTGACCCGGTCTGTATTTCGGTAAATCCCGAGAAGATCATCGCGCTGGACGTGGCGTCGGTTGAGCTGGCCCTGATGACGGGCAAGGAGCTACAGGCCACCAGCGGCTGGATTCTGGACGAAATGCCCCGCATGTTGCCCCAATATGCGGAAGCGCTGACCCCCGTCGAGGATGTAGGCTACCCCGCCAATCTGGAGATGGTGCTGCGCCTTAAACCCGACATCATTTTGGCCGTAGGCGGAACCAACGTGGGCGACACCATTGACATTGATCAGGCCCTGGAGATTGCGCCCGTTGTCATCGCCGATCCGCTCATCTACGAAGATTGGAAACGCGGAACCGAGTTCTGGAGCGCAGTGCTCAACGTCTCTGATTTCTATGCCGAGATGGAGGAGAACTACTTCACCCGGATCGGCGAGCTACAAGCAGCATTGGGTGGCGAACCAGGGGAGTTGGAAGTGTCGGTCGCCTCGGTTGGCAGCACGGCCATCTACCTGTGGATGCCCGATACGCCTCCTGGCAACATCCTGCGCGATGTCGGTCTAGCCCGTCCCGAATCTCAGGCCATGACAATCGACGAATCGATGGCAGCCTATGAAGCCGCCCAGTATGTCCAAATTTCGGAAGAGCGGCTCGATCTGCTGGACGGTGACGCCATCTTTTACTTTGGCAGAGAGCAGGAGTACATCGACGAATTCACTGAAGGACCACTTTGGCAGGCGTTGGGCGCTACTGAAGCCGAAGGTGACTTCTTTGTTCCAGAGCATTGGTGGCGCTCGCAGACCTATCTACTCGCCAACCTGGTCATCGATGATCTCTTTGCCTATCTGACCGATACGGAAGCCACGACGCCAATCGTGGCCACTGAATAGACTCGTACGACCAGTGACCAAGGACAAATAACCAAGGACAAACCATGAAACGAATAACCCTTCTTATACCCAGCCTGTTATTGCTAGCCATGTTGTCAGCGTGCGTACCCGTCGAGACAGCACCGGCACCCGAACCAATGAGTGAAGAGGCCGCTGTTGATGCCGTTGCATCTCAAGAAATCACCCACGAAACAGGTACCACCACCATTGAGGGTGTGCCGGAGCGAATTGTCGTTCTGGAATACTCGTTTGCCGACAATTTGGGTACGCTGAGCGTTGCCCCGGTTGGCTATGCAGTTGACTCTATGCCCGACTATCTGCTGCCCTTCACTGCAGAAGTTGGCGCGGAAGAGGTCGGCACACGAGCTGAACCGAGCCTAGAGACCATTGCGGCCCTCAGCCCCGATCTGATCATTGGTGACTCACGCCGCCACACAGAAATCTACGATAAGCTAAGCGAGATTGCACCAACCGTCATCTTCAATAGCCTGCGCGGCAGCTACCAGGATCAGCTCGATACGTTCCAGTTGATTGCCCAGATTTTGGACAAGGAAGCGGAAGCGGCTGATCTGCTCAGTACTTATGAAGAGACCTTTGCCGCAACCGTTGGCGAAACCAATCCCGATGCAGGCGAATTTGTCATCGGCGTGCTCTGGTCTGGCGGCTACACGGCCCACTCCAACGAGAGCTTCATGGGGTCCTTCATGGAGAGTTTGGGCCGCACCAATGCCCTCTCGCCCCAGGACGGCGAAACCCAGTACGTCCTTGAGCTAGAAGGCTTGGCCAGCATTAATCCCAGCACGATTGTCATCCTCTGTGCGCCCAGCGATCAGGCTGTGTTCGACGAACTCCAGGCCCAGCCAGTCTGGCAATCTATTGACGCGGCGCAGAACAACCAGGTCTATCTCTTCGACCGCAACCTCTGGTCCAAAGGGCGAGGCGTCATGGCCTATGAGGCCATCCTGCAAGATGCGGTGGACAGTGGATTGCTGGCTGAGACGGAGAGTACAACTGGCATGGCTTGTCCGTAAATTGTCATTTGTCATTTGCTACGGGACTCCCGGTGACTAAGGACAAATGACAAATGACGACTTTATAGAAGACTTAGAGCAATCCTATGCTCAAACCGAAAGGACCCAACTATGAAAAAACATATCTATCTAACTTTAATGCTTGTCTTACTGATGCTGCTTTCAGCCTGCGTAGTGGTTCCAGAGGCTGCACCGGCCGCGGATGCCGAAATGGAAGCGACCGCAGCTCCTGCCGAAGAAACATCTGGCAGTGAGTCCGAAGAGATGAGTTCTTTTCCGGTCACAATTGAGCACAAGTACGGCAGTACCACCATTGACGAAGAGCCACTAAAGGTGGTCAGCGTCGGTTACAGCGAGCACGACGAACTCCTGGCCCTGGGCGTAACACCGATTGGTGTGCGCCAATGGTACGGCGACTATCCTTACGAAGTATGGCCGTGGGCCCAGGACGAACTAGGCGATGCCCAACCCGAGACCATCGCCGGCGGTGAGATCAATTTCGAAGCCATTGCCGCGCTCGACCCAGATGTCATTGTGGGCGTCACGTCCGGCATGAGTGAGGATGAGTACGATCTGCTCTCCCAAATTGCGCCGACCGTGCCCCAATCGGGTGACTATGTTGATTATGGCGTTCCTTGGCCAGAGGTGACGCGCGTGCTTGGAAGTGTGGTTGGTCAAAGCGAACTTGCGGAGCAGATTGTAACCGATCTCGAAGCACGCTTCGCTGAAATACGGGAAACGTATCCTCAGTTTGATGGTGCATCGTTGGCCGTTGCGTTTTGGTTTGATGGACAACCGGGCGCATACGCATCACAGGATGCCCGCCCTCGGTTGCTTGGTGATCTTGGCTTCGTCACGCCAGAAGTCTATGACGAGCTGGCTGGTGACAGCTTCTTCACTTCTTTTAGCGCAGAGAAAATGCCAGAATTGCTCGACGTTGACCTCATTGTCTGGATTGCAGGCAGTGACGAGGCGATTCAGGAGATCCGCGATGAACCCTTGCGCTCCACCCTTGGTCCCGCCCAGGAAGGCCGCGAAATCTTTCTGGATCGGTTGCTCGGTGGCGCTTTCTCATTCTCAAGCCCACTGAGCCTCAACTTCCTGCTAGACGAAATGGTGCCCATGCTAGAAGCAGCGATGGACGGCGACCCTGAGACCGATCCAGCGAACGTTGGATCAGAGTAATAAGCCTGTCAGCTTGTCAGCTAGCCTGAATAAAGAGAAAAACGAAAAAACGTGATTATTAACAGAGGACCACTGACTAAGGACTATTGACTCAGGACTATCGACTCAGGACCATCGACTCAGGACCATCGACCAAGGAGTAAGAAACCAATGAGCGAGCATCCCCTAACACAATCGCTGTCTCGCATTAACCAGGTCGAAGAGTACTTCAAAGCTCGGCTTGGCGTACCCGATGATGGAGATTGGCTTGAGCCAACGACGCTCTTTGCGCATTCATCAGGGAGGCTAAACGAGTGGCGTCGAGAGACTGCGAAACTACTCAGGACCAAGTCGCGCAACATGATCGGCAGCTCGATCTTGCAGTGCTATCACTGGCCCGTCATTGTTGCGCCCATTGGCTGCTTCCTGGTTGATAGGCGCGTGCCGTGCCTGTCGCCTGATAACTTGCAGGTCCGTCTTGGCGAAGAAGGCGAAGTGGAGGAGGTGGCCTTTGTCACGGGGCGCTTCATGGCATTGCCCAATGATCCAGCGGCCGATCATCCAGACGCAACGGTTCTGCATAATGTGGACACGTTGCGCGACTACCTGCGTACAAGCCTGGAAACGCATCTGGGCTGGGTGATCAAACAGCTTGGTGCAGAGATCGGCTCAAAGCCGCACAGTCTGTGGCTCGACGTGGCCGATCGCTGCGCTGCCACCCTTATCTGGCTCATGCAGGAGGTCGATGCGGATGTGACTGTTGACGAAATCGAGCGCGAGATCGAAGCGCTGATTCGAGTGCCAGTCTCGCCGCTCAACCATAAGAAGATTGGGTTCTTTACGCTGACTTACGGCGAACAGACCCATACATATGTGGACCGTGCCTCATGCTGCTACTGGTATCGATACGAAGAGGCCGAGGGTGATTGCTGCACCACTTGTCCGCGCCGCCCAAAGCAGGAGCGCGACCAGATACTGCTCAAATATTTGGCGGAAGGTGAGTAGCAACATGAGGCACGATCCCGGCCTTAATCCTGCTAAGAGGAAGGAGACTTGTCACTCAACTGGTCGAATAAGCCAGCCAGATCAAGTGTCCGACCATAGTCTCCCCCCCTGGGAGAGGAGGATTAAGGCCGGGTCCAACGCTCCAAATCGCCAGCGTTTGATGTTTATTCCGGAGAAAATTATGTGGGACAAGCGGTATAGCGCGGATGAGTATGCATTTGGCAAAGAGCCGAACGAGTTTCTGGCCGAAAATTATGGGACCATCCCCAAAGGGAAGGTATTAAGCCTCGCCGAAGGCGAAGGCCACAATGCCGTCTTTCTGGCCAAACAGGGATATGCAGTCACGGCCGTGGATGGCTCACAAGTCGGCTTGGACAAAGCCAGGAGATTGGCCGAAGAAAAAGGCGTCGAGATTGAGTGCGTTCATGCCGACCTGGTTGAATTTGATCTGGGGGTTGATCAATGGGATGGAATTGTGTCTATCTATTTCCCGCTACCTGCCGCTCAACGAACCGAGCTTTACAGAAAAGTAGTCGCTGGCCTCAAGCCAAACGGCGTATTTCTAGTTGAGGCCTACCGACCGGAACAGATCGAATACGGCACCGGCGGCGGCAAATCGCCCGAGACCATGACCACTAAAGAGTCGTTGCTCCAAGATCTCAATGCGCTGAAATTTATCCATCTTATGGAGCTTGAACGCAACGTGGTCGAGGGTAAATATCACACCGGTTTGGCAGCGGTCGTTCAGGCAATCGCGAAGAAAGTGGATAAGGGATAAATCGTTGGAGCGGAAAAGCGTTCCAGTACTCGACAAATGACTAATTCGACAACGTTAAATTAGATTACTCGAGTAAATACGGACTTCACGGTGTCGTCGATATTGCCGTTTAAGCGGTAAAAATCGATGCTAATTCGTTGTACTGCAATGTGTCAAAAATGAGAAAATTTCGCTCGAACTGTTCAGCTAATTCCTGACAGAATCGATTTGATCCGTTGTAATTTAACGTTGTCGAACTAATTACAAAGGACAAACTGTGAAATATCTAACCCATTTTCTGACCACGCTTTTGCTGCTAGCGTTGTTAGCAGCTTGCGTACCCGTCGAAGCTCCGTCCGTACCTGCGGGGGATGTGGATGAAGCCAGTACAGACGCTGGCGCAACTCGCACTTTTATGGACGATGCAGGCCGTACTGTCGAAATACCGACCGACCCCCAGCGCATTATTGCGCTTACCGACTCAAATGCCGCAGCCATGATCCTCTCGCTGGGCGTGCCGCTGGTTGGTATGGCCACGCGCGATGAGGTCTTCGATTCGGGCATTACCAATGTCTATGACGTCAGCGATGTGGAGCCGATTGGCAACTACAGTGCGCCCAACATTGAATTGATTGCCGCGCTCAATCCAGATCTGATTATTGGTGCCGCTTGGCAGGATGCCCCCGAATTTGATTACGAAACGGAAAACATGATGCAGATTGCGCCGGTCGTTTACATCGACAGCTTTGTTAACATCGACCAGACCATGGCGACATATGGCGATCTGCTCGGCAAGGAAGACGAGGTGGTGCGCCAAAAGGCAGAATACGAGGCGCGGGTGGAAGAGATGCGCACACAGCTTGGCAACAAGCTAGAGCAGCTCTCGGTCTCCATAATGCTCTTCTCCGACCCGGCCAATGTGGGAACCGTAGGCGAGGGCTGGTGGTCCATTGGTAAGGCGCTGCAAGATATCGGCGTGACCCGGCCGCCCATGCAGGCGGCTGATGGTCCTGCTGGTGAGGAAGGGTGGTTCCAGGCCAGCGTGGAGGAGATGCCAGAATTTGAGGCCGACGTTGTGATCTACGCCGACTATGGCTACGACCCCTTTGAAAATGAACTCTTCAAGGGGTTGGCCGCAGTCGAGGCAGGGCAGGTCTACCGCTTCAGCGAGGAATTCTGGAACGGCACCTATGCTGGTCTGAACTTTACCCTCGACCAACTGGAGGAGATGTTGCTCGAAGAGGATATTGCGGTCGATTTAGCGCTATAAAAGTAGGGGAGCGTTGGAGCGCTCTAACGCTTTTCGCTCCAACAATCTAAGATAAATATGTTAATGCCAACCATTACACACATTCTGATTTGGGGCGGGATTCTCTCCATCGCTTCATCTGTGATTCTGTTCGGCTCATGGTGGATTGAACCACGCCATTGGGGACATGATTTGGCGGCAGAAAGGTCGCTACAGAATCGCATCATAAAGATTCTGATTCTGTTTGCCGTGCAGCTACTCATCATGGTTTGGGCGACCATACAGTATGAACAGATTCGACCCGAGCTCGGATTCGTCATGGCGCTCGTTATCAACTACTTGATCTACCAAGTCTTCAACCTGTGTGATCTCATCGTCTTGGACTGGCTCGTTTATATGAAAATGAAGCCTGCTTTCATACGTCCTGCCGACCTGCCCATAATGGATGACATTGCTGAACATGTCGAGGGGTTTTGGAACGGGCTATTTATCGCCATTGTTCCCGTACTGCTCGGCGTTAGCATTTGGGCGATAACGTAGCGTTTAGGGTAATGGCAAACAATAAAGTACGCCCGTGCATTCTCGATTTTGACAGGAAGGGCAAGAAGAACGAGAAGGAAAACCTCTAGCCCTGCTTGCTCTTCCTGTGAATTGTGGCAGATTTTTGCTTACGATGCGATGGTCTAAGCGGAAAATCACTTCAACGTATTTCAAGGAATGATAACCGGTAACACAATTAACCGAGATCAAAGGACAAAAATGAAACATAGTATCCATTTTCTAACCACCCTGCTGCTGCTGACGCTATTGGCCGCCTGCGCCGCACCCGCCGCGGGACCTACGTCCGATGACGCGGCTGCTGACGCGGATTCTGCAATGGGCGACGATCATTACCCCGTCACCATCACTCACGAAGAGGGTGAATTAACCTTTGATGCCGCGCCCGAGCGAGTCATTGTGATCCGCGAAGAGCTGCTGGAGACGCTGCTGGCCGTGGGCGTGCAGCCCGTGGGCTACGGCGGCCGTGTCGATGCGCCCGAAGGCGAAGCCATGACCGACCACCCCTACCTCTCTCAGGAGATGCTGGGGACGCCGACCTATATCGGCCAGGCCACCGAACCGTCGCTGGAGCGGATGGCCGCGCTCAACCCCGATCTGATTCTTTGGCCCACCGACGGCGGTGCCAACAGCGAAATCTACGACTCGATTGCCGAGATTGCGCCAACGCTGGCCTACAACCCCGGCGTACCGGGCGCGTGGAAGGAGATCCTGCCCCAGCTTGGCATCCTCTTTAACCATGAAGAGATGGCTACCAAAGCCGTTGCTGCCTACAAAGCTAACGTCGAGACCCTGCGCGGCGAACTGACCGACGTCATTGCCGAGGCTCCTCGCGCCGTCATCCTCTATCTGCCCGACCCCAGCACCACCTTTGTGCTCGGTCGTGAGTTTGCCTTTGGTGCCATGATCGAAGAGATCGGCCTCGACGTGGTTGCGCCCGCAGGCTTAGATTTGGGACCTTCTGGCGCGGCCATGGTCGATATTGAAGCGCTGGCCGACATTGATACCGACACCATCTTCACCGTTCAGTTTAGCGAAGGCGAGACAGATCACCCCGCCGAGCCGATCATCGCGAGCCTGGGCAAGCCCATTGTGCGTGGCGTGCTGGACATGGGTCGCCCCTACGCTGGCCCCTTCAGCGAGCAATTCTATCAGGAGCAGTTTCAGGCTGGCTTGATCGACGTCTACGGTGGCGCAGTAGCGTCAGATGATAGCGCGTCCGATGATGCCATGTCGGACGCGGCTTTCCCCGTCACCGTGACCGACACAACCGGCCATGAGCTAAGCTTTGACGCGCCGGTCGAAAAAGTTGTCTGCCTCACCACCCTCTGCATCGGCTCCATGGCCTTTATCGGCGTCTCACCCGCGGCGGTACCGGATTGGGATTTCACCCAGACCGTCTTCGATCCGCTCTTCTTTGACCAGCCCAACGACGTTACATTGATCGGCACTGATGATTTTAACCCCGATTTTGAAGAGATTCTAGCCTTTGAACCTGATCTTGTCTTTACCAACGGTGAGGAAGATCAGTTTGCGGCCTTGGGCGAGTATTTGCCCACCTACACACCTAGCTGGAGCAGCGCTACCTTGGAAGACTTCTTCTTCGATGCCCACAGTCTGGCTCAGGTACACGGCGTGGAGATAGATGGCAAGATTGAAAGCCTGCTTGCCAGAGCCAAGGCGTACGGCGCAGCATCTGGACGCGCCAAGACGATTCTCTCGGTCTACGACAATGAAGATGGCTCGTTCTGGATCAACCCCAATGGCGTCTACTGCCCCTACGTTCTGCCCGAAGGCAGTTGCGGCATGGGCGACGACGGCTGGGCAGAGGTTACAACCGAAGGACTCCTAGAGGTCGCGCCCGATGTCATTCTCTTCCACGGCAGCGAAGAAGGGCTAGCCGCACTAGAGGACGATGCGCTCTGGGCGGAGCTAGGCGCTGTTCAAAGTGAAGCTGTCATCTTCGTTGGCCCAGAGGATGCGCTCAACCACGGGGCAGATAACCCACACACGCTGGGCATTTGGCTGGACACGGTCATGCCGCTGGCCTATCCCGACGTTTTTGATGGGGCACTGACTGATGAGGATGTTGCCGAAATCCTAAGCGAATGAGATGGAATGCGTTGGAGCGGGCACGTGTTCAAGCGTTTCAACGCTCCAACGCTTAGTAAAGGACAAACATGAAACGAATAACCCATTTTCTGATCACCTTGCTGCTGCTGGCGCTGCTGGCGGCGTGCGTACCTGCCGAGCCAACGAACCCTGCATCGGAGAGTATGGTCGAAACCCGCGCCATTACCCATGCGCTGGGTGAGACGGAGGTTCCTATTGACCCACAAAGTATCGTCTCGCTCAACCCTATGGTGACGGATAATCTAATCGCCTTGGGCATTCAGCCAGCAGCCATTGCTACCTTCAATGGCAGTGACTTTACGAGCTACGAATATATGGCCGAACGGTTGGTCGATGTGCCCATTATTGGCACCTTCGTCGAGCCGAATCAAGAAGCCATTGTTCAGCTTGACCCGGATCTGATCATCGGGCGCGACCGCGATATGGCCGACACCTATGACACGCTCAGCCAAATTGCGCCAACCGTTGCCATTGAAGATCAGGATAACTTCCGCAGTTGGCTGGCCCAGGTGGCAAACGTCGTCGGCCTCAGCGAGAGCGTGGACGCGCGCCTGGCCGAATTCGATGCCAAAGCAGCTGCGGCCAGTGTTGCCATCGCAGAAGCCGTGGGCGAGGAGAGTGCTGCCTTTCTACGCATTCGCCCCGACCAGATTCGCATCTACACAGGCCTGCGCATTGGTGGGCCGATTCTGTACAACGAATTGGGGTTAGCAGAGCCTGACTTTGTGGCTGCTCTGCCTGAAGAGAATTTTGTTCAGCTTTCGCTAGAAGAAATTCCGCAAATGGCGGAAGCGGATCACATCTTCCTCCTTGATCAATCACCAGCGGATGAGCCATCGCCCGTCTTCGATAGCCCACTGTGGGATACGCTGCCCGCGGTGCAGAATGGACAGGTTTACGAGGCCCCGCGCGATATCTGGATCAACCTGGGCATTCTGGCGGCCGAAGATGTGATCGACGCCGTGGTGCTGACGCTAACTGGCGAACCACTGGCCCATAACGCGATGGCCGCTTCGACAGGCTCAGCGGCCGAGTGCGAAGTGGGCTTCCGCCTCTTTACCCATGAACTGCTGGAGAGCGAGCCCGTTTGCATCCCAGAGAACCCAGAGCGCATTGCCTCTCTGGCTCCAGCCGCCTTTGAGATCATGCTGGCGATTGGCGAAGATGTGCCGGTCGGTGCCATCGGCTATCTGGAGTCGATCTACCAGCGCAACTTCCCTTACACCGACGAAGCCGCGGCCGAGGTGGAATTTGTGGGCTTCCCCGCCAATCTGGAAGCGGTCTTTGCGCTCCAGCCCGATCTGATCGTGCAGTCGCCTTACGGTCAGGAAGATATTGAACTAGTACAGGGGATTGCGCCCACGGTTGTGCTGCCGCTGTTGCCCAACGTACAGTGGGAAGAGAACATGCGCTTTACCAGCGAGTTGCTCAACCGGAACGAGGAAGTAGAAGCGCTCATCGCCCAGTATGATGGGCGCGTCGCTACCCTGCAAGAGCTAATCGGTGACCCATCGGCCATCGAAGTCTCAGTCGTCCGCTACTATGACGATTCGGGTGCCAGCGGACTTCAGCTTCAGCTTGCCAACGCCTTCTCAACCGACATCCTGGCCGACGTAGGCTTTGCCCGACCAGAGTCTCAGGCTATGTCTGCTGACGAAGCCGCCGAACGCTACGGCAGCCCAGTCGCGGCCACCCTCTCCCTGGAAGAGCTACCGCTGCTCGACGGCGAGTATCTCTTTGCCTGGAGCCAAGCCGCCAACGCCGAGGGAGACGAGGCCAACGAAGGCGCATGGACCGCGCTGAGCGAAGATCCGCTATGGGCCACGCTGGAAGCGGTTCAGAACGAGCAGACCTTCCAGGTTGGCGGTCACTGGGTCGGCTGGGGCTTCCACGCCGCACATGAGGTGCTAGACGATCTCTTCCTCTACGTGGCCGGTGTCGATCCGGCTGACGTATCGCCAAATCCGTTTCAATGACCAATAACCAATAACCAATGACAAATAACCAATAGCAAATCAAGGAGAAATTTAGTGAAAATTCGATTAACAACTCTGTTCACGGTACTGCTAGCCGTCGTGCTGCTGGCCGCTTGTGCCGCACCCGCCGCAGAACCCGCGTCCGATGTTTCTGCTGACGCGAGTGCTGAGGAGTCTAGCGCGGATGAGGAAGCCGTTGCCGATGAGAGCACCGACGCTGCCGCTGGGTTCCCCGTCACCGTAACCGATGCCGCGGGCAACGAACACACCTTTGACGAAGCGCCCAGGCGAGTCGTTGCCATGTGGAACAACAGCATTGCCAACCTGGTCTTTATCGGCGCAGACGAACCCATCGCCACGTTGGCGATTGATCTAGCCATCCATCCCGCCTATTATGGTGCAGGGTCTGACGAGCGCATCATCATGCTCGACCACGATGAATGGATTGCCGACTACGAGCAGGTCTTGTCGCTGGAGCCAGATCTTATCCTTTCTGACGAAGATACCCATGCTGCCATCGGCGAGTTTGTGCCGGTCTTTGTAGAGAACTACGAGGCCACATCCGAGGAACTCTTCTTCAACGACGTGCGGGTCATGTCCCAGATCTTTGGCAAGGGCGATGAGGTCGAGGACCGCATTTCACGTCTCTTGCAGCGTGCCGAAGCCTACGGCATGGCAAGTGGACGCGAAAAGTCCATCTACTACGGCATGAATGCCGATGCAGAGGGCGACGTCTGGTGGCTGGCTGGCGGCGCGGCCACGTGCGCCTACATTCAGCCCGAAGGTAGCTGTAGCGACGAGTACTTTGACGAGTGGATCGAGGTAACGGTCGAAGGCATGATCGAGCTGGATCCCGACGTGATTATTGTGGAGGATCACGGCGAAGACTACACCGCAGAGACGCTGGCCGCGTTGGAAAATCAGGCCGACAACCCGCTCTGGCAAGAGCTAAACGTGGTCAAGAACGAGCAGGTTCACTTCCTCAACCGCGCCGTCTCCCGTCCCGAAGATCCGCTGGTATTAGAGCTGTGGATGGACTCTGTTATGCCACTGGCCTACCCCGACAAATTTGATGGCCCGTTGACTGACGAGCAGGTTGCCGAAATCTTGGGCATTGAGGCCGCTTCGACGAGCTCAGCAGACGCTGATTCAGATGAGGCAATGGCTGCTTCGACAGGCTCAGCAGACGGTGGCGATTGCGGTGAGGGGATGCGCCTCTTTGAGCATGAAGCCTTGTTCACCGAGCCCCTCTGTGTACCAGCAGAACCGCAAAACATTGCCTTCATCGACGAAATGGTTGGCCTCGTGCCCGTGTTGGGTGTCGAGTCTGCTACCCGCAGCGTCTACTTCGACCTCTTCAACGATGACTTCCCCAACGCTTTCTCCGCAGACCAAGTCGAGGCTATGATCGACATCGGCCATCCTCGCGCGGCCGAGCTAGAGACAATTTTACTGAACAAGCCTGACCTGATCATCTCTGGCAACTACTGGGAAGACGCCAACAAATTCCTGCCTGACATCGCGCCCACGATTATCTGGGATTACGATTACACCCCCGACTGGGCCGTCTACTTCCAAGGCATTGCCGACGTGATCAACCGCAGCGAGGAAGGCAAGCAGGTGCTGGCCAGCATTGATGAACGCATGGCCGCCCTTCAAGAAGCGATTGGCGAAGAACCCCAAACATACGTGGTCGTGCGCACCATGGAAGAGCTGGACAGTCTGCAAGTCTTCACTACATATAACTTTGGTGCCGAACATGCCGCCAAGCTGGGTCTCACTATGCCCGATGGCATCCTAACCCCCGACGAAGCATCAGAAGTCCGCAACGCCTGGTGGTATCCCCTCTCCGTTGAGGAGTTGCCCTTGATTGACGCCGACCACATCTTCTTGCTGCGCGGCTGGGAGGAAGAGGTGCAGGAAGAGTTCCTGGCCAATCCAATCTGGCAGACCTTAAACGCCGTGCAAAACGATCGGGTTCACTTCATTGATGGCGAGTACTGGGTGCGCACCCATCCCATCGCTTCGCACCGCATCATCGACGACATCTTTACCTTCGTCGCTGAGGTTGATCCGGCTGAGGTTGCGCCCAATCCGTTTGCTTACACTTATGAGTAACGAGTAAGCGGGATTACCCCCTCCCAGCCTCCCCCAATCTGGGGGAGGAGCCGTCCTCTCGTCTACGAGACATCAGTTCCCTCCCTTACTAGGGTAGGGCTAGGGAGGGGTCAAGCGTTGGAACGATTGACCAAGGACGAACAAATTGAAAATAGTCAATGGAAAATTGAAGAACTGAAAATGTCTACGACGGACCAACGCTCAAAAGGACCATCATGAAACGAACAATCCAATTTCTAACCACCCTACTGCTCTTAGCACTGCTGGCAGCGTGCGGCGCACCGGCTGCCGAACCTGCGTCCGAATCGGCTGCTGTCGAAGCGGCTCCTGCGGAGGGAACCAGCGAAGAGAGCACGGAAGAGACAACGACTTCTGCCGAGGGCTTCCCGCGCACTATTACCGATGGGCAGGGGCGCGAGCTAACCTTTGACGCGCCGCCTGAGCGGGTCATCCCCTACTTCAACGGCAGCTTTGGGCATCTGGCGACGCTGGGGATTATGCCCATTGCTACGGGTGCCAATCCCGAAATGCTCAAAGACCCCATCTATCTGGCCGATGGCGAATCCATTCCCCGGCCCATGGTCGACGGTACCATGTGGGATATCGATCTGGAAAAGGTCGCTTCCTACGAGCCAGACCTGATTATGGCCTGGAACATGGACGATGTGGATGCCTCTGGCGGCATTGCGTCCGTCTATTTGCCCTCTAGCCCCGACTCGCTGGCGGGCGTACAGGATGAGCTGCGCAACGTGGCGTCAATCTTCGGCATGGAAGAGAAAGTTGAAGAGATCGTCAGCGCCTTTAACAACCGAGTTGATGCCTATGCGACCCTCAGCGAGGAGAACGCGGATATGACCGTCATGAAGCTGTCGATTCTGGGCGATGGACAGTTTTCGGTTGCCACCACCAGCGATCCGGTCTGCCAGATGCTCGACATGATTGCCACCTGTGCCTGGGAAGACCCAACCGGCGGCGATGGTTGGGGCTACGACACCTCTATCGAGGGCGTGCTTAGCTTAGACCCCGACATCATTATCTTCAATAGTTGGGTCGATGATGACGTGGATGGCGCACGCGAAGAGGTCCAGAACGATTCGCTTTTTGCCGAGCTAACAGCGGTCAAAAATGAGATGGTCTTTAGCACGCCGGGCTACGAGAATCCGATTGCCTCGAACCTGCCTGCCGCGCAAAAAGTGCTCGACACCTACATCCCCCAGTTCTTCCCCGAAGCCTTCCCCGACGGCCCGCTAACCGATGAGCAGGTGGCCGATATCTTGGGGCTAGAGGCCGCTGAGCCTGTCGAAGTGGCCGCTGATGGCTGCGAAGAAGGTTTCCGCCTCTTTGTCCACTTTGGTGGCGAGACGTGCATTCCCGCCGATCCGCAGCGTATCGTCACCACCCAGGACCAGAACGGCATGCTGCCGCTGATAGAGCTGGGCGTTAAACCCGCCGGCAGCGCGGGCAACATCCGTGAAGACGGCAGCTTCCAGTTCCGCCGCATGGAAGACTACGACACCGAAGGCGTCGAGTTTATTGGCTCCTACTGGGGCGACGGCAACTTCGAGAGCATTGCCGCGGTGCAGCCCGACCTTATCGTCAGCCACGAATATGCCGAAGAGTATTACGACCTGCATGGCGAAATTGCGCCTACGGTCATGATCCAGATCTTCGAACGGCCGTTGAGCGATGCGCTCATGGAGTTTGCCGATCTGGCCGGCCGCACTGCCGAAGCAGAGGCACTGCAAGCAGAATACCAGGCGCGCGTTGACGGTCTGTTGGAAGCACTAGGCGACCGCAAAGAGACCTTGAGCATTTCGCTGCTCACCGCAGGCTATGAGTCTGGTGGCTTTGGCGTCATGACCGATGGTGGTCAGGCTGTGGGTACGGTCATGTGGGATCTGGATCTGCTGCGCCCCGATCCGCAGCAGGTAGACACCCAGTACGAGGAATTCAGCATCGAGACGCTGAGCGACCATGATGCCGACGTAGTGCTCGTCTTCACCTTCTCGGCTGAGGGCCAAGACCCTAATTTTGATGCGTTCATGGACTCGCCGCTACTAGCTGCGCTCAACGCCTCGCAAGCCGAGCAGATCTACGTCATCGACGGTCTCAAAACGGTGGGTTCCGCATGGGGCAAGATGACCACCTTCGTCGAGGAGCTAGAAACGATTCTGCTCGACCCAGATCTGGATGTAGATGTGGTGCAGGAGTAAATAAGCGGAAGAGCGTTGAAGCGTTGGAGCGGAAAAGTGTTCCAACGCTCCAACGCTTGCAAGGAGATATTTATGAAAAACAAACTTACTACCCTGATTGCAACAGTGCTGGCCGCGCTATTACTGACCGCCTGCGTGGTTCAGCCTGTGGCTGCGCCTGCATCGGATGATGCTACTGCCGACAGCACAGCTGCGGACAATGGAGAAGAAATAGCCACCCGGATCGTTACCGACGACCTGGGCCGAGAAGTAGAGATTCCTGCCAACCCCCAGAAGGTAGTATTCGCTGATGAGGAACATGCCTCTATGGTCACCTCGCTGGGATACGTACCCTACGCCATGGCTTGGTCTTACCAAGAGGACTTCGTCAGCACGCTTGAAGGCATCGGCGGTAATGTGGCGGATCTCTCCCCTATCATCAGCGTCGGCGAGAGAAATCAGCCAAACGTTGAGAAGATCCTTACTCTTGAACCCGACCTGATCGTCTGGGTGGACTGGGCGGAAGAGGAGATCTTATCCCAGTTGGAGGAAATTGCTCCAACCCTTGCAATGAACCCAAGACACGACGTAGGAGGCGGCTATGACATTGGACCCGGCGGGCCGCGCTACTCCAAACAGCGTATCTACGCTTCGATCGTTGGCTTGGAAGGTAAGCTCGACGCTCAGATTGCCGAATATGAATCGCTGCTGGCCGACGTCAAAGAACGTCATGGCGATCTGCTGCCCAATCTGGAATGGACCTTCCTGGACACTGGCGCCGACTTCATACCGCACATGTACGACCTCGAGCTCTTCGCCACCTTTGCCTACAACGCGGTGATGACAGACTTAGGTATGACCCCGCTACAGGCTATGGTCGATGCGACCGAGGAAGGCTTCGGCTTCGAAGAGAACTTCGGGTACGCCCAAATTTCGCTGGAGGTGGTGCCCGACTTCGCTGCCGACGTGCTCTTTATTGGACGCTACGACGATCTCCCCTTAGATGACCAACTGCTCACGGTACTCTCCAACACACTCCCTGCCCAGAATGACCAGATCTACCAGGTTGATTCCAACGTCTGGACCTATCACCTCGTGCAGGCTGAAATCGAGATATTGCGTCAGGTCGATGAGATCCTGAACGGCGGCGTGGAAAATCTCGGTGACTTTGAGTAAACGGAAGAGCGTTTAATCGTTCCAACGCTCCATCCGGTCACTATATTACAAAGGGAGACAACTTGTGAAAACTCGATTCTTGACCCTATTTGCGGTGCTGATCACCGCGTTGTTGCTGGCGGCCTGTGAGGCTGTGCCCACTGAAGAGCAGGCGGGGCTTTCAGCTGAATCAGCGGCTGAGGGTGCTGCTGACGCCAGCGCTGAATCCAGCGCAATGGAGGCGATGCCAGAACGCATGCCCTATTATGATGTCGAGCTTGAAGGCTACGAGCCGTTGACGTCGGCACCAGCCCTCTTTGACATTGTCGAGATGACCGAAGAGACGGTCACCGTTCGCCATCAGTATGGCGAAACCACGATTCCACGCAATCCCCAGCGAGTGGTGACCGAGATGAACACGGGCGAAATCATGGTTTCATTGGGCGTTATGCCCGTGGGCTACATCGCCTTTGAGGATCAAGGCATCTCGCCGATTCTGGCTGAGGCCGCGCCCGACATGGTCTTCCTACCCGTGGTTGATGGGCCAAATTACGAGCAGATTGTGGCCCTCGATCCCGATCTCATTATTGGATCGTGGATGATGGGAACCGATGGCAACGAGGAGCATTATGAACTGCTGAGCGCGATTGCACCTACGCTGACCTTCAACGACTGGCCAGGTTCCTACTGGCAGGATTCAACCCGCCAAGTTGCCATGCTCTTTGATCGGCAAAAACAAGCCGAAGCCGTCATTGCCGACTACGATGCTTTTGTGCAGGAGACCCGCGAGCGCATCGCACCCATCTTTGGCGACGAGACAGTCAGCCCGCTGCTCTTCTTTGGCCCAACACCGTGGCTCTATACGCCCCGTTATGCATACGACGACCGAGTCGTTCCCGAAGATTCAACCGGCTGGCTCTACCACGAACTGGGCCTGACTCCTGGCGATGAAATTGCCGAGCTGATTGGCAGCGACATGCTGGGGCTGAGCAACGTCTTTTTGGAGATCTCCGGGGAACAGTTACCGGAGATGACGGCCGATCACCTGGTTGTCTTCCCCAATGGCTACAGTGGTGCCGAAGGCATAAGCGAAGGCTACACCGAGTATCTGGAAAGTCCGATTTGGGCCACGCTGCCTGCCGTGCAGGCCGGCAATGTCTATGCCATTACGGGTGTGAACAAATCGCGTGGCTACTACACCAAGAAAGATAACATGCGCATCTTTGCCGATATCGTCACCGGTGCTAGCGAGTAAACGGGTAAACGTTGGAGCGTTCCAACGCTCCAACGTTTAGAGAAAAGAGAATATCATGAAGAACCGATTGACTACTTTGATTGCGGCACTGGTGGCCGCCCTGTTGTTAGTTGCCTGCGTGGCCGTGCCAGTCGCAGAACCCGCGTCCGACGGAGCGGCCGCGGACACGCTTGCGACCACCGAGGACTCTACATCCGAAACCGAGGCTGATTCCGCTATGACCGACACCTGCGAGGCAGGCTTCAACCTAATTGAGCATGAGCATATCATGGGAACGAGCATCTGCGTCCCCGTATCGCCGGAGCGGATCGCCGTGCTCGACTTCAACCAGACCTCGCTCTTCCTTGCGCTGGATATTGCGCCCGTTGTTTACAGCAGTACATGGCAAGAGATGATCAGCACCCAGAATCCCGAACTCTCTGGGCAATTGGAAGAGCTGCTGACCGACGCACGTGATGCAGGTAGCACGGCTGGTTTCTCGCTGGAGACCGTTGCCGCGGCCCAGCCTGACCTGATTTTGGCACCCAACTACTATCCCGATACCTACGACGCGCTGGCGGAAATTGCGCCGACCGTGATGTACGACGTAGAGAATATGAACTGGCGCGAACATATGCTGCTAACAGGTCACTCAATTGGGCGCTCGGTGGAGGTCGAAGAGCTATTCACTTCGGTTGACGCCCGGCTGGAGCAACTAACGGCCACGATTGCAGATGAGGGAAGCACACCCTCAATCTCTGTCCTTGGCTTCTACGGCGATCCGGTCCCCTATGCGCTCTTTGATTCGTTCGCCTTTGCCGATATCCTGCGCCAGGCCGAGATTCCGCTCCACCCAGTCGGCGGGATGAGCAGCGACGAGATCATGGCTGAGTACGGCAGCCCGGTCTTGCCCGTATCGCTAGAGATGCTCGACCTTATTGATGCGGAACGCCTGCTCGTGGTGGTGGACACGGCCGAGGGGGAAGGCTTCTTCGGTGATCTTCAGCAAGAAGCGGTCTGGGGAAATCTCTCCGTTGTCCAATCGGAGCAGGTCCATGCGAGAGGCAGCTACTGGTATTCGGCCAACCCTTATGACCTGCACAAAATTATCGATGACCTCTTCCAGATTGTTGCGGGCGTCGATCCAGCCGACATATCACCTAACCCGTTAGTGAACGAGTAAGTGAAAGAGTAAGTCGCAAGGAGGCAAAGCGGCAACCATCGACGGGGCTAGTAAGTCGCAGGGCAATCGCGACTTGTCTGCCCCGACGGTTGAAACCCGTCGTCTGCCACGGGAAGGGCGTTAAAACGCCCTATTGGCAACCGGACGCCAACCGGTTTTAACCGATTTCTCGTAGCAGACACCGATTTTAATCGGTGGTGGCGGTTAGCCGCGATTGCCATGTAGCAAATCGCGATAGCTTACCATGACTTCTGCAAAAGCAACCTTAATCGTCATCGGTAGCGGCATTATCGGTCTGGCCACGGCTTTCCAGTACATGAAGCAGAATCCAGATAACAAGGTGATTCTGCTCGAAAAGGAACCAGCGGTCGGTAAACACCAGTCGGGTCACAACTCGGGCGTATTGCATTCGGGCATCTACTATACGCCTGGCTCGAATAAAGCCACGATGTCGGCCGCTGGCAAAGAAATGATGGAAGAATTTCTGGCCGAGGAAGAAATTGCCTACGATCTATGTGGGAAAGTGATTGTGGCCAAGCACGAGAGCGAACTACCGAAACTACAAAAAATTTTGGACAACGGGCAAGCCAACGGTGTTGAATGCGAATTGATCGAAAAAGAGCGGCTGCACGAGATCGAACCCCACGTGAATGGCATCAAGGCCGTCCATGTGCCGAAGACCGGTATCGCTGATTATCCAGCTGTGGCCTGGCGTTTGGCGGAGAAAATTACCGAGATGGGCGGCGAGGTGCGCACCAGCGTCACTGTGACGGGCATCGACGAACGCGCAACCGAAGTGACCGTCGAAACAGATGCAGGCGAGTTTCAGGGAGACTACGCAGTTGGATGTGCTGGCCTCTACTCGGACCGAGTGGCCAAGATGACCTCGGATGCAGATGTGAAAGCGCAGATCGTTCCCTTTCGGGGCGAGTATTATCAACTCATACCGGAGGCAAACCACTTGTGTAAGGGCTTGATCTACCCGGTTCCCGATCCGCGTTTCCCATTTTTAGGCGTTCATTTCACAAAGATGATCGAGGGTGGCGTTGATTGCGGTCCAAACGCAGTCTTGGCTTTGTCCAGAGAAGGGTATACGTGGGGCGACTTTAACGCAGCCGACCTGTGGGAAGCGCTCTCCTACTCAGGGTTCCGCAACCTGGCCTTCAAGTATTGGCGCTATGGGCTAGGAGAGATGTGGCGTTCCTTGAATAAGGCCGCGTTTGTGCGCGCTTTGCAGGAGTTGATTCCAGCCATTCGCGCCAACGATCTAGAGCCTCATCCAGCCGGCGTGCGTGCGCAAGCCCTGCTGCCCAGCGGCGATTTGGTCTATGACTTTGAGTTTGTGGTTTCCCAGCGGGTGGTTCACGTGGTGAATGCACCATCGCCCGCCGCAACCGTGTCACTGATGATCGGCAAACACGTTGTGGAGAAGCTGCGCGAAACGTTTGAACCGCACGGCGTTTAGGAATCAGATAATTAGAAATGGATGAAATGAGCGATACAACAAAAACCGCGATCTTCTACGGCAGCACAACAGGAACGACCGAGATGATTGCCGAGAAAATTCAGGAATATTGGGGCAAGACATATGACGAAGCGCTCCCCATTGTCGATGTGAAAGACAAATCTGAACTAACGGAACTGCTTGCCTTTGAGAGGCTGTTCGTAGGCTGTCCTACTTGGGATATTGGCTACCTGCAGGACGACTGGGCGGACGTCTATCCTCATCTTGACGAGCTGGACCTGAGCGGCAAACAGATTGCGCTTTTTGGGCCCGGCGATCAGGCTGGCTATCCCGAAAATTTCCAGGATGCGCTGGGCATTTTGGGCAACAAATTCATGGAGTGTGGGGCAACGCTGGTGGGTTATACCAGCACCAAAGGCTATGAACACACCGAGTCGGTTGGCGTCGATGGCGAGCGGTTTATGGGGTTGGCGATTGACGAGATCAACCAATCCGAGCTGACCGATAGCCGCATAAAAGCGTGGGTGGCTCAGGTTAAGCAAGAGTTTGATCCTGATTACACCCCTTTTTCTGTACCTGAAGAATCGAGCCGCGATTTTTCTTTGAAGCTGATCGGTGCCGGTTTTCCACGAACAGGCACCATGTCACTACAGGCGGCCCTCAATCAATTGGGGGTGGGACCATGCCACCACATGGTAGAGGTGCTGAAAGATAAAGAGCAGGCACCGCTGTGGCAGGCGATTGTGGATGGTAGAGAGGTAGATTTCGATCTGATTTATGAGAATTATCAGTCAACCGTTGATGCGCCAGGTTGCTTCTATTACAAAGAGCTGCTGGAAAAATATCCGGATGCCAAAGTGCTTCTCTCCGTCCGCGATCCAGAGCGCTGGTACAGCAGCGTCATGGAGTCTATCTATCTGACCTATCTGGTGCCGCGCTGGATGCAGTGGATGCCCACGGTTGGCCCATATTTAAAGCTGGCATGGACAATGGTCTGGGACAAGGTCTTTGAGGGCCGTGTCGAAGATAAAGCCCACGCAATTGCCATCTTCAATGCCCACAACGAGGAGGTCAAGCGTGTGGTCCCACCAGAAAAATTGCTCGTCTTCAACGTAAAAGATGGCTGGGAACCGCTCTGTGAATTCCTAGACGTCCCCATGCCGCAGGGTGTCCCCTTCCCCCACCTTAACGACAAAGAAAGCATACGTAAGGGGCTTAACAGCCTGCGAATGGTGGGTTATGCGGTGCCGATGATTGCATTGGGCGTCACTGCGCTGATTGCGTGGCTGCTTGGCACCAAGATGAAGCGGAAAAGCGGATAAGCCAATGGCATTTACAAGAATTAACGGATGGGACGCAGGTTAGCTCGGCTCGGCTTGCGGGGACTCAGTTCTTGTCCGTTCTCATCGGCGTTCCATCCATTAGCCCTTGTGAAATCTAATCCTTATGAACCCTAAACGCACTGGGATAGGTTATTCCGACGTTTACGGCGGTTGATTAGGCGGCAGTACCTAACAGTGGGTAGATTACATCTGAAAGAAGAAGATCATGACGCAAAAGCTGACGACCAGAGACCTGATTACTATCGGCATTTTTACGGCGATCTATCTGATCGTCTACATCTATCTGCATGACCCGCAGATGAAATGGTTTGACTTTGCGGCGTTGGCGGTCATGCTGTTGCTTATTGTGGGCAGAAGGTGGGTGGGATAAAACGAGGAAGAAGAGAAGGCCATCATTCAAAGAACTATTAAAGGAGAAAAAAAGTGACGTTTAAACAGAGCCATATTGCCAAATACCTTAGCTTGATTGCCTTGCTATTGTTGATCCCCGCTTGTACCATTAGTGGAACCATGAGTGATGCTGCCCTCGACGCGGAAGCATCATCCACGGAAACCGAAATGGACAATGGTCATGGCGCGTTTCCCATGACGTTGACCCATGACTTTGGCGAGGTGACGTTTGAAAAAGCACCCGAGCGCATTGTCGTCATGAGCATATCCTATTTGGAAATGGCGATTGCCCTTGACGTGCCTGTGGTGGGCGTGGGCAATTTGGGCCTGCCTCCTACGGATGATGGCGGTGTGCCGCCGGTGCCACATATCGATAAACCGGTTTTGGGTGAGCCGACTTATCTGGCTGACTTCAACCCGAGCAGCGAAGTGATCTTCGGGTTAAACCCCGATCTGATCATGCGAGATGCGTTAGGGGTAGAAGCAGGTACTGAAGACCCCGATCATGAGCTGATGAGTGACGTTGCGCCAACGCTATCTTATTCCTCTTCAATTTCGGAGCCGGGCGCGTGGGTAGACGTCATGCGCGATTTTGCTCGACTCATGGGCAAAAGTGAACAGGCCGAAGCAGTCATCGCTGAATACGAAGCCAATGCCGCTGCGCTGGTCGAAGAAGCCGCACCGCTTTTGGAAGCCGCGCCAGAGATAACCATGCTCTATGGCGGACCAGATAATGTGGGCATGGTGAGCAACAAGTTTGCCATTGGCGGTTTGGTCGAGACCCTCGGGTTCACACTAGTGGTGCCGGATGGCGTCGAGTTCAACCCAGGCGGAATTGTTAACATTTCGCCCGAGATACTAAGCGAGATTGAGGCCGATACGATTATCATGTGGAAATTTAATCCAGAGGCACCCATCTTAGGTGAGAATCTGCTAGACGTGGTAGGTATACCCGTTGCCACCTTATTTCCGGTGAACGGGGTGGGCTTCACTGGTCCAATCTCCGAAATATTCTACATGACGGCCATTCTCGAAGGCTTGCAAGCGGTGGAGCGTTAAGCGTTGGAACTATGGACCGAATAGGTCTGATTGCAATGGAAGACGGGAAAGCGTTAAAGTATTAAATGACAAAGCAATGAATCGACAAAGCAATGAATCGACAAAGCAATGAATCGCTCCCGCGTTTATACGGGAGATTACAAGTGCAAAACACAACAACGGCCAAATGGCTTGTCATGGCTGTTTTGGTTCTCTTCTGTATGCTAGTTGGGTCGGCTTTGCCCGCCTTCGCTCACGTTAAATGGTTTAGTGAGTTCAATTTCATGACCTCGCCGCTGTCGATTGGCGAGGTTGTCACGCCAACATATATGGGCCTTGTCGCCCTCAGCACCATCGTTATTGCGGGCATGGTGCTCGTCGATAGGCGACTCGACGGCATAGGGTGGTATCAGCGCATCAACGAGTGGCTGACCGGACGCGAATCGTCCAGCGTCATGGTGATACGCGCGGCCATGGCCGCGGTACTGCTCATCTCCTGGTCTGCCGATGCCGTGTTGGCTCCAGAGCTAGAATCAAGTTTTCAAATGCTGGTGTGGCTGCAATTTATTGTGGCCCTTTTGCTGCTCTTCCCGCAGACAGTTGCGCTGGGCGGTGCAGGCATCCTGGCGATCTACATCGGTACGGTATTTGAATTTGGCCTCTTTCATATGCTGGATTACTTGCACTATGTAGGCATCGGTCTTTATCTGCTCGTCAATCAGCTTAATTTGGTCCGACTACGCAGTGCAGGGCTGCCAGTGCTGTATGCAACGGTGGGCTTCTCGCTGATTTGGCTGGGCTATGAGAAGCTCTTCTACCCTAGCTGGTCGCTCTATCTGCTGGAGCAGAATCCGGCGCTTGCGTTGGGATTTCCGCCCTACTTTTTCCTGCAGGGCGCGGCCTTTGTCGAAATTAGCCTAGGTTTTCTGTTGCTGATTGGCCTGCTCGAACGGCCGCTGGCGGCAGTGATTACGCTGGTCTTCTTTACAACCACGATGGTCTTCGGCAAGGTTGAAGTGATTGGCCATACGCCGCTTCACGCTGCCCTCGTCGTCTTTTTGCTAAGCGGCGCGGGAACCATCTATAAGCCGCCCATTGCCATTCATGAAAGGCTCAACTGGCGGGTAGCTTTTGCAGCCATTAATTTTGTGCTGATTGTTGCGCTCTTTATCTTTGCCTACTCCTGGTCGGCTCAGGGCCAGTTTACCCAGGCAATGGCTCAGGTCGAGAGCGGTACCCACGGCATAAAGACATTCGATCTTAGCAACGCCGGCGCCGTTCCCGAATTCACGCTCATCGAGGTGGTGGAAGAAACCCCCGACAGCTACGATCTGCATGTCAATATAGCCAATTGGACATTCACGCCGGAAAAGATCGGGCAAGAGACGGTCGCCACCGAGGGCCACGGCCACGTCTTTGTCAATGGCGCAAAGGTAGGCCGACTCTACGGTGATTGGTACCATCTGGGCGAACTCAAGCCCGGCGTCAACCAGATTGTCGTCACCCTCAACGGCAACGATCATAGCGATTTTGTGATTGATGGGCAAATTATTGGTGCGGAAACGACCGTTACAGTTCCATAGGCGAGGAGTACTGGAGCGTTAAATTTCGCCAGATGAAACAACTATGACAGCCACAGCAACCTATTCATCGCAACCCCGTGATAACGAACGCAGCCCTGCCCGACTTAGCTGGGTCGGGTTCGTGGGTATTGTGTTGTTGGTTGGGCTTGGCCTGATGGGCATCCTCTCACTCATGATTGGCGTCACCGAGATTGCGCCCCGAGAGGTGCTCACTATCGTCTTTACCGACGGTGGCGAACGAGTGCCGCGTATTGTGATCTGGGATGTACGACTGCCCCGCTTTCTTCTGGGTGCGCTGGCCGGTGCCACCATGGCCGTCGCTGGCACCATGATGCAGGACTCGCTCAAAAATGAGCTGGCCGAACCAGGATTGCTGGGCGTCTCCACTGGCGCATCGTTAGTGGTGGCAGCCATCGTGATCTTTAACATTGGCATCCCCTTTGGCACCATGCCCCTCTTTGCCATGGCTGGAGGACTGGGGGCTGGGGTGGTGATTCTTATTACCACGCGCCTGACCCGCGACCCTGTACGCATGATTCTGATCGGTGCTGCGCTGGGCGCGCTCTTCGGCGCACTGATCACAACTATTATCGTGCTTGGGAATCCTGATGAGCTGCGTGCGCTCTACAGCTTTTTGGTCGGCAGCCTCATCGGGCGGGATTGGGAAGATGTGCGCACTGCCCTGCCGCTGATTGTGTTGGCCTTGCCGATTGCCCTGCTCTTTGGTCGCCCACTCAACCTCTTGCAGCTAGGCGACGACATGGCCGAGGGGTTGGGGCTGCCCGTCTTTCGCACGCGGGCCATTATCTTTACGATTGCCATTGCGCTAGACGCCTCGATCGTTGCCGTCTGTGGTCCCATCGGTTTTGTCTCGCTGGTGGCTCCGCATATGGTGCGTGGGCTGTTACGAACCAGCGATGCCCGCCAGGTGTTGCCCATCAGCGCGCTATTTGGTGCAGTCCTGCTCACCGGTTCGGACCTGCTGGCGCGTGAACTCTTTAGCCCTGCCGAACTGCCCGTGGGCTTGATAACGGTAGTGATTGGCTCGCCAATTGCGCTCTTTCTCTTAAGACGGTTGATCGGGGAGAGGAAAAGCGGGTGAGCGACTGAGCGAAAAGCGGAAGGCGTTAGAACGGAATAGTGCCAGAACAGAATAGCGATGAAAACGGAACACAATCAAGCCAAAACCACAGGGTGATGAAACGCTCAATCGTTCCAACGCTCATCCGTTTGTTGTACGGCGATTCCCCCATCGGTGCAGACACGATACTAGTCATGGACAAGGGTGAGATTATCGAGCCGGGCAGACATCATGAACTGATGGCGAGGAGTTTGTTCCTGTTATCAGGCAGCTATGTGATGACGAGGGACTTCACTTATTTTTTGGTGAAGGCGTTAAAGATTTAGTGTTTGAGTATGCAAATTAAAACCAATCGCACACTGGAGGCATTTTGGGAAAGCCCATCTATGATCGACCAACGTCCCTTTGCGGTACGCCATTTCCAATTTTTGCTGGCACTTGGTGGACTCACCATGTTGCTACTCATTGTCCTCCACATCGCCGTAGGCACGCTCGACTTTAGCCCGCGGCAGATTGTGCTAGCGCTTATCAACCAGGCGGACGAGGTGCTCCATCGGCAGGTAGTCTGGGGACTTCGGCTGCCGCGGTCGCTTGTCGCTCTCTTTGCGGGTGGTATGTTGGGCCTCTCCGGCGTGATTTTGCAGACCATTACCCGCAATCCACTGGCTGAACCAGGATTGATGGGCGTTTCCAGCGGCGCAGTGCTGGCCATCGTACTCTTTATCGTCTTTGACGCTGGTGGCGTTATTTGGGAATCAACCGATTCGGGGTTGACGCTGCCAGCAGTTGGCATGATTGGTGGGCTGGCCTCTGGGCTGCTGGTCTATGCACTCAGCTACCAGCGTGGACAGGTTGGCGGTAGCGATCCCATGCGGCTGGTGCTGGTCGGCGTATTGGTGGCAGGCATCAACAGCGCGCTTACCTCAATTGTGCTGCTGGGCGCGCAAGATGACGAGTTGCAGCGCATCATACGCTGGACCATCGGCTCCACCAACGGGCGGGTCTGGGCGCACTGGGAGACGATCTGGCCGATTGCGCTGATCGGTGTGCCGCTGGGCATTCTCAGCATCGGCTGGGCCAACGCTCTTCAGCTTGGGGATGGTGTGGCCCGAGGGTTGGGGCTGCGGGTCGAACGGGTGCGCTTTCTGCTCCTAGCCGTTGGGGCCCTGCTCACGGCTGGCGCGGTCTCGGTTGTCGGGGCTATCGGGTTTATTGGGCTAATTGGCCCCCACGCCGCGCGGCTAATTGTGGGTGGTGACGTGCGGCGACTCTTTCCGCTGAGCGTAGTCTTTACGGCCATTCTACTGATTGTGTCAGACATCGGGGCACGGACGCTGACGATTGGCTGGATCGGCTGGATGACGGGACTGGATATTCCCTCTACGGCGGGATTGCCGGTCGGCGCAGTGACGGCACTGTTAGGCGCGCCCTTCTTCTTGATTCTGCTGCTGCGCGGGCGGTTAGCACTGTAGATATGTCACTGGTCCTTGGTCCTTAGTCACTGGTTCTAGGTCACTGGTCCTTCGCGCAAAGCTAGAATCCAGCGACGCCACAAACAAATGACAAACAACAAATGACAAATTACAACGGAACGGTCGAAAGCATGTTACGCGCAGACAACGTCTCCGTCGGCTACCCCGACCACAAGGTGATCGAGGCCCTCTCGCTAGCGGTGGAGACAGGCAAGATCACAGCGCTGGTTGGCCCCAACGGGTCGGGGAAATCGACCCTGCTTAAGGCCATGGCGCGGCTGCTGCCAGTGGAAGCGGGCGCGGTCTATCTGGACGGAAAATCGATCACCAAGATGCCCAGTGCACAGGTGGCCCGGGAGCTGGCTATCCTGCCCCAGGGGCCGAGCGCGCCCCGCGGCCTGACGGTGGCTGAGCTGGTCGAGCAGGGGCGTTTTCCCCATGTCGGCGCGCTGCGCATGTTGCGCACCCAGGATCACGAGGCCATCCATCAGGCGTTGGATCTGACCAACATGACCGACTTTGCCCACCGCTCACTGGATGCACTCTCTGGCGGTGAACGACAGCGGGCCTGGATCGCGCTGACGTTGGCTCAAAATACGCCCATGCTGTTACTGGACGAGCCGACCACCTTTCTGGATATCGGCCATCAGCTAGAGGTGCTGGATCTGGTGCGCAATCTCAACGAAGATCGAAACATGACCATCGTGTTGGTGCTCCATGATCTCAACCAGGCTGCCCGCTACAGCCAGCGCATGGTTGTTCTACAACAGGGGGCAATCGTTGCCGACGGTTCCCCGGTTGATGTGCTGACAGCCGATCTGCTAGGCGATGTCTTTAACGTTCAGGCCAACATCATCACCGATCCAGCCAGCGGTACGCCGGTCTGCTTGCCGTATGCAACGGTTAATTAAGCATTAACGTGGAAAAGCGTTCCAACGCTCTAGCGCTATTTCAGGTAACTCTGAAAAACGATTTTCAAGAATTAACATTCGATATTTCGACGCCATCTTCTCCCCTTCTTGGCGAGAAGAGAAGAGTGGAGCTAAGTCAAAGGGGACACAATGCCTATGACGCCCGAAAAGCCAAAGAAATGGGGGCATCGGGTATGATTTGGTCAAATCATGGCGGTCGGCTGTAGGAGCGAGTACCATTAACGCTGCATATAGTAGCGAAAGATAAGTTATAACTTAAGGAGAAAGCATGTCTCTTGAACCTATTTTGATCGATGGCGATTGGCGACCGTCAACAAACCCAACGGACTCATTTGTCGCGATCAACCCAACTACTAAAGAAGAAATCCCCAACGAATATCCAGTCTCGGGACTCGACGATGTTGAAGATGCCATGACCGCCGCGCAACAAGCAGTCAACGAGCTACGATCCCTACCTCGTGAAAAAATTGCCGAATTCTTAGAGAAATTTGCCGACAATATCGAATCCTGTGCTACCGAACTTGTTGATTGGGCCTATGCCGAGAGCGCACTACCGAAAGAACCGCGTCTCGGTTCGATAGAACTGCCGCGGACTACCAACCAATTGCGCCAAGGTGCGGCTGCCGCTCGCGATTGCTCTTGGTCTTTGGCGACTATCGACACGAAGACCAACATTCGTTCTATGTATCGACCTCTAGGCGGGCCAATAGCTGTCTTTGGTCCAAACAACTTCCCGTTTGCCTTCAATTCAAGTGCTGGTGGCGACTTTGTGGCAGCCATTGCGGCAGGGAACCCGGTTATTGCCAAAGCGAATACAGGTCACCCGATGACAACCAAATTATTGACCGAACTGGCCTTCGATGCTCTTCAGCAGTCGGAGCTGCCCAAGGCTACCGTCCAGATGATCTACCGCTTAAATCCTGATGATGGTTTGAAATTGGTCTCGCACCCCCGCTTGGGGGCAACTGGCTTTACAGGAAGTAAATATGCCGGCCTGCAACTTAAGGCCGCGGCCGATAAAGCCGGGAAACCCATCTACCTGGAGATGTCTAGCGTCAATCCAATTTTTGTACTGCCAGGCGCCCTAAGCGAACGTAGCGAGGAAATCGCCGATGAATTCTTTACCTCCTGCACTATGGGTGTTGGCCAGTTTTGTACCAATCCGGGGATGTTGGTGCTGGTTGATGGCCCAAAGAGCGAGCAATTTCTAGACCAGTGTCGCCAACGCTTCTCTGCAGGATCTAATGGGGTTCTACTTGGCAGAAGTGCTCCTGATTCTATTAGCGAATCGATTGAGACATTAACGGCAGCCGGGGCAGAAATTGTCACCGGTGGCTTGGCTGCGGATGCCCCAGGCTATAGCTTTGATAATACCTTGCTGCGGGTGACGGGCAACGATTTCATCAACAACCCCGAAGCACTCCAAACCGAAGCATTTGGCCCTGTATCGCTGTTTGTCTTTGCCAAGGACAATGCTCAATTAGCCACGGTAATTGATAGCCTGGAGGGCAACCTGACTGGGTGTATTTACAGCGATTCTGAGGGGTCAGACGATGCGCTTTACGATCAAGTTGCTCCCCTTCTACGTGATAGGGTTGGTCGCTTGCTGAATGACAAGATGCCAACCGGTGTGGCTGTTAGCCCAGCCATGAATCACGGGGGACCTTATCCGGCAACGGGGCATCCGGGCTTTACTGCGGTTGGCATTCCGGCATCTTTGCTGCGCTTTGGTGCGCTTCATTCCTACGATAACGTGCGACCTCATCGGTTACCGGTAGAACTGCAAGACAAAAACCCTGCCGGCCACATGTGGCGATTGATTGATGGCATGTGGACGCAAGCTGACATATAGATCCCCGCTGTACTATAGTGAAATCAAATTGAGAGCTGTAGTTTTTAGATGTCGTAGGTGCCGATCCATTCTACGGATTACTGATAAAAGCCTGTTGAACTAAATACCTATTCCCGAAACCTTATATACAGGAGAAAACCAATGAAACGAACAACCTATATTCTTATGACTCTATTCATGCTGGGGCTGCTGACAGCTTGCGTCCCGGTTGAAAGCCTGCCTGCTTCTGAAACTGCATCCGACGCTTCCAGCGAAGAAGCTGCAACTGAAGGTGCAGCTGCAGCGGCTGAAGAATGTGGTGAGGGTCTGCGCCTCTTCGATCATCCACGGTTGATCTCTGAACCGGTCTGTATCCCCGAAAATGCACAGAACGTTCTGCCTCTAGATCTGAACAGCATGGAATTTATGCTCATAACAGGCATGGACTTCGCCGCGTCCTCTCAAATTGCTCAGTTCTTTATCAGCAATACCCACCCAGAGTGGCTAGATGAGTTGGTTACCCGCACCGAGGGGCTGCCCGATACGGGTGCATTTCCACCTAACATGGAAGCGGCGGCCTTAGCCCAACCCGATCTCATCGTCACCGAGGCTGGTTACTACGAAGACAATATGTACGACCTGATGCGTGAGATAGCACCCACCATCGTCTATGAAGCGCAGGAAGAAGCCTACCAGGACTGGAAGCCCCAATTCCGCTTCTTTGGCGAGGCGTTGGGCATGGAGGCCGAAGCGAAGGCGTTGATCGCTGGCTATCAGGAGCGCATTGATGCCCTGGCAGAGACGCTTGGCGACTCGCTGGACGGTCAAACGGTTTCCGTCGTGCGCGCTCGCCCCGATGGCGAAATGGGCATGCGTCTGGCCGGTTCGTTCACCGGCGTGATTTTGGGCGATTTGGGCGTTGCCCAACCGGAATCGCAGCAGCAAGCCTTCGATCCGGACACAGGCTTTATCCAGATTGATCTCAGCAGCGAACGCTGGGACCTGATCGATGGCGACTATCTCTTCGTCTATGGCGTGCAGCCCACCGAAGCAGGGACCAACGAGGCCCAAGCCCTCATCGAATCGCTGGCTGACGACGCCATCTGGAACACGCTGGGTGCCGTGAAGACCAACAATGCCCACGCCATGGACGCCCACTGGCATGGCTTCGGTCTACTCTCGGCCCACGAGGTCATTGATGACATGTTCCGCATCTTGGCAGGAACAGAGCCGACGGTGGAGAATCCGCTGCTGGCACCGGGGGAGTGAACGGTGGACAGTGACCAGTAATCGGTGGCCGGTAATCAGTGGCCGGTAATCAGTGGCCGGTAATCGGTGGCCGATTACTGTCAATTTTATTCAGGACGACTCAGACCGGATAGTTGGTAAGCAAGTGTTCGACAATCAGCGACCAAGGACCAGCGACCAAGGAGCAAGGACCAAGGACCAGCGACCAAGGAGCAAGGACCAAGGACCAGCGACCAAGGACCAGCGACCAAGGACTAAGGATAAATGACTAACAACCAAATGACCTATATCAAAGATGTTGCGACGCTGCGCGAGCTGTGCGGTGATCATCATCCGCATACGCCTTACAAGTTACAGGACCATCTCAATGAGCAGGCGCAGAACTTTATCCAACGTTCGCCCTTTATGCTGCTCTCCACCATCGGCGAAGATGGCGAATCAACCATCTCGCCTAAAGGGGGCGTGCCGGGCTTTGTGGGGATTGGTGATGAACGCACCCTCTATCTGCCCGATCAGCGAGGCAACAACCTGATCTTCTCGCTGCAGAACATCCTGAACAATCCGCAGGTGGGCATGTTGTTTCTTGTCCCTGGCACGGGCGAGACGCTGCGCGTCCATGGACGGGCCGCGCTAACGGCCGATGAGGATCTTTGCAAACAGGTTCCCGTCGGCAAAAAGCCGGCGCGCTTGGTCACCATTATCGAGATGGACTCAGCCTACTTCCACTGCTCCCGTTCCCTACAGACCAGCGCCATCTGGGATCCAGAGAGCTGGGCGGAGAAGATCGCTATCTCGTGGAAAGAAGAGATAGAACCCAACCTACCATCTGAGCAATAAAGCGTTGAAGCGGAAAAGCGTTTCAACGCTCCAATGCTCATCAAATGAATCGAGGCTTCTATGTACGAATATGCAGTCATCGGAAAAGGCCTGATTGGCTCGGCGGCAGCCCGCTATTTGAGCCAGGAATCCGATTCAGTTGTCTTGATTGGCCCGGACGAGCCGCAGGGCGACTGGTCAAAGCATGATGGCGTCTTTGCCAGCCACTATGATCAGGGACGCATCACGCGCTGTATGGATCGTTCTTTGGCTTGGGGGATATGGGGACTGCGCTCGATAGAGGCTTATCCCGAAATTGAAACTCAGAGCGGAATTCGCTTTCACCACGCCTGTGGCAGTGTCTGCGTTGGCTTCAATGCGGACCACGCAGACGGCTACATTCAAGGATACGAGCGCACTGCGCTGCACCTTGGCGTTGAGTATGACAAGTATACGAGTGAGGATTTCTGTGCACGCCATCCCGAATACTTCTTTGAGGACGGCCTAGCGGTAGTGCGAGAACGGGGTGGTGCAGGCTATATCAACCCGCGTTCGCTAGTTGAGGCGCAGGTCAAAATCACCCAAATGCAGGGTGCAGAAATTGTACGCGAAACGGTCATGGAGATCGACAGCAGCGGTCCGGGCGTTACGCTGACAACTGACGGTGGGCAGACGATTCGTGCGAAACAGGTTCTCGTTGCCGCCGGTGCATGGACCAACTATCTAACGGGGGCCGATCTTGATCTTATCCCAACGCCGCGCACGGTTACGATGGCGCAAATTGATGCGGAAGAGGCTGAGCGGCTGCGCGATATGCCAGTCATCATGTGGTACGAGGGCATGAACGACCCCGACATTGAAGGCGTCTACATCCTGCCGCCGATTGAGTACCCCGACGGCAATACCTATATCAAGCTCGGTGGCGGTTTGCATAAGATCAATTACCCGCAAAGTGACGCCGAACTCAGACGCTGGTTTCACGGTGACGGCAGTCCCGTTGAGGCGAAGGCCCTTGAACTGGAGTTACGCCGCGTGATTCCCGGTCTGCGCACTATCTCTGTCCAGGCCAAAACGTGTGTAGTCACCCTTCGCGCCAAAGAGAACATGCCCCTTATCGAATCCATCGTACCCGGGAAAGTGATGATCGCAGCAGGCGGCTGTGGCGCAGCGGCCAAGTCCTCCAACGAAATCGGTCGGCTGGCGGCGATAGCTTTGAAGCGATAAAGCGGAAAACGTTCCAATGTTCTAACGTTCAATCGTTCCAATGCTTGGACGCTTAGGTGCTGCTAAAAATCCGTATTTCGGTAGTTTTATACTGCGAAGATATATAGACTGGATTGATTGTCCCGCCCCCAAATCAAAGAGCAAATGACCAATACCCCATTTTCGAATTATCGAAGGAGGAAAGTTGATGATTATCAAAAAAAGTTTGTGTAAGTTTGCCATCCCTCTAATTTTTCTATTCGCCTCGGTTGCCTGTGTCCCTGTCGCAAACGAAGGAGGATCCACTTCGGGGGAGGAGGCAATGCAGGAAGAAGCAATGCAGGAAGAGAGTGGTGTTGCCGAGATGGGTGAAGCATCCTTCCCCGTGACGGTTGTGGATGAGGGCGGCACCGAGTACACGTTTGACGAAGCTGTTGAGCGGATTATCTGCCTCTCTGCCACCTGTATTGATGATATGTTTGTGCTTGGCATGCAGCCGCTGGCCGTGAGCGATGTCTTTTCGCTGATCTATAGGCAGGTCTATGGCGATACGGCTGAAGATCTGCCCATTGTCCCAACCAACGGTGGCTTCCAGCCCGACATCGAGCAGATTATCGACCTCGAACCCGAAGTGGTGATGGCGCAGATCGGCATCATGGATGCCATCCGCGAGCCGTTGGAAGCCACGGGCAATATGAAAGTTCTGCTTTCGTACACCAACAGCGTGGACGAAGTGAAGCAAGGTCTGCGTGACATAGCAGCTATGGTGGGGAATCCTGCGCCAGCCGAAGCGGCCATCGAAGACTTTGAAGCGACCATGGCTGAATTGCAATCTAAGATCACAGAACCGGCACCGCTGATGATCGTCTTTGGCCCGTCCGGCTCCGATACGATGTACCTGGAAACGACCGACGCCCAGACCTGCAATACGCTGGAGCTATACGGGCTGGCGGACTGCCTCTTTGATCTGCCGGAAAACGCGGGCGCGTTTGGTGCCTTTGGCTTTGCCGAGTTCACCTACGAAGCCATCCTGGCCGAAGACCCGGAGAACGTCTTCTTTGGCGGCTATGACGAAGGCGGCGAGATTGTGCCGGAAATCCTCGAGCAGGTCAACGCCAATCCGCTTTGGCAGGCTCTCAGCGCCGTGCAGAACGAACAGATCTACCCAATTGAGGCTTGGAAGTACAGCGGCTCTAGCGGTATTACCGTGCTGGAGATAGGCATCACCGAGGCGGTAGCGACGCTCTATCCGGACGTCTTCGGAGAGTAGTGAAGCGAAAAAGCGCAAAGCGTTGAAGCGCTAGAGCGGGAAAGTCGAATCGTAGGTGCGGTTTGTAACCGCACGAACATGGAATAACCCGTCATATCACTTGAAAATGAGGGGTCGGCCACGCTTGCGCAGTTAAAAACAGCGCCTACGTCTAAATCATCAGAACTCAGGATACCCTCCGCTCGCTGACGAGCTGACAAACTGATGGCTGACTAGCTGACCGCGGAGACAATATCATGCAACAACAAGACAATGCGCCCAAACGAAAGAGTGGTCTACCGCGGCTGATTGAGATCGCGGGGACGAAGAAATGGTGGCTTTTTGCGTCGATGCTGCTGGCTGTATTGGCCACGGTAGCGCAATTTGTGCCTGTCGTCATCGTCTACGAAATCATCAATGAACTGGCAGCCCACGCGGCGGATAGATCGGGCCTTGATAGTGGACGGCTCTGGCAATTGGGGCTGTGGAGCTTGGCCGCTTTCGGTCTTTTTGGCGTGTTGCTCTATACGTCGAGCATGCTCTCCCACATTGCCGCCTTTAACATTCTCTATGAAATTCGCGTCCAGATCGCCGAGAAGTTGCCCACATTCTCGATTGGCTTTTTCAGCAAGAAGGCCAGTGGTGAGATCAATAAGGTCATGGCCGACGATGTGGAGCAGATCGAGAACTTTGTGGCCCACCACATCCCCGATATTACCAGCGCGGTGGTCTTCCCGCTGATCGTGATCGCCTACATGTTCTACGTGGACTGGCGGCTGGCTGCCGTTGCCCTGATTCCCTTTCCCGTTGGCTTTGGTCTGATGATGACGGTCATGATGAGCCCCAGAAGCAAGCAGGCTTATCGGGACAATCAGGATGCTTTGGAAGCCATGAGCGCAGCGGTGGTCGAGTATGTGCGGGCCATGCCGGTTGTGAAGGTCTTTGGCAACACCGTAGACTCGTTTCAGCGCCTGACTGATTCGGTCTTTGCACACCGCGATCACTACAAAAAGGTGAGCCTCAATTATTCCAAGATTTACCCAGCGTTCCTGACGATCGCTTCCTCATCGCTCTTATTCATTGTGCCAGTTGCGATTTTGCTTCTCTACAGAACAGAAGATCAGGCTGCGTTTATCCCGACCATCCTCTTCTTCACGATTATCGGTGGGGGCTTCTTCTTCCCGCTGCTCAAGCTGACCTTTATGGCCGGACTGGTCAACCAGATCACCGTTGGCGTGGAGCGCATTGACGATATTCTCTATCGGGACGCCATGCCCGACAGCGACAGCGGGCAAATTCCAGCCGATGCATCGGTCGAGTTTGACGACGTCACATTTGCGTATGACAGGGTAACAGACGACGAGACGGCTGTTCAGGCGACCGTGCTGAAAGATGTCTCCTTCCGCGCTGAGCCAGATACGGTCACTGCCTTAGTCGGTCCTTCGGGTGCGGGCAAGACGACCATGGGGCTGCTCATTGCCCGCTTCTGGGACGTCCAGTCTGGCACGATTCGCATTGGCGGGGTTGACGTTCGTGATATCCCATTAAAACGTCTGATGAATCACGTCTCCTTTGTCTTTCAGGACAGCTTCCTCTTCTTTGATACCATCGAGGAGAATATCCGTATGGGCAACGCGAAGGCGACTCTTGATGAGGTGATGGCTGCGGCCAAAGCCGCGCAGTGCCACGAATTCATCGAAAATCTGCCGGACGGCTATCAGACGCTGGTTGGCGAAGGCGGCACCTATCTCTCTGGCGGTGAGCAGCAGCGGGTCAGTGTTGCTCGCGCCATCTTGAAGGACACGCCAATCATCGTGCTTGATGAGGCCACTGCCTACGCGGACCCGGAAAATGAAGGCAAAATGCTGGATGGGTTGGCTCGTCTAATCAAAGACAAGACAGTCATCATTATTGCCCATCGCCTCTCGACCATCACCAACGCCGACCAGATTTTGGTCATCGACAACGGCAGCATCGTTGAAGAAGGAGTCCATCTGTCTCTGGTTGCATCCGGCGGCCTGTACAGCAGCATGTGGGAGATCTACTCCCAAGCACGGACGTGGACGCTGATGCCGAAAGGAGCCGCGCTATGATGAACTTTCTGGCCCTCATTCGTGCGGTAACGCTGGGCGACACCAAACGCGTACGCCCCATGTTTCTGTGGACGCTTTTGGAATACGTGCTGCGCGGCGCGCCGTACGGCATTCTGTTGGCCGTGGTCTGGCAGTTGTTTATTCCGCTGGAAAACCCAGGCACGCCGCTCAATTTGAGTGTGTTGATCTGGCTCTGCGTTGCGCTCTTAGTCTCGCTAATTCTGCTCTACATTGTGAGCCGCATTGCTTTTATGCACGTCTACTATGAAGCCTCGGATCTCTGTGCGGAAGGCCGCTTGAACATCGGCGACCATCTGCGCAAGCTCTCTATGGGATTCTTCAACGCACGGGACCCCGGTGCCATTGGTGCTTATCTACTCAGCGACTATGCGGGCATTGAGTTTATCCTGACCCATCTGCTGCCTCAGTTCGTTGGTGCTGTCGCCATGCCCACGGTTCTGCTCATCGCGCTGGCCTTCCAGAGCTGGCAGTTGGCCCTGGCTGCGGCGCTGGTGATTCCTGTTGCCCTACCCTTTACCTACTTCACGCGCCTCTTTATGCGCTACTTTGGTCCGCGCCAGCAGCAGGCCAGAATCGCGGCCAGCTCACGGATGCTTGAATATGTGCAGGGCATGCGTCTAATCAAGGCGTACAACCTGAACGACGTCAAGTTTGAGCGATTGGAAAAGGCGTTCCGTACCCTGAAGTCTCTCAGCATCAAGCTAGAGGCAGGCGCTGGCCCCACCGTGCTCTTTTCGGCCTTTATCCTGCACGGTGGTCTCACCCTCATCATCCTGCTGGGGGCGACCTTTCTCGTTGCGGATACGATCTCGCTGCCCGTCTATATCATGTTTCTGATTCTGGGCGTACGCGTCTATGAGCCAGTGATTCAGGCGCTGGTTTTCTTGGCTGAACTCAACTACTACCAGATCAGCGTGAATCGGCTTGAAAACCTGCGTCACACGCCCCAGTTGATCGGCTCGTCGCCTGAAGAGCAGCCTGCCTCCTATGATATTGAGTTTGACAATGTCTCTTTCCGCTACCTACATCGCAACGGTGATGAAAATGAGCGTCTTTCGCAAGATCATCATCAAGGGCAGACCGATCTTAACAGTGTGGAACAGGCAGACGTCGATGTCCTCAAGAACGTAAGCCTGACCATTCCAGAACGGTCACTGGTGGCCTTTGTGGGACCGTCTGGCTCGGGCAAGACGACTATGACTCGTTTGATTGCCCGCTTCTGGGACGTCACCGAGGGGTCGATCCGGCTGGGTGGGCGCGATTTGCGAGACTACGACCCAGACACAGTGTTGGCCGCGGTCTCTATGGTCTTCCAGGATGTCTACCTCTTTAACGATACCATCCTCAACAATATTCGCGTCGGGCGTAAGGAGGCGACCATGGAGGAGGTTATTGCGGTGGCCCAAAAGGCGCGCTGCCATGACTTTATCGAGAGCATGCCTGCCGGCTACGAAACCATGGTTGGCGAGGGCGGTTCCACCTTATCTGGCGGCGAGAAGCAGCGTATCTCCATTGCCCGCGCCATGCTCAAAGATGCGCCCATCATCCTGCTGGACGAAGCTACGGCCTCGCTGGATCCGAGCAACGAACGCTATATTCAAGAGGCCATTGACGGATTGGTGCAGGAGAAGACCGTGGTGGTGATTGCGCATCGGTTGAATACGGTGATCCATGCCGACAAGATCATCGTGCTGCAGGACGGCACGGTCGTTGAGCAAGGTACGCACGACCAGCTGATGTGGGCAGAGGGTCTTTATCGCAGCATGTGGGATGAACAGCAGAAGGTGCGCGTCTGGAAGTTTGGAGAGGTTGGAGCGATTGAGCGATTGAGCGATTGAGCAGTGGAGCATTGGAGCGTCTGAACGTTGGAACGCTTTTCCGCTTCAACGTTTTTCGTTTGTGGTGAGCGGTCACAAACAGCTTGGAGGTAACACGGATGACAACAGCGACCGAAACCGCCAAACCCAAATGGCAAGTATATGGCACCTATTTAATCTGGGCTTTCTCAGAGCCTGAATATTCAAACAGGCTCTTGCCGCCCCTTCTCTCCCTGGTGGCTCGAAAAACGGCATGACGCGCCCCTATGGCTACCAGAGAGAACGGGTCGGTGAATATTCAAACACGCTCTCAGCACTCGCCATGGGACTGTCTGGCGTCACGAAGCTGATGGTCCATCCAGATTGGGTGATTGAATTTAACAACTTTGGCTATCCCATTTGGTTTATGTACCTGATTGGCATCTTGCAAGTGGCGGCTGCCATTGGATTGTGGATTTCCAGAACTCGCTTTATCTCTGCGGCGCTCATTGTGGTCATCATGATTGGCGCGGCTGTCTCCAATGCGATGGTGGGAAAAGTGGAGGACATTGTTGTGGATGTGGTTCTCATTGCCCTCGCTGGCCTAGTTGCCTGGATGAGCCGCACTTCCTGGCCGCTTTCTCGGTAAGAAACTGGCTGAATTGTGAATAGTGAATTGCAAATTAAGAATCGTGAATGGTGAATGAACGCGAATATCAAAATCCGTCAAACAATCATTGTTGCGGTGGGCCTCACGCTGATTTGGGGTGCACTCTTTGTGACAACCATGACGAATGGCGAAATTCAGTTAACCACGGCACAGATTGTGCGGGTGCTATTCATTAGCCAGGAAGATGTGGGGAACGTGGAGCAGATGCCATCGATGGTGCGCAGGTTCTTTGTGGCAGAGGGTGCTGACGAATCGACTAACGTCAAGGATCTGGTTGCCCATGTGGTGATCCATCAGTCGCGTCTGCCGCGGTTATTGCTGGCCACGCTGGCGGGTGCCGCCTTTGCCATTGCAGGGGTGATGCTGCAGGACGCCATGCGCAACGGACTTGCTGAACCAGGCATCATGGGAATTTCTATGGGTGGGGTGGTTGTGGTGGCCTTTGTTACCGTCTATGACATCTTTGTGCCATACGGCATGCTGCCGCTGATTGCACTAGCTGGGGGATTGTTAACAGGCGTTGTCCTACTAGTAGCCGCAACGCTGAAAACCCCACCGGTACGGCTCGTGCTGATCGGCGTTGCTATGAGCGCCTTGCTCAATGCATTAACGATTATCCTGATCAGTATGTCCGAGACGCGGGATACGCAGATCTTGTATCGGTTTCTGGTTGGTAGTCTGTCCAACCGCACGTGGGATTCGGTCGACGTTGTGTGGCCGTGGATGCTGGTTGGCATACCGCTTGCATTCCTGACGGTCCGTCCACTGAATCTGTTGCAGCTTGGCGATGATGTGGCCGAGGGGCTGGGGCTGCCAGTGGTGACAACGCGTGCCATTATCTTCGCCATTAGCATTGCGTTGGTCTCGGCCATCGTTTCGGTGACGGGGCCAATCAGCTTTATTGCTTTGTTAGCACCTCACGTGGCCCGCTATCTTCTGCAAACCAGCGATGCGCGCCTCGTTGCGCCGATTGCAGCCCTGATTGGCATGGTGCTGCTCACCGGTGCGGATCTGATTGCCCGGCTCATCTTGTCGCCAGTCGAGCTGCCCGTGGGCATTTTCACCACAATCTTGGGCGCACCGATATTATTTGTGCTGATACGGCGTAGCCTCGTTCGCCAGGAGGCGAGATGATTGACGAGTGTAGATTGACGATTTTCGATTTGTTAGCATGCCGGCAATGTCGGACTTACAAATGACCAAGCAACCAATAGACCAAGCGACCAATGACCGCTTCAGCACGCTTCTCATCATAACGAGTATTGTGATCATGCTGCTGCTGGTCTTGCATATCGGCGTTGGGTCGGTCTTTATTGCACCGGTAGATGTGCTGGCTGCGCTGATGGGCAACGCCGTAGAAGACACGCACAACTCGATTGTGAACGATGTGCGTCTGCCGCGAGCGCTGCTGGCAATGACAATCGGGGCAATGTTGGGACTATCAGGCGCGCTTATTCAGGGCGTGACCCGAAATCCATTAGCCTCGCCTTCGTTGACGGGTGTGTTGTCTGGTGGCGTGCTGGCGGTCGTCTTGTGGATCGCCTTTGCGCCTGAGGCACTGCAATCAAGCCGCGTGATTCCGCTGGCGGCCATGGGCGGTGGACTGATAACCGGTGTTCTGGTCTACAGCTTGGCGTGGCAGCGGGGGGCCGACCCTGTGCGTCTGACGCTGGCTGGCGTGCTGGTTGCCGCCGTCTTTTCATCGCTCACGTCGTTGATTCTGCTCTTTGACGGCCAGAATATGGGCAATATTCTGCTCTGGGTGATCGGCTCGCTCAACGGACGCACCTGGACCCATTGGCAGATGCTTTGGCCCTATGCGATTATTGCCCTGCCGTTGGGGTTGCTCTGTGCTTCATTGACCAACGTGATGAATCTGGGTGATGAGATGTCTGCCGGGCTGGGTCTCGCAGTCGAAGCGACCCGTGCTGGGCTGCTCTTGGTTGCCGTGGTTCTGGCGGCAGGTGCAGTGTCGGTCGGCGGAAATATCATCTTTATCGGACTTATTGCGCCCCATATCGCCCGCCGTATTGTGGGCAGCGACTATCGACGGCTGCTGCCTTTTGTGGCGCTATTTGCCGGGGGGCTGCTGCTGGGGGCCGACATCATAGCGCGTGGCATCACACTGACCATCTATCCAGGACAGCAGACCTACATAGGGAACCTGCCCGTTGGGGCGGTCACGGCGTTATTGGGGAGTCTCTTCTTTTTTTATCTGCTGACGCGGAAAGATGCTTGAACTAATTTGTTCTTTATCACTTGTTCTTTGTCCTTAGTCACTTGTCACTTGTTCGTTCGAACGTAAAGAAATCAGGACTCGGTTTATGTCGAAAAAACACCGACGGCCAATGGCCAATAACCAATGACCAATAACCAGACAACAAATTCCAACAGTTGGGGGCTACGCTCCTGGAAGACGACCGACATTTTAACGCTGGTGGCTATTGTCATCGGGCTGGCCGTTGTCAGCTTTGTTAGTAGCTATGCTCGCACTGTGCTTGAAGCAGCACTTGGTCCCTTTGGCAATCGCATTGTGATGGTGGTTAACATCGTCATTCTCTTCACCGTGCCGTTTTTGATCCGCAAGCCGCTGGCCGCGATCATTGGTGCGCTGCTCCTGGGATTGGTTCAGCTACCCTTTTCACCCTTTGGGTTGATCAGCATTGTGGGCTTCTTGGTCGGTGGCATTATTACCGAATTAATTTTTGCGGCCGGTCGCTATCGGCGTTATGGACTAGGCTTCCTGCTGGTTGCCGGCGTGGCCTACAACCTCATAACGCTGGCGTTTGTCTGGGTGCCTTTGCAGATTGGCGCACTCGGCCCAGTTGGATTAGTCGGCATCTTTATGGCTACGCTGATTGGCGGTCTATTAGGTGGCTGGATCACCAAGCTCATCGGTGATGGATTGATCCAAAGTGGGGTAATGACATGAAGTCATGGAAAACTCGAGATATCTTGATAACAGCCGTACTGGGCATCGTTCTGGGTCTGCTTTCGACCGCGGTTGACTATGCCTATACAGCGGGTGGTGCGGCGCTAGGGCCATTGCTGCCTCAGACGCTGATTGGTAGCGTCATGTTTACGGCACTCTTTATCCCTTTTGTGGTGCGGAAGCCGGGTGCGGCCTTGATTGGCATGCTTGTTATTGGGCTAGTGCAGGTGCCGCTTTCGCCCAATGGCATTCTTTCGTTGGTCGTATCGGGTATTTATGGACTTCTAATCGAGGTAGCATTCCTAATCACGCGCTACCGACGCTATGGTCTACCGATGTTGATGATCACCGCTATGGTTGTTGGGGCTATTGGACTTGCGCTTGGGTACATTCCCAATAATTTCCACAATCTAGCATATGGTGCTCAGGCGCTACTTTGGGGACTGGTGATTGGTAGCTGTCTTCTGGGCGCATGGCTGGTGGCTGTGCTGGCAAAGTCGCTAACCAATTCGGGGGTACTTGGTCTGTAGTCTCTGGTCGCTTGGTCTTTGGTCGCTGGCTGTTGAAACAAGATGCAAATATCAAATGACAAATATCAAATGACAGGTAACCAATAACAAAAGGACAGAACAAATTATGTCTGCTCGATTAGAAAATGCAGGTGGGCTGCGCAGTTGGAAGACACGGGACATCTTGGTCGTGATGGTGCTGGCAATTGTCTTTGCGCTCATCACTGGTCCCATTCTTAATCTGGCATTTGCTTTGGGGGCAGGCAACCCACTCTTTAGCGTAGCCGCGGCAGCGGTAACCACCCTGCCAAGTCTGGTCGCGCCCTATATTTTGCGGCGACCCGGTGCCGCGTTCCTTGCCCAGTTCCTTATGGGGCTTATCCAGCTACCCTTTGCTACGATTGGCTTCTTTATTGTGATAGTAGGTCTCATCAATGGTATTGTCGGCGAGCTACCCTTTGCAGTGACTCGTTATCGAATTTATTCACTGCTGCTTCTGATTGCTTGCGGCGTATTGAGCCGCCTCGTTGCGCTAGGCTTTGCCTTTCGCACAATGGGATTTGGGGAATTGCCAAGTCAGATGCAAATGGGGCTGGTTGCTACGGCAATCGTGGCCGGAATTATCGTTGCGCTACTTGCCAAGTATCTGAGTGATGCACTCGCTCAGTCGGGTGTTCTTAATAACTTTCCGATTGCTCAGGACAGAAGTTAGTCACTGGTCCTTGGTCGCTGGTCACTGGCCCTTGGGCATTGGTCGTTGACCCCTGAGCTAGGCTACCAATAACCAATTACAAGAAACCAATAACCAATTACAAACAACAAATGACAAATAAACAAAAAGATCTGGCAGAAGCCAAAAAGAAAGCCCAAGCATCCTGGCAGGCATCCGACTATGCCATGTTTGCAACCTGTTTGGAGCCAGGATTGGCCGATTTTATGACTCGCTTGACAATTGTACCAGGGCAAAAGGTGTTGGACATCGCCTGTGGATCGGGCAATTTTGCGCTGCTGGCTGCGCAACGTGAAGCCATCGTCACAGGGATCGACTTCAACCCAGATGCGCTGGATGCAGCACGAGGTCGTGCCACAGATGCAAACGTCAACATTCAGTTTGACGAGGGTGATATCGAGCAGATGCCCTATGAAGCAGATACGTTTGATAGCGCAATCAGCGTTTTCGGCATCATGTTTGCTATCGATTCGCAGGCTGCCGCGCGAGAGGTCAGCCGAGTGCTCAAACCTGGTGGCACATTTGCGATAGCTAGCTGGACTGAGGATAGTCTGGTGGGTGAACTCGCTCGGGTTCTGGCCCGCTACCGACCAGATTCGCCAGGTAGCGCCCGCACCTCTGGCTGGGGGGATGTTGGCACGGTGCCAGAGTACTTTAACGGGCTAACAAATCGGTTGCAGATGAGCAAACGCATGTGGCGTTTTGATTTTCCATATGGGCCAGAAGGCGTGGTTGACTTCTTCTGCAAGTATACGAGTACCCACAAACTTATCTTTGAACGTCTCGGTTCTTCAGATACGGATGTACTTCGTTATGAGTTGGAGCAAGTCTGGTTAAGGCACAACCAGGCAAACGGCAGCCGGACAGTGGCCGATGCTGAATATCTGGAAGTAGTGGGCGTGATAAAGTAAAAGGCAGTCATTGATGACGAGGATCGCCATTAACGACCTAAAAGTCAAATATCCGGGCCGCGATCAACCCACACTGCGCAATATCAAATTGATCTTTGAAGAAGGGCAGACGGTGCTGCTTTTGGGGTCTTCGGGTAGCGGTAAGAGTACGTTGGGGCTAACGTTAAATGGGCTGATTCCTCAATCGCTCGGCGCGGAGATGAGTGGAGAGGTGTTGGTAGATGGGCTGAATACAGCGACAACGCCGACGTCCACTCTGGCCCAAAAAGTGGGCGTCGTCTTTCAGGATCCCGAGGCTCAATTCGTGACGCTCAAGGTTGAAGATGAGATCCTCTTTGGTCTGGAAAACTTGCGCCAACTGCCAGAGTCGATGCCAGGCAAAATCAACAAGGCACTGACCCAGGTAAAGATGATTCGCTATCGTCAGTCACGGGTCGATCAGCTTTCGGGCGGGCAGAAACAGCGGATTGCCCTGGCCTGTCTGCTTGCCATGGAGCCACAGTTCCTGATCTTTGATGAACCCACCGCGAACCTGGATCCAGTAGGCACGGAGGATGTCTTTGCTCTACTATCGGAGATCAAGGCCCAAAGCAAGCATACTCTGCTCTTGATTGAGCATAAGTTGGACGCTTTAATCCATCTTATCGACCGAGTTGTCGTACTGGGCCAAGACGGGGGCGTCCTTACCGATGGTTCTCCTAGTATTGTCTTCTACGAGGAGGCGAATCTGCTTCAGGAGCATGGAATCTGGATCCCCCAAATGTGCCTTTTGGGGCAGGCGCTGCGACGGCGTGGATTGCTGCCCAACGCGCGGCCTCTGACCGTCGAGGAGATGGCCGAGGTGCTTGAGCAATTGCTTCAAGAGTCTGGTAGTACTGCAATAGATCACGCTGAGCTGGACTCCATCTCCAGGATCGCGGATTCAGAGAAGTTCAATGACAGTTCGAATTCTGTAGGGCCAATAGGAGACGAGCCAGGGGCAGAGGTCAATCCGCCATCCATACTTCGGGTCCGCAACCTTTCGTTCTCGTATGGACCCAAAGCCGTTCTCAAAAATATCTACCTGGATATTCCTGTTGGTGACTTTCTGGCCATTGTGGGTGCCAATGGCGCAGGGAAAACGACGCTTGCCCAGCACATGATGGGCATCTTACCTGCATCTGCTGGTCACACTGAGGTGCAGGGCAGAGACATGACCCAGATTCCAGCCAGCGATCTGGCCAAACAGGTTGGCTACGTCTTTCAGAATCCAGAGCATCAGTTCATTACCAACAGCGTGATCGACGAGGTTGCATACGGACTGCGGGTAGCTGGCGAAACAGAAGCAAATATCATCCAGAAGAGTGAGGCGATGTTAGAGCGCTTTGGTCTGATTCGTTACGCCACGGCATCACCATTTACGCTCAGCCACGGCGAAAAACGGCGGCTGAGCGTAGCCATCATGTTGGCGATGGGGCAGCAGATGCTCATTCTGGATGAGCCGACCTTCGGCCAGGATCAGCGCAACGCCGATGCCATCATGACACTGCTGCAAACACTCAATCAAGAGGGACGCACCATTGTCATGATCACCCATGATATGCAGCTCGTTGCCACCTATGCCAAACGCGTTGCCGTCATGATTGAAGGAGAAATTCCCTTTACAGGCACTCCGGCTGAACTATTCGAGGAACCCGATCTGTTGAGCAATGCAAACCTAGCCCTACCGCCCATCGCTCAACTAGTGGAGTGGCTCAAACAGAATGGCCGTGAACGATTCCCAGACAGTCAGCATACAACCTTGACTATCGACGACTTTCTCAATCAATTCATTAGCGAATTGTAAATGGTGAATGGTGAATAGCGAACGGTGAATTGTGACCAATGACCAATGACTAAGGACCAATGACCACCAGCCCATTCTACGTCGAATCCGATTCCTTTCTGCATCGCCTAAATCCCCTAAGCAAGGTGTTGGCACCGATGCCTGTCCTGCTATTCGTGGCGTTGACAACCGATCCGTGGACACCGCTTGCGTTTATTTCGCTGTGTGTCGTTGTTATCCTCGGGCTAGGTCAGATTCCGCTGGATCGCTTTCTGCGGATTGCCCTACCGATGGCGGTGCTCATGTTGGGGTATCTGTTGATCTACCCATTGGTTGTGCGGGCCGAACTGGTGGAGAATTCGCCGCTTCTTTTTCGGCTCGGGCCACTATCAGTCTATCAAGCGGGCGTCCTCTTTGGTTTGGCGACGGCTTTGCGGATCTACACGCTGCTGTTGCTCACCCTGCCCTTTTCGTTCACGACGGATGCCACCGACTTTATTCGGGCGCTAGTGCAGCAGTGGCGGCTGCCCTATCGGCTGGGATATGGTGCAATGGCCGCTTTTCGCTTTGTGCCAATGCTACAGAGCGAATTGAACGTGATCCAGGCTGCTCATCGGGTCCGTGGTCTGGCAGACGATGGCGGCCTACAGGCCCAGTTTACGCGGATGAGGCGTTATGCCATTCCGTTGCTGGCAACAGCCATCCGTCAGGCGGAGCGTACGGCCCTGGCCATGGATGGGCGGGCCTTTGGCGCATTTGAGACGCGCACCTACTATAAGCAGATGAGCTTTGGTGCAAGAGACTATCTCTTCGTGGGCGGATTTTGGGTCATCAGTTTGTTGATTGTGATGTGGCTACGCTGGGCAGGGCTGATGGGGCCGCTCGTTCTGTTTCAGCGTTTGTGAAATGAGATCAGTAAATAGTGAATAGGAAATGGTAACCGAACCCAAAATGGATAATCATATGCTTTTAAAACCGATTGATATTCGAGACATCCAACAAACAGAAGATAGTCTCTTAATTATTGACGTTCGCAGCGTAGAGGAGTATGAAGTTGGGCATGTTGAGGGTGCGGTGCATATTCCAATCGACGAGCTATCAGAGCACTTACAATCATTGGACGTAGATCAAACAATTGTCACCTACTGCATGATGAATCATCCAGGCACTTCACGTGGCGAACGGGCCGCTGCCCTATTACGTGAGCAAGGCTTTAACGCTTACACATTGGATGGCGGACTACCCGCCTGGAAGGTCGCCAGGATGCCAATGGCTTTGGTCGAAAGTGACAAATGACAGATGACAAAGGACACACCCAGTGATAAATCCAAGGCTACTTCTGGTTGATGGCGCAATCCTGACTGCTTTCTTTGCCCTCTTTGTTGTTGGCACACTCATCTGGAAGCCGCGCTTGTGGATACAGGATTTTCCCGAGGATATCCAAGCACTTGCAGCGCCCAAAACCGATGCCGAGCAGTGGTTAACGGCTTGGCTGGTCATCCCTTGGTTCATCCTGCTGATGGGTGGATTTTTAGTTGCGGGCGGTCGTTATGGAATTGCCAACGGATTTTGGGGATTGACGCTGCACATCTATCTTCTCTGGCAGATAACCAATCTCTTTGACTTGGTTATCATCGACTGGATTGGCATGCATCTGATTGATCCACAAAACCCACCTTTTCCCGGCACCGAAGGCGCAAAGGGATACCGCGACTACAGATTTCACTTAATCGGTTTTCTCAAGGGTAGCGTGATGGGCCTTGGGGTAGCACTCTTTATCGGCGGCTTCATATGGATTATGCCCGGGTAGGGCTTCGGATATTTGTCGATTGCTACTCGTCCGTTGTGGCGGAGCCAATAACCTGTCAATTCTATTCAGGACGAAACAACCAACTACCAATAACCAATGACAACCATACTAAACAGACTCAAAAACCTAATTCAGAGAGACAATTCAGTTAGCTCTCGCAACATCACGGTGACCGACACGCTCTACGAGTACATTCTCAACAACTCACTGCGGGATTCCGATATTCTGCGTCGCCTGCGTGAAGAGACCAGCCGCGACCGCGAGGGTGACATGCAGGTTGGGCCAGAACAGGGACAGTTTTTGGGATTGCTGGTCACCCTACTCCAGGCGAAGCGAACCATCGAGGTAGGCGTCTTTACGGGCTACTCAACGCTTTGTACTGCTTTGGCTTTGCCCGAAGACGGTCAGCTCATCGCCTGCGACGTGAGTGACGTGTGGACAAGCGTTGGGCAGCGCTACTGGCAGGAGGCAGGCGTCGCCCACAAGATTGAACTGCATTTGGCTCCGGCTGCTGAAACCCTTGAGGGCATGCTAGAGCAAGACGAAGCTGGAAAATTCGACTTTGCCTTTATTGATGCCGACAAAACCGGCTACGACACCTACTACGAGCAATGCTTGAAGCTGATACGTTCTGGCGGCCTAATTGCCATCGACAACGTGCTCTGGGGTGGCGCAGTCGCCAACAGTGCAAGGCAGGACAGTGACACCCAAGCGCTGCGTGAACTCAACGCCAAGCTACATAAAGACGAACGAATCCACCTCAGCCTGCTGCCCATTGGGGATGGTGTTACTTTGGCAGTGAAAAAGTAGTTTATTGTCATTAGTCATTTGTGCTTGGCGGCTGCACGCCTAAAAACGAGTGACCAAGAACAAACAACCACTGACGGATAACGGATAACCACACAAAAAGGAAAAACAGATGAAACGAACAAACCAACTTTTTGCATTGTTGCTCCTGCTAGGGCTACTGAGTGCCTGTGTTGCAGTCGAGCCAGCCGCCGAAGCTGGGGAAGAAGCGACAGCTAGCGAATCAACTGGGGACGAATCGGCAGACACCAGTGAAGATTCATCAATGGCTGCTAATGTCGATACCAGCGACCTTATTCCAGACGTACAGGTTGAGGGCTTTCCCACGTTTGCTCCGGCACAGCCGTTAATGGAAGTAATCAGCCGTAACGATGAAACCGTTGCCATCAAGCATACCTACGGCGAAACAGAAATTCCGGCTAATCCCCAGCGTATCTTTGTCAACGACATGGCCACCATGCAGATTCTGCTCTCCATCGGCGTGACGCCTGCAGGTGTCGCTAGCTTTTTGGAGGAGCTACCCGCAGCCCTGCAAGGCAAGGCCGATGGTGTTGAACTGCTCATCGATGCCACAGGCGAAGGCGTCGGAATCGAAGCGCTGGCTGCGCTTGGTCCCGATCTGATCCTGGGACATGGACAGTTTTCGCCCGGTCAAATTACGGAAGAGCAGTACGAACTCTATAGCGAGATTGCGCCGACGGTGGCCTTTAGCGGAAACCCCTTCTTCTACTGGAAAGAGTCTACGCTGGAGCTAGCCGAGTTCTTTGGCGTGCCAGAAAAGGGCGTTGAGGTACTGACCGATTACAACAATCAGATTGCGGACTTTCGCGCACAGGCCGAAGAAGCCGTCGGTGACGAATCAGTCACGATTCTGCTCCTCTTTGACACGACTATGTGGCTCTACAGCGTCGGCGGCGATATGGGTGCCGGTTATACGCCTCTTTCTGTTACTACGTGGGCCTACCGAGAATTGGGCTTAACACCGGGACCAGAGGTAGCTGGCCTAGCTGGAGAAGAGCTTTGGGCTGAAGTTTCTTTAGAGCTAATCCCAGAGTTAAAGGGCGATCATATGGTCGTCTTCCCCAACGCTTACGGTGGTGACGAGATTGGTTCTGGATTGGATGACTACCTAGACTCACCTCTCTGGCAGACGGTACCGGCGGTGGCATCGGGTAACGTCCATCAACTTACAGCCAACAACTCAATTGAGGGATATTGGACGACGCCGTACTTAATTGAGCAGTTTATCAACGAACTAGCCAAGTAAGATGCCGTCTCTGATCCTTTGTCATTCGTCCGTTGTCATTTGTCCCGAAATGCCCAACGACCAGTAACCAATGACCAGTAACCAATGACCAGCTAATGACCAGTAACCAATGACCAATGACAATAAACATGAAAAGAACTACATTACTCACATTGATTTACCTGCTGCTGGTTGGCTGCGCTGCCCCTGTTCAACTGGATACAGTAGACTCTACTGAAACGGAAGAATCCGCAATCGCTGAAGCCCCAGTCGAAACCGCTGGCTTCCCAGTGACGATTGTCCACGATGCGGGTGAAATCACGCTAGATCAACCTGCCGAGCGCATCGTCGTCATGTCCGAGGAGATGATCGAGCTGGCCATTGCCCTCGACGCTAAGCTGGTTGGCGTAGGCGCAGGACGGAATGAACCTGTCGATGGCAAATTGCCCGAAATGCCTTATCTGGAACGACCCATAGTGGGCGAGCCAGTCTACCTTGATGCGCAGCAGCCCAGCATGGAGGCCATCTTTGCGCTGGAGCCGGATCTGATCTTCCGTAATGGTCCACCGGCTGGATTTGATGACGAGTTTCGCGAACAGTTTGAGCAGATTGCACCAACGCTTACCTATGTTGCTGCCGAACCGGGTGGCTGGAAGAACGCTCTGCGCGGCCTAGCCATGGCCCTTGGCCGCACAGAGCTAGCAGAGCAGACAATTGCGGACTACGATGCCCGCGTTGCTGAATTGCAGGCCGAAATGGCTCCAGTTGTGGAGCAAGCCCCCGACGTAACTCTATTGGTCGGCAGTCCCGATGTGCTGGGCATTGTGGATGAGCAATTCGCCATTGGTGGCATCATGCAGACTTTGGGCTTCACCCTGAGCGTGCCGGAGAGCATCGAAATGCCACCGTTTGGCTACAATCAGATCTCACCCGAAATTCTTGGCGAAGTCACTGCGGAAACAATCGTGCAGATGCGCCGCTTCGATGGTAAAGAATATGCTGGCGATGAGATTCTGAACAGCCTCGAAATCCCCGTCCTCCTCACCGAAATTCGGCAGGGAATGCCTTATGCTGGTCCTTTTGCCGAAGTCATCTATTTAGAGAGCTTCGCCAACGGTTTCAGGGAGCAGTATCTGTCAGAATAGGAAAATTCAATATGACCGTAACAAAAACCAAAGAAAAAGCCTTCTGCAATGTCGCTGCCCGCGAACTTGGTCTCGATCCAGCAGGACATGCTGGCTCTTTCAACGATGCTGTACTGATTGAGACAAAGCTGCCTTGGGTGCGTTCGATCTATCAGGAAGCGGGTGCGCTGCCCCAAGAAGCCATCGATCTGATGGGGTTGTGGATGGAGCGCTACAAAGAGACCGGCGTATTTGGTCACCGTCCGCTGCTCCTTGCGCCGGATAAAGAGTACTCCCAGGATGGCTATCGACGCGTTGTTTTTTACGACAAGCCGAGCGACGGCACACCCTTTGAGGCCTTCAGCCAGCGCGAATATCTGGTTCCAGATGAAGACTTGGGGTTGTTGCTGTGGGCACTCTTCGAGAAGCCAGAGACACTTCCCGAGTTTGATGATTACCAGGTACCCATGGCCCAAATAGCACGCGACGTTCTTGTCTGTACCCACGGCACCATCGATGTAGCCTGCGCCAAGTTTGGTTATCCGCTTTACAAGATGCTGCGCGATGACTTTGCTGGCAAGCCCTGCTACGAAAATCTGCGCGTCTGGCGGGTCAGCCACTTTGGTGGCCACGTCTTTGCGCCTACGCTGATGGATATGCCTACCGGACACTATTGGGCCTACATTGGCGAAGAGCAGGCTGCGCAAATTGTCGAGCGTAGCGGCGATGTATCCGGGCTGCGGGAACACTACCGCGGCTGGGCGGGATTAGACCGCGGGTTCACTCAAGCCGCTGAGCGGGAACTTTGGCAGCAGAAAGGCTGGTCTTGGTTCGATGCACCCAAGAGCGGTCAAGTCATCGGCAAAGATGAGCAGGATGATCCGCAATGGGCCGATGTGCAACTTACATACATTCACGACGGCGTTGAAGAGGTCTACCAAGCACACGTTGACATTGAGAAAACAATCGAAACGCATCCATCAACGGACAGAGATAATTTATACGCATACCCACAGTATCGAGTTGGTCCTTTGTCATTCGTCCAGGGTCCATAGTCCAGGGTCCTGAGTCTTTGGCTTTCTGGTCACTGGACATACAGTACGTAATGGTTCACGTTTGGTTAAAGAAAGCGGCGGTTGAGTATCAGAGTATGGTGAACTGTTTAAAAAATAGAAGTTAAACTTACATTTTGTCCCGTAGGGACGCATAACTTTAGGAAATTAACATGGACGACAAAATTGAGATCACCACCGAAATTCAACGTGATCAAACCGAATGGCTGGAAGAAATGGCGAAAAAATATGAGCTGCCCGACTCAGCCAAAGTACTACGCGTCTTGCTCGACTATGCCATGCAAGACGGTGATGAGGACGAAATATTTGACACGATCCGCTGTAATCATTGTTAGTTGCTGGTCATTAGTTACTTGCCATTGGTCAGTTGTCACTTGACGATAAAGCACTGCTGAAGCCTCTATTCATCACAAACAGGGAACAAATGACTAACGACAAAGGGCAAATGACCAATCGTAACATACTCGCCCTGGGCTTGGTTAGCTTCTTCACTGCTCTTGGTGGTCTACTCGTTATTCTGCGTCTGCACTCAGTAATGCGGCCATTAATGATTGAGACATAATTGCCATTAGCTCAATAGCTAAACAAGGTTAATGTGAAATCTATTCTCGATTAACAAACTTGCTAATCCGTTCCTATGATTTGTGCCTCAAAATTGAGTGAAATAGGAGCGAAAATCATGCTATTATTTAATAATAATGACAGATGGCCAACTCGGACAAGCAAACCAGATCTACCAACATCTACTTGATAGCCAGCAATCTGTTATTCTTGCCACCATGAGTGAGGATGGCTCACCGCTTTCGAGCTATGCACCCTGTGCTGTTGATAGCAACAAGAATTTCTACATATTTGTCAGCGCGCTCTCCCAACACACGGGCAATCTAATCCGTCACCAGCAAGCCAGCCTTATGCTCATTGCAGATGAAGCGGATTCATCCCAAATATTTGCCCGCGAGCGTCTCATCTTTCAGTGCAAGGTATCTCTGATCGAAAGGGATAGTGATGTGTGGGCAATATCATCAAAGCTTTATGGGGAACGCTTTGCAGATATGTTTCCGCTGTTGAGCTCGCTGAGTGATTTTTCGATGGTGCAGCTAACGCCTACTAGCGGTCAACTCATCGTTGGATTTGGGCAGGCTTACAACATTGGTGCAGACCTGACGACCCTGAACCACCGTAACCCAAGAGCAAATACCTAAACTCGTTCTAAGGAAACAATCACCCATGACCGTTGATTCAAACTATTTTCAAATTGATGAAAGCGACCCGCACTACTTGTTAATCTCCGAAACGGGAGACCACCCAGAGCCGGATGATTACCGTGCACTGATGCGACGTTGGCTGGCTCGCGTCGAAGAGTTCGAGCAGGGAGAAAACCCGCAGCGTTTTGGTTTGGTTATTGTCCATGGTCGTCACGAGCACGACCATGAGGACGGCGATGATCATGATCACGAACATGAACGAGATGGCGATCGTGAGGCCGAATTTACAAAGCTCATCAACGATTTCCGTCGCGACTATCGTGATCGAGTGAGTGTTGCGTGCAGTGGATACGCCAATATCTACGCTGCCGAGGATATTCGGAAGTGGTATGGCGAGGGAGAAGAGGGTCTGACCAAAATGCAAGAAAATATGGAACGTTTTGCCCAGTATTCATTTGGTATTCCGGCAGGCGTCTTTACTGATGTAGAATCAGCAAAAAAATGGCTTATCGAGCAAGCCTCAGTGGCTTCGCCTCCGGCGACAAATGGCCACATACCAGCAACCAGTAACCAGCAACTAGCAACCAAAATTGGTCTATTCTACGGCAGCACCACTGGCGTTACCGAGTATGTTGCTGACAGAATCGAGGATGCATGGGAGGCAATTACCCAACAACACATCATGCCCATCAACATTACGAATATAGATGATGCCGAATTACTCACCACTTACAAACAGCTCATTTTAGGCATCCCCACCTGGAATATTGGTCAGCTTCAGGACGATTGGGAAATTGTCTTCCCTGAGTTAGACAATCTGGACTTTGACGGTATTCAGGTCGCCATCTTTGGCGTCGGAGATGCCCGCGGTTACCCTCAGAACTTTCTGGATGCAGTCGGCATGCTTGGCAAAAAGTTGCGTGAACGCGGTGCCCAACTTGCTGGTTATTGGCCGACAGAGGGTTATGAGTTTACTGAATCGAAAGCGCTGGAGAATGGGAAATTTATGGGCTTGGGTATTGATGAAGTGAGCCAAGCTGACCAGACCGAGGCTCGCATTGCCCACTGGGTGACACAGCTTGTGGGTGAGTTCAAACTAGAAGCAGTTGTTGCGTAAATATGTCAGCCTAAAGGGGCGTAGCCATAGTAGGTTCGGTTACATATCGCAAATGATGGCAACGATCATGGATTGATGATATTGTGCTAGACTTTAGTAAGATGTAGGTCATTCCTCTGATCACATTAACCCATTCAGAGTTTATGCAGAACTTTGGTTGGTCAAACTGTTATTGACCATATCAAACCCAGTATCGTGCATAAGCACTATTTAGTAAATATATCTGAAAAGGATACGCACAATGAACAACAAAATTCAAGATGCTCTAAATGATCAAATTCGCCATGAACTGTTTGCGTTCTACTCGTATTTATCAATGTCGGCGTGGCTAGAGGCCAACGATTGGCCAGGTTTTGCGCAATGGATACGTACTCACAGCGAAGAAGAACAGATGCATGCAATGAAGATATACGACTTTATTAATGATCGCAGCGGTATTGTCACGCTCCAGGCCATCGACCAACCCCAAACCGAATTTGATTCGGTGGAGCAGCTCTTCGAGACAGCACTGGAGCATGAGCGGCACGTGACGGCCTCCATCAATCGTATTTATAAGCTGGCGCAAGAGGAGGCAGACTACCCAACTCAGGTGTTGATGGAGTGGTACATTCAAGAGCAGGTTGAAGAAGAGAAGTTGGTAGAAGATGCCCTTGTCATGGTTAAACGTGCGAATAATGATCCATTTCAGTTGCTGTATGTTGATGGGCAAATCCACCTTGTGACTGGTGGTGAGGAAGAAGCAGTAGCGTAGCCAAAAAGTCTGAATACCTATAGCTTCTGTACTGCGTTCAGAATGCAATCTGGAGTTTCTGAATGCGAAACTACTCTGTATATGGGTTGAAAAAAACTCCAGAACGGAGATTGAATCTACCTTATGACCGCGACAATCATCTCTCAAACGAGCGGAACGCTGCGTTTTGTCCGTTCGCGCGCCATGCTCTCGCTTGGCATCTTAATTGGCATCGGCCTCTTATTGATGACTATGATGCTAAGTATTGGCTTCGGGGCTGCCGATATTGCGCCCGCTGATGTCTTGGCTGCTGTCTTCACCTTTGATGAAACGTCAACTGACCACCTGATTATTCGTACACTGCGGGTGCCGCGCGCTGCGGTGGCGGCTCTCGTTGGGGCATCGCTAGCAGTGGCCGGAGCCATCATGCAGGGCTTGACCCGCAATCCGCTTGGTGACCCGGGAATTCTGGGCATCAACACAGGTGCAGCTTTAGCCGTTGTGGCCGCCGTCTTTTTTCTCAACATTGCGTCGCTGTCGCTCTATGCAATCTTTGCCTTTGTTGGGGCAGGCATTACTGCCGTAGCAGTTTACGCCATCGGCTCGCTAGGGCGGGGTGGACCGACCCCCCTCAACCTGACCATTGCTGGTGCTGCACTCACGGCCCTGCTCTCTTCATTCACGACAGGCGTACTGATTATGAACCAGCGTACGCTGGAAGAGGTGCGTTTCTGGCTGGCAGGTTCGGTTGCGGGGCGCGACTTGGATTTACTGCTCCAGGTGTCTCCCTATCTGGCGGGGGGACTGATATTAGCTTTTGCCCTAGGTCGGCAGATTACAACCATCTCGCTGGGTGAGGATGTGGCCAAGGGGCTGGGGCAGAATACAGGCTGGGTCAAGGGGCTATCGGCTGTGTCAGTGATATTACTAGCTGGTGGTGCCGTGGCCGTGGCTGGACCTATCGGCTTTATCGGGCTGGTGATTCCCCACGTTGTTCGCTTCATTGTGGGGGTGGATTACCGCTGGATTTTGCCCTATGCTGCCATCTTAGGTGGCATCTTTTTGCTTATTTCCGACGTGGGCGCCAGATTATTGTTACGTCCAACTGAATTGCCCGTGGGCGTGATGACGGCTTTAATCGGCGGTCCATTCTTCGTCTATCTTGTGCGGTGGAGAGTTCGTAGATAGCTTTATCGTTAATCACCGACTGTCATTCGTTGGCCATTCTCCCAGAACCGAAATACTGGGGGGACATGTATAGCCAATGAGCAGTAATGAACGACAAGGGACTAACAACGGCTAACCATTCAGGAGTATATCAATGTTGGATCAGACGGATCTACGGATAATTGATCTGTTGCAGGAAGATTCAAGCATATCTAATGCAGTGCTTGCTCAGAAATTAGCGTTAAAAGCGTCAACTGTTTATGAACGGGTAAAAAAGCTAGAGAGAAGCAGAATTATTCACCGTTATGCAGCACAGGTCGATCCAGATGCTGTTGGCAAACCCATATTGGCCTTTATCCGACTGATTGTTGGCCCGACCACTGATTACTCTAAGTCTAAAAAGCATGTTGCGGAGTTATGTATCCGTGAACCGAGCGTGCTGGAGTGCCATGTTATGGCTGGTGAAGATGACTATCTGTTAAAGGTTCGAGCCGCCAATATGCGGGAGTTGGAGCTACTCATCGAGAAAATCCGATCCAGCACTACCATCACGAATTCTATTATCAGCAGCGTGCTATCATCCCCTAAAGAGACCTTTAAGGTGACACCATCTGTCACCATTGGTCATTAGATGCCAATCATCAATGACCAGAAACCAATAAAGCAAGTAACATCATGCAACAAAACCCCACCTGGTACACCGTACGACCTCACCGAGTACCCATCTCATTCCGTATCGATCGCCGCGTGCCGTTTGTACTGGCATCGGTGGTTTTAGTCACCTTAGCCGTTATGGTCATCAACATTGGTGTCGGTGAGTACCCGATTGCGCCGATGGATGTGATCCGCACAGTTCTGCACATAGAGCCGCCCGCTGATAGCGGTGCCAGTTTTGATGATTATAACTTTATTGTGAACACGCTGCGTTTGCCCCGTATGCTGGTAGCGGCGCTGGTTGGGTTGGCTTTGGGTGTATCTGGCACAATCTTGCAGGGGCTGACACGCAATCCGCTAGCTGCCCCCGGCATTCTCGGTATCAATGCAGGGGCGGGCTTTGTAGCCGTTACGCTGATTGTAGTGCTGGAAATCACAACACCTGGCATTATCCCACTCGCAGCCTTTGGCGGTGCAGTAACGGTAGCATTGCTTATCTATCTACTAGCTTGGCGAGGCGGCGATTCACCCATCCGGCTAATTCTGATAGGCATCGGTCTTGGTGCTGTCACCAATGCGCTGACTACGTTGATGATCACCTTTGGCGACATCTGGAACGTACAGCGTGCGCTCATCTGGTTGACGGGCAGTGTCTATGGTCGCTCGTGGGATGAGTTCTGGCCATTGTTCGCCTGGGTACTAATATTTTCTCCACTGGCCTTTTTACTTGCTCGGGATCTCAACGCGCTAAATCTGGGTGAAGATGTGGCCAAAGGTTTGGGGACGCGGGTCGAATTACGCCGTGGATTACTACTTCTTGCCGCCGTGGCTCTTGCTGGAGCAACCGTGGCCGCAGCCGGGACAATTGGCTTTGTAGGACTTATGGCACCACACATCTCGCGGAGGTTGTCGGGACCAGATCATATTGGTCTGTTGCCAACCGCTGGCGTCGTTGGCGCGCTGATTGTCGTAGCTGCCGATCTGGTTGGGCGGACAATTCTTGCGCCGATTGAGCTACCAGCGGGATTGGTGACGGCAGCTATCGGTGCACCTTTCTTTATCTACCTGTTGTTACGTCAGAGAAGGGCAGTTTAGACATATTAGAAATGTTCCACCTCAAACTGATGAGCCTTGTTGGAAACTGGTAGGAATGAACACTGACGCCTAAGCCACTATTTCCCGATGGCGCATTTGCTGATTATCTATTCATCAATGATACTCAAACCTATCGGCCCAGTACAGACAAACATTGTATTGGATATACAAGAGCTGCAAATGCAAAAAAGTGACCAAAGATTATAACGATATCATGCCATCACCTTTGCCTATGCCGACTGAATGAAGACCAGTATGGGTAAGACCAGTACCGAACAAACTGATTCCATGTTAACAATCGGCCAGCTCGCAAAACAGGCTGGCCTACGCACGTCTGCGCTACGTTACTATGAGGAACAACAGTTACTGACGCCTGTGGCCCGGGCGGACAATGGCTACCGGCTCTACGATACGGCGGCAGCGGAGACCGTTCGCTTTATCCAGCGGGCGCAGCGGTTGGGCTTTGCCTTGGCAGATATTCGGACGCTGTTGCAAGGCATCAAACAGAACGTGCTCGATGAAGAGACCATTGTCCAGATTGCCGAATCTCGCTTCCTGGCCATTGAAGAAAGGTTGACGAGCCTGCTCGCGTTGCGCCACGAAATGGCCCTCTTTCTGCAAGACATCCACGCCCGGTTGGCGGGCAAAGATTCGCTCAACGCATCAGCTCTCTTTGCGCAACTGGTCGATCACGTCTGCACAAGTCCTCCCAATCAATCGCCTGATACCATGCTAGACTGGCTCCTACAGCAGGTAGGCTGCCAATTGACCACAAGCGAAGGTCTACAGCTTCTAGAACAACTGCGCGGACAGCACATTCACATTTGGGAAGAGCAAGACGGTTATCGCATTCTGGTCGTCAGCGATGATCCGGCTATAGGTCAAGCCCTTGATGCCATAACCAAGCTCGAAATGCAGTGCCACGTCCATCGCCATGCAGACAATGTCCCTGACTTGCTACACAATCACGAAGGTTTTCTCCTCATCTGCGGCGGACGCAGCGCATTCGTCTTCGCCAGGCTCTTCCTGACGTTGTCTACAAAAAAACCAGATGAGGCTAAACTCTAAGGTTCATTCACCCCCAAATCATCCATTTCACAAATTGCCCCTTGACATTCAACCCCACTTGAAGGTGTACCATATGCCCAGAGAACTAATTTTCATTTGATCAACTCGAAAGGCATCATGGCAACCACTGTTAGTAACCTCCAAAAACAAACCTTCACCATTACCGGCATGGACTGCGCTGGCTGCGCAAAATCTGTCGAAAGTGCTGTAAGCAAACTGGAGGGCGTAGTCGAATGCACGCTCAACTTTACCACCGAAAAGCTGCACGTCTCTGGTGACATCAACAAAGATGAAGTGATTGGCCGCGTGCGCCAAGCAGGGTTTGATGTCGCTCACTCCATCGATTCTCTGGCGGATGGAGTCGAAGAAGAGACGCAGCCGCAGAATTTCCTACAATTTATGTGGCAACGATTTGAGACGCGGCTGGCGTTGCTGGGCGTTCTGCTGATTCTGCCGGGGCTGGCCGAGGAATTAGCAGGTATTGAGCACTGGCTGATCGACATCTGCTCGTTTGGCGCGTTGCTTGTGGCTGGTTGGCCTGTCGCTCGCAGTGCATGGCGGGTGGTCACCATCAACCGCGAAATCAACATCAACGTACTCATGACCGTGGCGGCGGTTGGCGCAGTGATCATCGGCGCCTATGCCGAGGCGGGCATGGTCATGGTGCTCTTTGCCATCGGCGAAGCGTTGGAAGGATACACGGCAAGCCGCGCCCGCCACTCTATTCGCAGCTTGATGGATGTGGCACCCCAATTGGCGATGCGGCTCAAAAACGAAACAGGTAGAAACGGTACACAGGTTGAAGAGACCGTACACATTAACGGGTTGCAGGTTGGGGACGTCATTTTGGTAAAGCCGGGTGAGCGTATCGCTATGGACGGGCGGGTGATAGCTGGTGCATCATCGGTCAATCAGGCTGCAATTACGGGTGAGAGCCGCTTGGTCGAGAAGAGCCTAGACGGTGATGGCGACGTCTTTGCGGGCAGCGTCAACGGTGAGGGAGCGCTGGAAGTAGCAGTGACCCAATTGGCTGAAGACAACACCATCAGCCGAGTTATTCGCATGGTAGAGGAGGCCCAAGAGCGGCAAGCCCCAGCCCAACGCTTTATGGATCGCTTCGCCGCAATTTATACGCCCATCGTTATGATCATTGCGCTGGCTGTCGCCATCGTTCCACCCCTCTTTTTGGGGGAGCCTTTTTGGAATCCCGATCCAGAGACGTTCGGCTGGTTATACCGAGGATTGACGTTGCTTGTGGTTGCCTGCCCCTGTGCATTGGTTATTAGCACGCCCGTCAGCATCATCAGCGCGATTAGCAACGCCGCGCGTAATGGTGTGCTGGTCAAAGGGGGTGCGTATATCGAAGCACTAAGTCGTGTCCGCGCCGTTGCGCTAGACAAAACCGGCACGCTGACCCAAGGTAGGCCCGCGGTGATGGCTGTTCGGTCAGCCCATTGTGAGGCCAAAAACGAAGAGCTGGACAACTGTATTCCCTGCAACGACGTGGTAGCGCTTGCCGCCGCGGTTGAACAGCGTAGTGAACATCCGCTGGCCCACGCCATTTTGAGCGAATCAACGCGACGGGGATTGGGTCATCGCTATCCCAGTGCCGAAGGGATCACCGCGCTGACGGGCAAAGGCATTGTGGGTACAGTCGATGGGCGGAGTATCTACGTTGGCAGCCATGCTTCCTTTGATGGTGAGGTTGCTCATTCCCACGAACACTGTGTAGCGGCAACTGCTGATGCATCCAACGGCACTACCCCTATGATGGTGAGTGCAGACGGCGACTATCTGGGAACTATCACCGTAGCCGACAGTGTGCGAGAGAGCAGCAAAGCAGCCGTAGCCGAAATGAAAGCGGCTGGGATTCGCGATATCATTATGTTAACGGGTGACAATGCCGGTACTGCCCAGGCAATTGCCGACGAGGTTGGCGTAACAGATGTGCGCGCTGAATTGCTGCCGGGGGACAAACTGAACGCAATCGAAGAATTGCAAATGCAATATGGATCTGTTGCCATGGTAGGGGATGGCATTAACGACGCCCCAGCTCTGGCCAGGGCAGACGTAGGCATTGCCATCGGTGGCGCAACAGGTACGGCCCAGGCCATGGAAACCGCAGACGTCACGCTCATGAGCGAAGATCTGCGCCAACTCTCCTTTGCCCTACGCCTAGCCAAGTCTGCCATGCAAACGATTCAGGCCAATGTCATCATGAGTATTGGTATCAAGCTTGCCTTTCTGGTGCTGGTCCTGTTGGGGGTAGGAACCATGTGGATGGCCGTGTTGGCCGATATGGGAACGTCGCTGTTGGTCACGCTCAATGGGATGCGACTGCTCCGTTTTGAAAGACATAAAAGAGCTTTCAGCTAGTCAGCCGTCAGCTATACCCAGCTCCGTTTGAAAACAGGAGTTTGGTCATCCGAGTAATAGCCTTGGAAAACTCCTGTTTTCAAAACGACCGCAGTATAGGTCGGAGCGACCACTACGTGAGCAGTCAGCATCTGGCCACGTGTTAGGAGCAATTTTTACACTTTCCTATACGACTATAGACATCAAGAAAAAGATTTTCCAACCGCCCCCTGAGCGTGTCGAAGGGTAAGGGCGGAAAATCTTTTTCTTAAAAACTATAGAATAGAGCCATTGGCTGAGCGGTACCTCAATTTGCTTCTTGCACAACTGCTTATTCGGCAAGGTTTCCGCTCAGCACTTGCTATCTGCTATGATATCTTACACTCCCTTCATTGCGAGAACCCAAGAGTACCAAAATTCATTGGAAAGGCAATTTGCTCAACTGGCAAAATTGTAGTGTAATTGAGCTAAATGAGATCGTGTCTCATTAGTGCGCTTTGGCTTCTCTGTTCTAGCCAAGGAAAACTACGATTTTGAAATCGGCTGCTGTATAAATCCCCCCCTGTCTTTCAAAATCTAAGACAACCAAATCACCCATTCATCTATCGAAACAATATGAATAATAAAATAACTTGTACACCACTCCTCGTCCCCATTTTTTCACAAGGTATCCAACATAAACCGAAAATCTCTACTTTTGTATCTGTTTGGATTTTCAGCGTTGTTATGTTGCTGATTGCGGCCTGCACACCACCGGAGATGGCCGCTACCGCACCTGCCAGCCGCATTGCCGAAGACGGCACCAAGAGCCTTGTGTTTGGCGAGATTTTCTGGCCCTCGGCTGGCTTTGCTATTGAAACGGATGATTCTTTCAACCTCATGGGATGGGGGATAACTGAGACCCTTGTCAAAGTCGATTTTGAGGGACAGATGGTCCCTTTCCTTGCCGAATCGTGGACCCAGACTGACGATACAACTTGGAGCTTTACGCTACGTGAGGGCATAGCCTTCCAAAACGGTGAACCCTTCAATGCTGATGCAGTTGCGATTGCCTTCAATCACTTGCTGAACAGCGAGACGCCACCGCGTGGATTAACGCCGGAGAACATTGCGTCAATCGAGGCGGCTGATGAGCGAACCGTGGTGATCCGCACGGTTGAGCCGGATGTACTCATGCCCAACCGAATGACTGCACCGAGCTTTGGTATTCTTGCGCCCAGCGCCTACGATAGCAGCCCAACCTCTCCATTCAGCACTGGTACTGGACCCTTTATCTTGATCCAGGAGGAGCCGGACCAAAGCGCAACGCTAGTGAAGAACGAAGACTATTGGGGTGGTGAAGTTGCCCTCGATGAAGTGCTCGTCCTCTCGGCTCCTGACGGCGACGTGCGTGCCACCATGCTGCGCACGGGCGAAATAGACATTGCGGAGAGCCTCCCGATTCCGCAAATCCCTCTATTGGAAGCTGAGTCAGCGGTTACGCTTGCACGCCTAGCCGAGCCGCGTACCCGCACCCTCTATCTCAACAATGTAGACGGCCCAATGGCAGATGTAGAAGTCCGCCGTGCGGTGCTTCACGCAATCGACAAACAGAGCATTGTGGACGCGATTCTGGAAGGCGTTGGCGAAGTTGCGGCTGGCCCGTTTGGTCCGACAGAAGCCTGGGTTAATAAGGATGTCGCTGTCGATACGTATGATCCAGAAAAAGCAAAGCAGATTTTAGCTGATGCAGGCTATGCCGAAGGCGACCTATCCATAGAAATCGCCACTTATCCATCGCGCTCGTCTCTCCCCCCCTCTGCCATTGCCATTCAGCAGATGCTGGGCGATGTGGGCATCACTGCCGAGGTGCGAATTGCCCCCTACAGCGCAGTCGAGCCAGATGTGCTGGCTGGCGACTTTGACATCTTCATCGTCTCGCGCGGTCACCTGCTCGACAACTATGACCCAGAAGGCTTCCTGACCGCGGATTTCTCCTGCGGCGGCGGCTATAACCTGAACCAGTACTGCAACGAAACGGTCGATAACTTGCTGGCCGAAGCACGTACTTTATCTGACAGCGAGGCGAGGTTTGACATCTACCGTCAGATTCAGTCCATCGTCGTCGAAGAGGACGTTGCCAGCATATTCCTCAACTACACAGAGGATACTGACGGTTATCGCGCGGGCATCCTCAACTATCGGGTACACCCGTTGGGCTACTACACGCTCACGCCCGAGTTGGATGTAGAGTAGTCGATAGTCCGAGGTCGATAGTTCCGGGGTTGGTAATCAGTTTTTTAGTCAAACCAGACCAAGGACTTTGGACTCTAGACTCTAGACTCTAGACTCTAGACTCTGGACTCTAGACTCTGGACCCTGGACTATCGACTCTAGACTCTGGACCAAGGTCCTATGACCAACCAACTCCTTCGTCGGCTTACCCTACTCCCAATTATCCTCTTTGTGGCGTCACTCGTCATCTTTCTGCTGCCTTACGCCACTGGCGTTGACCCTACTATGGCCGTGATTCGGGCCAGGGTTGGCGAGCGCGTGCTGACGGAAGAATCCATCGAGCGACTGCGTATTGAGCTAAATATGGATCGCAGCCTGCCTATCCTCTACACGCAGTGGGCAGGTCAGTTGATGCGCGGCGACATGGGGTTCTCCTACGTTAGCCGTGCTCCCGTAGGGACCATTATCGGGCGCGGCCTACGCGTAACGGGGCTGCTTTCGTCGATTGCATTGCTGTTAGCCGTCACATTGGCACTACCGCTTGGCATTTGGGCAGCCATGCGACCAGGTTCGTGGATTGACATGTTGGTAACGCTCACCTCCCAGATTGGTGTGGCCATTCCCCAATATGTGATTGCCCCGCTGCTGATCTTAGTCTTTGCCGTTTGGGCTGGCTGGTTACCGTCATCAGGCTGGCGCGGGCCGAACTTTATGATCCTGCCAGCGTTGACGTTGACCATGGGGCCGTTGCCCTATCTGACCCAGACCACCCGAGCGGCCATGCTAGACGTACTCAACTCTGATTATATTCGCACAGCACGTGGCAAAGGGCTGCCGACGGGACGAATCGTACGCCAGCACGCGTTGCGCAACGCGCTCATTCCGGTGATTACCCTAACGACAATTTGGCTAGCCGGACTGATCGGCGGCTCTGTTATTGTGGAGGTGATCTTTGCGATTCCAGGGCTAGGGCGCATTCTCTACGGTGCAGTGCTGGCAGGAGATATCCCTCTAATTCAGGCAGGATTGATGGTCATCGTCACCCTGGCAATCGTGATCAATACGCTAACCGACCTGCTCTACATCGTCCTTAACCCTGCTTTGCGGACCAGCGCAGGGGGCGCATAGAAATGACGGTGCAAACGAGCGGGCTGAAGACGCAACAGAGTGCCACGCCAGAAGACCCTCAACAAGTTGATGCGACAGCCTTGAAGACAAAACATGTACGTTTACCCCTCGCAACGCTCATCGGCGGAAGCGTTTTGGCCCTGATCGTGATTGCGACCATATTTGCACCGTGGATCTCACCACTCGATCCCATCACTCAAGTCCTGAGCGACCGCTTGCTGCCACCAACGGCGGAACATCTACTGGGTACGGATCACTTGGGTCGCGATGTCTTTGCACGGTTGCTATATGGTGGGCGCTTCACCCTAGTACTGACGATTGTAGCTGTGCTCATTTCTGCTGGGGTGGGTACGGCACTCGGCGCACTCGCAGGCTGGATGGGTGGTTTGCTGGACGAGGTACTCATGCGTACCGTCGACCTATTGCTTGTCTTTCCCAGTATTATCACGGCACTCGTGATTGCTGCGCTGCTGGACCCCGGCTTTGGCACCCTGCTTCTGGCCCTCACCATCGCTGGCTGGTCCCCATTCGCTCGGCTAGCCCGTGCGCTGACGCTGGATGTTAGTACCCAGCCTTACCTGGAGGCAGCGCGATCTCTCGGCGCTCCCCAAATGCGAATCATTAACCGTCATATTGGTCCCAACATCATTGGTCCACTACTGGCAATATCCTTTTTGCGCTTTGGACACATTTTGTTGACAATTGCAGGACTCTCCTATCTGGGATTGGGCGCACAACCGCCAACGCCTGATTGGGGGGCAATGATCGCCGAAGCCTTGCCCTATATGCAGCGCGTGCCGCTACTTCTATTTGTGCCAAGTCTGGCGATTTTTCTGACGGCGCTCAGCGTCACAATTGTGGGCCAAGGGCTGATGTTGGTCTTTGATCCTAAGCAGAGAACCAGCTGAATTGAACACTTGTCGCTGTTATTTGTCATTTGTCACTGACATCCGCCCACTAAGGACCAATGACTAAGGACCAAAAATACATGTACGAATACGCAGTTATAGGAAAAGGGATGATCGGCTCCGCAGCCGCCCGCTATTTGAGCCAGTGGTCGGACGAGGTTGTGCTGATCGGGCCGGACGAGCCGACGGGCGATTGGTCGCAGCACGATGGCGTCTTTGCCAGTCACTATGATCAGGGGCGGATTACGCGCGTTATGGATCGCTCTATAGCGTGGGGCATATGGGCCATGCGATCAATTGAAGCCTATCCAGAAATTGAAGCGCAGAGCGGCATTCGCTTTCATCACGCTTGTGGCAGCGTTTGTGTCGGCTTTACTGAAGATATGCCCAACGGATACATCAGTGGCTACGAGCGCACGGCACATCAGTTAGGCATCTTCTATGAGAAGTATACGAGCGAGGACTTTTGCCAACGCTACCCTGAATATTTCTTTGAAAAAGGGCTGGATGTGGTCTTCGAGAAGGGGCAGGCAGGCTATATCAACCCCCGTTCGTTAGTTGAAGCCCAAGTCAAGATTACCGAGTCCCAGGGCGCAGACATTGTACGGGAGACGGTGGTTGAGATCGACAGCGGCAACGCAAATGTCACGCTGACAACCGATGGTGGCCAAACCATTCAGGCCAAGAAAGTGCTCGTTGCGGCTGGCGCATGGACTGAATTTTTAACTGGCACAAAGCTCGGACTGATCCCAACACCGCGTACCGTAACTATGGCCGAGATCGATGCCCAGGAAGCGGAACGACTGCGCGAAATGCCGGTCATCATGTGGTATGAAGGCATGAACGATCCCGACATCGAAGGAGTCTACATCCTGCCACCAATTGAGTATCCTGATGGCAAGACCTACATCAAGCTGGGTGGTGCGCTGCGGCAGCAAGGCTATCCTCAGAGTGACACTGAACTGAGGCGCTGGTTTCACGGTGAAGGTAGCCCCATTGAAGCCAGAGCACTCGAACGAGAGTTGCGCCGGGTAATCCCTGGTCTGCGAACCATCTCTGTCCAGGCCAAGACTTGTGTTGTCACCAACCGCACCGATGAAAACATGCCTCTGATCGAGCCAATTGTAGAGGGGAAAGTGATGGTAGCTGCTGCTGGGTGTGGTTCCTCAGCCAAGTCATCGAATGAGATTGGCAGGCTGGCGGCGCTGCAGTTGATGTGGATGACCTAGGCTTTCGTAGTCGGAATCTCCAACTGTACTGAAATGGGGTGCGTTTTAGTTTGGGGGTACAAGAGTGCGTCGCACTCGACTGGCTACATTCTCGCCCCGAAACCCAAAGGCACCCACTGAAATGCATCAAAGTGCTTTGTTTGGTCCTGACATGGTATAATTTGGATAATATTCGTAAATGATAGTGGGAGGAAATGGATATGGCTGAATACTCGCGTCGCTGTTGCAGATATTTTTGAAAGTTAGGCCCTTGCTTTTGTTCTACCCTTTTTGCCTACCGCTGGAGGTAAGCTGAGTGCGCCCAGAAATCAACGTTGATCCTCTTTTACAACCCCTTACCCTACGCAACGTCACCTTCCGTAACCGCATTATGAGCACCAGCCACTCGGAAGGCTTCTCCGACAAGGGGATGCCCGCGGAGCCGCTGCAGCGCTACCACGAAGAGAAGGCACGCGGCGGCATCGGTCTAACTATGTTTGGCGGCTCCAGCAATGTTGCGCCAGATTCGCCCGATGTCTTTGGTCAGCTCAACTTTGGTACCGACGCAGTGATTCCCTATTTGCAGCAGTTTTCGCAACGGGTCCACAAACATGGCGCAGCCCTCATGGTCCAACTCACTCACTTGGGAAGGCGCGGTCAGTCCACAGTTCAGGATTGGCTACCCACCATTGCCCCATCCTCTATACGCGAAACAGTCCACCGTAGCACACCCAAGGAGATGGATCAATACGATATTCAACGGGTAATTCGTCAGTACGGCGACGCGGCGGTGCGCTGTAAAGAGGGAGGGCTGGACGGCATAGAAACCATGACTGGCGGCCATCTGACGGGCCAATTTCTTTCACCCATGACCAACCGTCGCACTGATGAATACGGTGGTTCGCTGGAAAATCGGCTACGCTTTATCCGAGAGGTCCATGCTGAGATAAGGCAGCGGGTTGGTGACGATTTCCTGGTCGGCATCCGCTATGTGATCGATGAAATTTCTGCGGGCTGGCTCACCCGAGAAGAAGCCCTCAAAGCGGCCCAACTGCTGGAGCAGGACGGCACTATCGACTTTTTCAACATCAACCTGGGTCGCATCGACCGCCAGCGGGGTCTCTCCGAAGAGTGTATGCCAGGCATCGAGCAGCCACTTGCCCCTTTTCTGGAAGATGTGGGTCAGTTTCGTGCCGAAATGAAGACGCCTGTCTTCCATGCCGCTCGGATTATCCATATTGAAACCGCTCGTCGAGCGATCCAAGACGGCATCTTAGACATGGTTGCCATGACTCGCGCCCACATTGCGGATCCTCATTTGGTCAACAAAATTATGCGAGGAGAGGAAGATCGGGTGCGCCCCTGCGTTGGCACCCAGTTCTGCCACGGGATGGCAAAGCCCCTAAGCTGCATTCATAACCCGGCTTCAGGGCGTGATGGCAAGCTGCCCCAAATCATCGAACGGGCTGCGGACTCGCGCAAGGTGGTCATCGTGGGGGGCGGCATCGCGGGCATGGAGGCAGCCCGAGTTACCGCGGAGCGGGGGCATAACGTACTCTTGTTCGAAGCAAGCAACAGACTTGGTGGGCAGGTCAACATCGCATCTCAGTTTGTGCCCCGTAGCGGTTTACAGGGCATTGTTACCTGGCGCAGGGACGAACTACTCCATCTGAACGTGGATGTGAGGCTGAATAAACAAGCAAGTGCCGAAGATATTCTGGCAGAGAAGCCGGATGTAGTGATTATCGCCACGGGCGGAACGCCTAACATCTTCGATTTCACAGGCACAGAATATTGTCACTCGGTCTGGGATGGGCTGAATAATCCAGATGATTATTCTGAAAGTGAGGTGTTGATCTACGATGGCATGGGGCAGCACCAAGCGCCGAGCGCAGCGGTCCACCTAGCCGAGGCGGGCGCACGCATCACCTTTGTCACCATGGATGATCGAGCCGCTGAGGAGATGGGTGGCTCTGAACGGGTTATGCACCGTAAACGCTTCCAGCAGCAGCGCATCCCCGTCCACACGGATCTGCGGGTTGAGCGGGTTGAGCAAGTTGGTGATAAGTTACAGGGTACCTTTGTCCACGAATTGACTGATTCAACCCACCACTTTACGGCCGATCACATTCTTATTGAGCAGGGAACCCGCCCTATCGATGAACTCTATTACGCCATGCGCGGCAATGCCTGTAACCAAGGCGTGACTGACATCACGTCCTTGCTGGCTGGAGAACCACAGCCCCAGCGAGGTGCGTGGACCAGCGGCTATGAACTGCACCGGATTGGTGATGCAGTTAGCAGCCGTTCCATTCATTCCGCCGTCTATGATGCGCTTCGGCTTTGCCACGTACTCTAGATTGGGCTAAGGGGAGGCACAGTGAGTTGCTCACTTTTCAGCCAAATCAACTACGCTCGATGCTTGGTAGTAATATGAGATAATCTCAGACCGTGTCATTTCCGGGCCTGCCCTGTCCAGCCATGGGCGCAAAGCGCCAAAGGAGCCGAAGGGAAAGAGGAGGAGAAATCTGGGATTTGCAAGCTCCAGCCGTAGACCGTCTATTTTGGGTAGGGAAGGTGGCGTAATCGACCTGCTCCAAGTGAAACTCACGGATTCTTGATGTCCATCGTCCTGCAAGGACGGTCTACTTATGGCTACCAATGGTCCGTCCTAATGGTGCAAAATTTGCCATACAGTGCAACAGTGCATGAAGGTATAACTAGATGCACAGATCGGTTGCTCACTCCCCCTTAAAGACCGGCTGCCGCTTCTCCATAAATGCCCGCCGCCCTTCAATATAATCCTCGCTGTCATAACATTCTTTGACCAAACTGGCACAATACTCCAGATCAGTCGGACTATCGTGATCCACAATTTGGGCCACAATCTTCTTGACGGAGTTGATGGTTAGTGGTGCATTTTGGGCAATAGAGGAACAATAATCCCGTACATACTCCTCCAGTACATTCGTCGGAACCACTCGGTTGATCAGACCCATGCCCAGCGCTTCATTGGCCGAAAAGAGTCGGGCAGTATAGAAGATCTCTTTGGCATAAGCTGGACCAACCACATCCACCAACTGCTTGAGACCGTCGTGTCCATACCCCAGCCCTAACTTGGCCGCAGGGATGGCGAAGCGTGAATCTTCAGAGGCGATGCGCATATCGCAGTTGAGGGTGATGCCTACGCCTCCACCCACGCAGACACCTTGAATCATGGCAATGGTGGGCTTATTGACAGCACACAGGATCCTGTTTGCTCGCCCCGATTCTTGATTGTAGAATTGGACATTCTCTGCTGAGTTGCGCATCTTTTCAAACTCGGAGATATCCGCCCCGGCCACAAATGCTTTGGTCCCAGCACCCTTGAGCACAATTACGCGGATGTCAGGATCGGCTTCAAACGCTTCGAGTACAGTCGGAACAGCCTGCCACATCTCCAGAGAGACGGCGTTGCGCTTCTCGGGTTGATTGAAGGTTAGCCAGCCGATATGATCATCTTTTTCGGCAATGATCTTCTCTGTCTTTAAATTCATGATTAGATGACACCTTTCTCTTTTAGGTTAGATAGTTGGTCGGATGAAATGCCATATTCGACTAAAATTTCGGTAGTATGTTGCCCAATTTCTGGCGTGGCACTGCGCACGTGAAAGGGGGTGTTGCTTAAGTTTACTCCTTGCCCTAAGATCTCAATAGATCCTAATGTCGGATGATCAACTGGCGCTGCCATGCCCAGATGTTGTACTTGGGGATCGTCAAAGGTTTCGTTGATGGCGTTGACTGGACCACAGGGAACGCCGGCTTCGTTGAGCAGCTCCACCCATTCTAGGGTAGTCTTGGTGCAGGTGATCTCAGCGATTTGGGCGTTCATCTCATCCCGGTTTTCATAGCGGGCTGCCCCCGTCTCAAATTTGGGGTCAGTGAGCCAATCTTCTCGCCCTAGCGATTGGCAAAAGCGAATATAGATGGGTTGTCCACCTGTCGCCAAATTGATGTGACCATCTTTTGTTGGATAAAGACCAGTTGGCACGCCAGTGGGATGATAATTTCCCGCTTGCTGGGGAACATGATCATTCATCAACCAACGCACGGCCTGGAAATCTAGCATGGCCACTTGAGCCTGTAGAAGCGACGTGTCTACCCATTGCCCTTCCCCAGATTCTTCCCTCCCCAGTAGTGCCACAAGGATACCTATCGCACAGTAAAGTCCCGCCGTCAGATCCGCCAAGGGAATTCCTGCTCGTACTGGTCCCTGGCCAGGCATCCCAGTGATAGACATGAGGCCGCCCATGCCTTGGGCCACCTGATCATAACCAGGGAGATTCCCATATGGCCCATCTTGTCCGAAACCAGAGATGCTGCCATAAACCAAACGGGGATTGATGGCCTTGAGCGATTCATAATCGATCCCTAGCCGATGCTTGACGGCAGGCCGAAAATTCTCTACCACGACATCTGCGGCTTTAACCATATTTAGAAATACATCTAACCCCTCTGGCGCTTTGAGGTTCAAGGTCATGCTGCGCTTGTTGCGGTGTAGGTTTTGGAAATCGTGACCATGTCGGGGGCCACCCAGCGTATTTTTATCATTGGGGTCTGGCGGCATCTCGATCTTGATGACGTTGGCTCCCCAATCGGCCAACTGGCGGACAGCGGTAGGGCCGGAGCGAACGCGGGTTAGATCCAGGACTTTGAATCGAGAGAGGGGAAGTTGGGTGTTGGCTTGGGGCATAATGGCTCTCTTTCGTTAGCAAATTGCGTAACAGATTGACTATGCATTTGGTTTTATAGCAGTAGCATAAAAGTCACGCATAGCTCGTTCAGGTAGCACGCCCCGTGCGGTTCTGCCCTTGTGCTTGACTTTTACAGAACTGCGTTTTATAAAATTCTCGTTCCTAAGTGACCTTTCCCAGTCTTCAAGGGGACAAGCTGGCTGCGGATTACTGATTTTGATTGAGTCTACAAATCATCTATGATATACTGGAACCATGAAATAATATAATTTTCGTCAGTGTAGCTTAACCATACTCGATGATGAATCAAGATATTATGCCCATCCGCCCTATCCAACTACCTCACGATTTCTTACCGCTGGCCGATGCCATAACCGCAAGTTTTCAGTACCCAGAAAATGAAGAGTGGAGTATCCAGCCTGACGAAAAGGCCGATATCGTTGAACAGGTTCGTATGATGCGTCGTCTTTGGCCACTGGTTAAACTCTTGCAACGAATTTCGCCTTCATTGCGAGATCTAATTACTGGTTATATTTGGGAGGAAGATGAGCAGATCGCAGGCATGGTGTTGCTCCACCGCATAGGCGCAACTGAAAACTGGATTATTGGTACAGTAGGGGTGCTGCCGGCATACCGACGTCGAGGTATGGCCCGCCAGCTAGTGGAGGGTGGGCTCAAGCTGATTCGCGAAAAGGAAGGCAAGAAAGTCATCTTGAGCGTAATCGATGGCAATGAGCCAGCGCGGTCACTTTATGAGAGCGTGGGCTTTCAACAATACAGCGGTACTGTTGAGTTTGAGCTAAAACCAAATGAATCTACCGGCTACAAAACCGGATACAAAAATGAAGGTCAATGGCCGCTAGAGGAACCAACGCTACCCAGCGGATATCGGCAAGCACCCCTAGGGCGCTTTGAGTGGCAACCTCGCTACAAGTTGATTAAACGTATTGCACCAGAGTTGGTTCAAACGTACGAGGCCATTGATGAGAAACGGTATCGACCCACGACTGCTAGACGCTTGCTTGGCTTCCTCTTTGCATTCATCGGGTCAATTCAGGGCAAGCGTCAGGAACGATTCGCCATATGGACGGAGAGTGATAATCAAGTCGTTGCCGTAGGGAAATGCTCGGGCTCTACGCGTGGTGATGGGTTTAGCGACCTTGACATTACCTTGGATGCCAACCATGATGCTCTGGCCCCTTATCTGGTTCGGTACCAGCTAATACAGGCTTTACGCATTAATCCTAAACATCGGGTTTCTCTATCCGTCGATCAATGGATGAGCAGCATCGTTGCCGCAGCAGAGGAGGCTGGCTTTGTCCGGCGGCAGGAGGATTGCAGTATGGGATTGACACTATAACTTGCTTACTAGGCTTCCAGACACGCTCTCTCTGGCATACTCTCCCCTTGGCACTCGAAAGTACCCAGCAAACATCACTGCCCCAGCAACTGCCAGCCCTGCCCCGGTCAGGAAGAGTCCCTTGTACCCCATGGTTACAATCAGATATCCACCACCAAAGGCCATAATCGAGTAGCCCAGCCCCATGGCAGTTGATACGACGCCCGCAGTCAGTGAACGCCAATCCAAGGCCACTATCTCCATCTGATAAGAGTTGAGCACGGCCCTGGTCATGGATCTCATACCCACTACACCTAAGAAACCAATACCTGCAGTGATCCAATGGGGGATTAAGGCCATCAGTATGAGACCTACGGCAATACCCGCTGTGCCCCAGACAATCGTTGCACTCTTGCCCAGGCGATTAACCAGTGCAGGGGCAGCCAATGCAGCGGGGATAGCCAATACTTGGCTTAAGGCGGTCAGCGCACCAATCCGAGGTGTAGAGACACCCAGCTCGGCATCTAAGTAAATGTTGAAGAAGGAGCGGGCTGCGCTCTCACTTCCATTGCGACAAAGCGCGGTAAGCGCGAGCAACCCGATGATAACGAATAGTCCGATCTGTGTATCAGGCTGAACCTTGTCTACTTTTTCTGCTGCAGATGGGATTTGTTCTCCCTCGCTGGTTGTTAGCAGGGCAATAACTGCTGGAGCAATGATTAGGCCGCCAATGTAAAGGGGATAACGGTAGGGAGCAGGGCCATCCACGTTCAGTTCCAAAAGTGAAGCAAATGCATCTGGCATCATCCCGGCAATTAGGCTGCCGATAAAGCCAGCAAGTCCAGACAAGGCGACCTGAATGGAGAAGACATAGTCTCGATCTGCTGGTGCCGACACGGCCACCAAATAGGGCATATAGTTGACAGCGTATAGAGCAAACCCAAAGCCGCCCAACAACCGGGTGCCCAAAATGAAGCTTGCTTGCCAAGTTGTCGACAAGAACTCGGCCAGCGGAATCACCCCGACACTGACTCCCACGATTGTGACACCTGCAATGACCACCCGTCGATTGCCCCAATAGCTACCCATTGCGCCGGCGGGTAGAGACGAAAGGGCAAAGGCCAGAGCCGTACTGGCAGCAACCCAGCCTATAAAGACAGGGCCATACCCTAATCGCAATAGGTAGAGGTTGAGTAAAACGGCAACAATGCCAATATAGCTAAAGCCGATCATGAAAGAGGTGATCAGATACATACGGATATCATGGCTAAAGCGGCTAAAAGCGTTCAAATAGGTGGCAAGCATAAGAGCAATTTTACCTCTGGTGGTTCCACTCCTCACACCCTTGGAACGCCATGTGCTCTTCAGGATCAAACTGAGGTCGTGGTGCATAGACGTTGGCTACGGTCGGCTCAACTGGGCCACGGCACAAAATATTCTCATGCTTCTCTTTCTTTACCCATGTCGTTGGGGGAACGTAGCGAAGCGTTAAACCCACCCGCCACTCATCAGAAGTGTTGACGTTGGAGCCGTGGATAATATGGGGATTGTGCATGGAGACATCGCCCGCATTCAGCTCAATATCTACAGCTTGAGAGTCATCAATCTGGTCAGGATGGATGGCGCTACCCAAGACATACTCATTGGTATCTAGCTCAATCATTTCCCTTCGCTTAAGCAGGCGAGAATTCTGGGTTCCTGGCAAGACCCGCATACAGCCGTTCTCCTTTTTGGAGTCGCTGGCAGCCAGCCAAAGTGTGGTCACCTCCATGGGTTCCAATGGCCAGTAGGAGCCATCTTGGTGCCACCCAACAGCTTGGCCAGTGCGAGGGCGTTTGGCAATGTAATGAGCACCAAATAAGACGATATTGGGTCCAATGAACTGCTCGACCACGTCCATAAGGCGATCATCAGCACCCAGCCGATGCATGAATGGATCATGAGCCAGCAGGTTATGATGCAACTGTTCAGGACGCACGCCGCGATTTTTCTCTAGCAGCCAATGGACATGGGCCACCGTTTCAGCGGCCAGGTCGGCATCAATCACGTTGCGAATGATGACGTATCCGTTTTCGTCATATTCCTCTTTGTATGTAGTTGTTGCTGGTTCAGCTAACATCATATATTTTCCTTTATCGTTAGTAATTCGTGAGCCATCCCAATCAGTATTGTGTTATTTGGCAGATCGAAGCCACCAAAACCAAAAGAGTGAAAAGATCAGATCACCAGACGCAAGCCCCAATAGCAATGCAGAAATGGTGCTAGACATCCACAATCCGACCGCCAGTACGAAGACACCTAACTTTCCAATGGCTCCAAAATAGACCATAGATCTGACTGGTTCAGCTTGCATACCTAACCAAGCATATGCACCGCCAAAAAGCGCAATCATATAAGCCGTCATGCCAGCATAAAGAGGATGGACGGTATCCGGTAGACCCATGGATTGACCTAAGTACGATCCAGGGAACAGAAGCAATAGCGCGGCGCCCAGATTGAAGAATGCGCTAAGCCAAAGAGTAAATTTAATTGCCCACATTTCTTGGTTTCCATTGTTTGGCACCCATCAACTGCTGAACCAACTCCGGGGGATCCTCTAACTCGGCCAGTTGGCCCTGCATATCCTCCTGCGGTATAAAACAGGGACGCATATACATACCTAGCAATGCTGATCGCATCTTGTCAGTGCTGTTGGGTCGGGCCGTATGCCAGCAGGCACCATGCATGACCATGATGCTACCCCGCACGCCCGTCAGAATTTTGGCTTCATCTATCCAGCCTATCTCCCGTTTCGGTGGTGGGCATAATCGCTTATGGCTCTTAGGCAGCACACCTGTACCGCCATTCTCTTCTGTAAAATCATCAAGTAGCCAGAGCGTCTGGCCAGCAATGCGTCCCGTGGGCCAGGGTGGCGTGATGGACCAGTAGGGATAGTCTGAATGCCAGCCAAAGCGGTCGAAACCGGGGTAGGCTGTATTGGCCGACCAGGTTGAGCAGATGGTGTCCTCACCTAAGTAGTTGCGCCAGAAGGCAACGACAAAAGGATGAACCATCAGCTCGAGAAAGATAGGATGCTTTACTGCAATACGACCGACCCGTTGGGTTTTGGCAACTCGATCCGACTCGGTCGACTCGCCTTCTAAGAGCTTTTCAAGCACATTCCGTGCCTCGTCTGCCTTTTCTGGCGTGATGACAGAGGGAATGATGACATAGCCATTCTCATCCAGTTGGGTGGCCAGTGAATCTAAGTTGGTTTGGTCAAGTTGAGGTAAATTCATGTGAGGTATCCAAAGGTTTTGCTATTGTCTACGAGAGAATGGGCAAATCTGAGGGGATTTATCGAACTATATACTGGCGGTTGTGATAAATTAACACCGTTACCCGAGAGAAAAAATGTTAACTTATGCCGAACCTGAATATAATGTGCTAGCTCGTCAACGAGGCTCTGGTCTGGCGTAGAACAACCTGCGCTGTTCGTCATCATATCGCTCGCGTGTCTCAGGCAGCAGAAAGGCATCCTGCTCCATAGTAGCAATGTTTTGAGACTTCATCCAAAATGGCCCATACCCAACATGAAGCGTTTTGCGGGTCTTTTCACTCTTATTGGGGAAACCACCATGGCGCAAATTTTCCGTAAAAAGAATGGCATCACCGGCCTTCACAGGAAGTGGAATCATGCCCGGCTCTTCATCGGGCGGAACATGACTATATGGAGATGATAGGTTGCTTTTGTGGGTTCCTGGGACCACACAGAAGGCTCCTTCATCCACATCCACATCATGGACGAAGTAGATCATACGCACCATCATGCAATCAATCCCCTTGTCATTAAAAGCATAGCGATACTTTTGAGAAAGTGGGCCACCCATGTGAGTACCCGAATAATTTCCGCTGTACCGTACCCGCAATTCTGAATTGTTGATAGTAGGCCGCTCCTGCACGATCGCCCCAATGTATTCCATCGTTTTAGGGTGGTTGACGAGCATGTCAAATGCTGAATCAAAGTTAAAAAAGTCCTCAATAAGCAGGGTCAACCCGCCTGACTTGTCCGATGCGTTGACATGATAGCCAAATTCCTCATTGCGATGATACTCGAGTCCCCATGGTGCAGTCAGCCGTTGGGGTAGATCTTTATTTTGCATGGCATGAGCTTCTAACCGATCCACCGCATACGCGAGAGTGCCTACCTGTTCCTGGGTCAAGAAGTCGGGAATGACAATATAGCCGGTGCGGTCAAATTCGTATAGTTCGTGTTGGTTCATTGTAGAATCCTGTTGCGTAATTCGTGGTGCGTCGTGCGTGTACTGACTCCTGATGATTATGCTATATTGGGATGTTTGTTTGTCCGATGTGAATCTGTGATCTTTCAACTCTTCAGCCTTCAACCCTTATGCTCAGCAACCCAATCGATATAGCGCTCACGCATGTCTGGTGAGAATTGATGTCCAACTGCCTCATCGACAAAGTGTTGGGCTTGGCCACCTGCCTCATTGATCAGGCGAATCGTCTCTGAATTGACGGCGGCTGGACAGTCTGTGTCTTGACCGCCATCCATGAAAAGGAGGGGCCGATCCACAAAACGTTCGGGATGGGATTGGGTGGCGTACTTCGCACACCACTCATCACACCAGGTGCCGGCTTGGGCTTGGCGACACCACTCATCGGCTTGATAGAAGCTAGAGCGACCGATGACCGAGATCAGCGAGGCAAAGCGTTCGTCCTGAGCAAAGACCATTTGAGCAATCAGGCCACCCATGGAGACACCAGTGACTTGTGGATTTTGGCTGGAGACAGCGGGCAGGGCTAGGGCTGCATCGAGCAAACTAGGTGCTTCTTGTCGAGTGCGATCCATTGCGTCGCAAATAAAAGCCCATCCATTGAACATGGCGCGGAACCATGCGTCACTTCGCCTTTCGCCATGTTCCACGCAATCGGGTGCCACAATGGTAAAGCCGGCCGACGCAGCCTGCATCAGCGTCTGATCCGGTGTGTTGGCATCGCCCTTGTGTCCAGTCCAGCCGTGATAATGGAGGATAAGCGGTGTTTGGGTAAATCGATCATCTTGCATGATGAGACATGGGATGTCGGTGAGCGTTTGGTTGGCAACGATGAGCATGATGGGTTTGTCTTTTTGTTTAGCACAAGACAATGGCAAGAGTTTAATTGGGCAATGTAAGAATGGCGCACAGCAGATCAAACCGTAATTGTGCTAGTTCAAATTGGGTAAGTGGAATTGGATATCCGCCATCAGCAAAAGCTGGATCGTTGGCATATATGTGTGTATCATCCAAACCAATGACGACGATCACATGGTCGACCGATTGTGACCAGTACTTGAGAGGGGATGTATCGACCGATGCAATAATGGGGATGCCTGATGAAAGATATGGTGGCATTTCTGAGGCAGGTAAATGTTCAATTGCAACAGAGAGGCCTACAGAATCCAACCTGCTGATATTGCGAAAAGGTGTGCCAAATCTACGTGTACCCAATAGTCTAGTCAATCGCCGATAGGAGAGATTCTTGCCTAAATACCCTGCTACCATCTGTGTGCATATGGGTAGACAATCAGACTGGTTGCGCTGCTGCAGATGTGAAACGGAGAGCAAGTTGTTCGGCATTATCTATTATAGTTTGAATAATCTCTGGCTGCGATGTATCAATTTCGCCCAAAATTGGATCTACTTGGAGCATGCCTACTTTACCTACATCTCCAAAAGCAGGAAACGTCAAATGAATTGGGACTTGCCAATAAGTATCATCACCTATGACAAAGGTGGGTTCTTCAGCGTGCATCTGGGTACTGATTTCCATATGTACATACTGATTGACTATTTGCTGGGCTTCTTCTGAAGATATCCGAATCTCAATAGTTTTGTCAAAGGATAATGTAAGTACACCCGGTTCCTGAAATGTATATCCCTCAATTAGAACCTGTTCTAACATGTATGAACTCCTCATTTTGAAAAACCTGCAAAATACACTGTATTCAAAATTTTAATTTTGAATAGTTGCCTCGTAGGATCTATCTCCTGCAGACCAAAAATCGCCACCCATTTTTAAGTGAAGGGCTGGGATTTGCATCTCTTTAGCCCTGAATGGAAATGTTAGACATGTGGACGCATCCATGACCATGGCCGACAAGTGTAACCGAAATCAGAATTGTAGACAAGGAGCTTATGTAATAGTAGCGTTAAGTTGATTATGCATCAAATCTTCTGTATAATCAAGCCAGCAAAAAATATGCAGAACAGGGTAATTTTTCAGTGTTTAAATTGCAAATAACCTATCATCTTCGAGGTATTTAATCCTTACGTAGTGCAATTTACTGCAAAGACATGGTTCTTTATGGGTAAGAATAATACAGCAAAGTTAAGGCGTGTCCTAGCCAAATTATATAAAGATCAATCAAGCATTGAAAGGATTGCACATGATGCTGGAATCGATCTATCGCGTATTAATCTTAACTCCAAGCCAATTGTAAATTGGCACTCTGTTTTAACAGAAGCAGAGTTAACTAATAGAGTATATGAATTAATCGAAGTTGTTGAGCAGGAATATGGCGAAAATTCTGACTTTCAGAATGCTTTAGCACTCTATAGCAATAACTCCCCATTCCCTTCATCTAATGTTTTTAAACAGACTTCAATGGCGAAATCTGGTCTTCAATTTGGAGAACTAATCATTGCCATCTTCGCCATTATAGTATTACCCTTATCATTATTTATTGTTCTTCAGGTGATAAGTGTATCGACTTTGGAATCGATTGTAATTGCATTCATTCTTGCGGTCATATCTTCTTTCATTGTGGCGGTATGGAGTTTCTCCAGCAATACCGAGATAGTAATTTCATGGTTAGTGGGAATAGTTGGCATTTTAGCTTTTATGCAATTTATATTGCCTGCGTTGACGGAAATGTCTTTGGATATTCAGATTGTGGACGGGCAAGAAGAGATTATTACAGATGAAGATTACGAGATCATCATTCGAGGTGAGAACGGGTATTCTGACAAAGGAAAGACTGATTATGGAATACGTAATTTTGAGGGCGTTCCTAAAGGTGACTTTACAATTGAAGTTGTGGAAGCCTTCGATCAAGTGCTAGAGGAATATCGGAACCCTGTATGGGGGCAGGCAATTGTTAAGGTGCGGATTCCTGCTACACCAACACCTGGACTCCAATCCTCCCCTACGCCCTCTAATAGCTCCGCATCAACAAATGATGATTCAGGTTTGGCTATTGACCAGACTGCCCTCTCAACTACTATACAGCCTCCTCCGGCTACTCCATTCGTTGCCTCAACACCAAATTTAGATCAAAAAATTTTGGAAGACGCTGGGGTTCTGGTAGATGGTAAAATTCGTGTTGGTGTTCGGTTCGATGCCCCACCATATGGTAGCTACAATGATGGAGCAGACTATAATTGCGATCCGTCCAGCTTTGATAAGAAGTTCGATCCTAAAGGCTACGATATTCAGATTGCTCGTAAATTGGCTGAACGTTGGCTTAACGATAACACCGCAGTTCAATTTATTTGTGTACCGCTTGCTGACCGTACGGATATTGTCCGTGAGGGTCGGCATAAGATCTATTTGGGAATTTTTTCTTTTTCCAAAACAACTGAGCGCTGCAATAAAGTGTTGTGTAGTGAAAGCTATATGTTAGATGGCCAAGGTGTATTCACCTATGAAAACTCAGAAATTAATGAGTTATGTGACGTGCGCGGCAAAACAATAATCGTTTCAAGGGGTACAACTGCTGCTTTGCGCTTTCAAGAGGTTGCAGAACAATTCTGTGGAACTCCACCGCCTATTGTAGTACCCTTTGGTAGTGATGAAAATAGAGATACCCTAATTGGACACGTTGCGTCACAGAGATATCCGACTTATGCAACTAACGTAGAAATTGTTAATGCCTTAGCACAAAACGAGCCCAATTTGAGGTTTGTACCAGGCAAATTTGGTCCAGCAGAAGAATTCGTCATCGCAGTAAATCCAAATCGGGAGTCTGTGCTTCATCTAATCAATGATGCATTAATTGATTGGAAAGAAAATGGTGTATTGCTTGACTTGATGGACGAAGCTGATTTTAAATGTATGGACAGTGATGCTCTAAAAAAGAACCTGTGCGGCATGGTACCAATCTCAGATTCTATATCTTACACAGTAAAGGCAGGTGATACATTAGGAGGGATCGCCATTGAACTGTGGGGAAAATATGAGCTTTGGGGATGTATTGCTGATAAGAACAATATATCGCGAGAACTCGCAATCATAACTAATGAGCAAATTCTCAATATACCTATGATAACTGAGTGTTAGGAATAGGGTAGTATGTCTGCTTTGGATAATCTTTACATGGAAAGGCGACAACGTACTTTTACCACCCGCGGCCCAGTTGATGCTGAGCGCCACTACATTGTCCCGCGTCGAGATAACGTTGCCGACTTGGTCAATCGGATTAAGGATGGGCGTTACGTTGTTATCTTTGCGCCACGCCAAACGGGCAAGACTACATTGTTGCGTGATGCGCTTGATACAATTAGTGAAGAGGAGGAAACGTACTTTCCAATTCAGTTGGATTTTCAAATATTTAAAAATGCATCTATTGAAGTATTCTATAATGGCCTCAAAGATAGAATTTATGCTGAGATACGTAGGCAATTCGAGTGTCTTGATAAAACGATGTCTCAAGAATTTACGCTTTTCCTGGAGAAATACCCACTTAAGGATCATTACTCCTTTACACCATTTCTTGAAGAATTAGCTGATCACCTTGACTATCGACGTGTTGCCATTATCATCGATGAATTTGATGGTATACCCCAAGCTGCACTCAGTGACTTTCTTTATACGTTGCGAGAGATTTACAATACCCGCGAACCCAGGCGGTGTCCATATAGTTTAGGGATTGTGGGCGTCAAAAGCATCCACCAGCTCAACTATGATCGCTCGATTTCTCCCTTTAATGTTCAAGACGATTTCGAGCTAAAAAATTTCACGATTGAACAGATCCGCCACTTGCTTGGGCAATATACTGAAGATGTGGGCCAGCCATTTGCTCCTGAAGTCTTTGAGGAGATCCATCGACAGACTGCGGGTCAACCATTTTTAGTCAATCGCTTGGCCCAGATGTTGACTGAGGAGATGGATATACCACTCACCGAGCCGATTACGTTGACCCACTTTGAAGCGGCTCACAAAAAAATTCTGCGAGAGCACAATACGAACATCACCCACTTGACGACCAATGTACGTCGGGACCGACGTTTTGAATCGATTCTTATGCGGATTGCCCTGCGAGAACGGCCCGTTGACTTTAACTTGGATAATGAATACATTAGTGAATTGGCCACTTACGGTGTGCTTGCCTCGGATGAAGAGGGGAATTGCCAGATCCAGAACCCTATCTATCAGTACCGTATTGTGCGAACTTTCCAGCCGGTAATCAATGGCTTGGAAGATGATTTTCTGCCCGAAGATACAGATTATGGATTTTATGACTATTTGACCGAAGAAGGCACCATCAATGTCCCTCACTTGTTGGCCAACTTTCGCGATTTTATCGCTCGGGCAGGATACCGTATTTTAGAAATTCCCGAAGCACCCCAGGAATTTGTGGGTCAACACCTGCTTTTTGGCTACCTGGATCAGTTTGTTCGTCAGGTGCAGGGCTTCATGTATCTAGAAGTACCTTCTGGGCGTGGCCGCATGGACTTAATCATTTTGCACGAAAAGAAACGGTACATCGTTGAGACCAAGTTGTGGGAAGGAAAGGGTCTTTACAAAAGAGGTAAACAACAACTTGCGGCCTACCTCGAGACCGAGGGCGAAACGGAAGGCTACTACGTCGTATTCGATCACCGCTCCAAGCCCGAAGCACGTCAGGAGAGTGAAACTATTGATAGGAAAACAATTGTGAGTTTTGTCATTCCTGTTGTGCAGAAAAGGCCATCTGATCGACAAGCTCTGTCATAACTAATTTTTCTAGTACGTCAAGGCGTAACTATACAGTTTTTACGTCCCTGTGTACTAACGAAGCTGCGCCTCAAGCCGACGATTGGCATCCGGTAAGTCGGCAAGATTGGAAGTAACGCATGATGTTTACGGCAGCTAAAAACTTGACTCATTCGTTGAGTTTTTCCTATAGGACAGTTCCTAGTCATCAGATTGACTTCGTACCAACTCGCTGTATGCACCTTCTTGATTTAGCAATATTGCATGAGTCCCCTGCTCCACAATTTCGCCTCGATCTAGTACAAGGATCAGATCAGCATCTTGGATCGTGCTCAGGCGATGGACAATAACAATTTGGGTACACTTTATATTTTGACGGATGGTGCCGCTGAATAAGAAGACATCCTGCATGACAACACTAAATTGACGCCGCGGTACTTATCGTTTATGGCTCAGTAATCAACTGAGTCACTGTATGAGTTCTCAAAAAAAGAGGTCATCCAGCTTGGATGACCTTGGCAGGAGGCAGGGATGACTTGGCCTACGCTACGCCCCCAAATTCATTGTTCACCGCCTGCACCAGCGCACGCATATAGGCAACCGAATAGGCCACGCCTACCCGGTGACCACCTAGCATCGCTGGGATGTGGTCGGGAATGATGCATCCATCGAACCTCACCTCTCGAAGTGCTCTCATGACCTGGTGCATATCTTGGTATCCGTTGTCGATTAGCGTCTCTACCCAAGGCTCGGGCATAGGATTGGATACGTTACGAAAATGCACTTTAAAGAGCTGCCCCTTGGAGCCAAAATGTCTGATGGCATCCACAACGCCTACGCCCATACCGGTCTCCCCTCCCTCTAGCCAGCAACCCACGCAAAGGCAGACACCGATATTGGGACTGTCGGCAATCTCCATAGCCTTCTTATAGCCGTCAAAGTTCCCAAACATGCAGCGGGGAATTCCCCCAAGTGGATAGACTGGCGGATCGTCGGGGTGGATACCAATCCGTACGCCAGCTTCTTCGGCAACTGGCGCAACCTGACGAATCATATACTCATAGTTGTCCCACAGCTCTTCTTCCCTATATTCGCGGCCATGGGTTAGCTCGCCTTGGTAGGTTTCATCGCTCCAGCGACCCACAGCATCTTTGATGTCCAGCCGACGAGCATCCATGCCGCCACGCCCCTCAGCCCGACCAGAAGACCAGATGCCGTTGCCCATGTGGGCATAGGTATTGTACTTGATGCCTGCTTCACCGATATTGCGGATAAATTGCTTAAACTCCTCTACTTTGGCATCGCGACCAGGTAGGTTAAGTGTGATCTCGGGTACGTTGTGGACGCCATGGTTGGCAACCCGGTAGATTTTGAGACCGTACTCACCAAAGCGCTTGACTAGGCTTTTGTAAAAATCGAGAGAGTGCTGCTCAGGATTGCGGATCCCCACCATAGCCCACTCAACGCCAAGCTGCTGAAAGAATTGTAATTCCTCGTCGCTGGCATCGGCCCCAGTTTGGATGGCAAGTTGAATGCCTTCTGTGTTCGAGTAGTAGCCAGGGACGGCTCGCATAGGGATTTGGTTTGCAGGGGCTTGATTTGCAGTAGTGCTCATAGAAAGTCTCCTTTGGGATGGTAGTTCCTTGTTGGTTGGTGATCAGCTAAGCAATGCCAACAAACGCGCTCGGTTGACGGCTTCAATGCGGTTATGAACGTCCAGCTTGCTATAGATACGCTTAACATATGTGCGAACCGTGCTGGGGGCAACGATCATCTGCTCGGCGATTTCGGGGATGGTTAGGTCACTGGCTAGGTAGCGTAAGGTGGCCAGTTCACGATCGCTCAACGGATTAAGGAAGAGATTAAGCGCGCTGGTTTCCAAATTAACCGTATCTTGCGCAACTGTTGGTTGATTAGCCAGTGGCGTAGACTCAGCCTCTGCCCCCTGGTCGAATAGAGGCAATAGCTCTCGTATATACCCAATCCCAATGCCACGCCCAGCGACTTGCTTAAGCAGAGGGACAAGCCTGCCTCCTTCATCCACAAATACGCGCACAAATCCTGCTACTTCAGCGAGTTTGATGGCTTCAGTTACGTGGCTGATGGCCTTCTCTAGCTCTCCGACCACCTGATGGGCCAGTCCCTGCAGGATGTTCACTTCAGCAAGGCGAGCGACGCGACCGCCATCTGCGGTAGCTTTTGCCAACTTCTCTAAAAGGGATAGGGCGGCTGGTACATGTCCATCGGCAATAAGCACCCGTACGAACACCATATGGTCGATCTCCAGCAAATACGCTGGCTCATCATCTGCACGAAGACTGCTCTTCTCTGCCCATGCCTTGACTGCGGCGAGATTCCCTTGCCGGAGATGAATGAGTGCCTCTATGGCCGATATCCGAGCTGCTGGATAATAGATATGAGGCGCGCGGAAATTGCGGCGTGTATCGCGTAATAACTCTAGTGCTTCTTGCACCTGGCCCTGAGCCTGAAGGATCCGTGCCAGCGTTATTGCGCCTGTTTGTACAATCGCCGCCATTGATTGGTGCGGCTTAAGGGTATCCATGGCTGGGATAAGATAATCGGTGGCGCGTGTTAGTTCATTGCGTTCTCGCAACGATTCAGCTACACTAATCGTAAGCATGGCCGCACCGATGCCCTGATGATTAGGCTGGGCAGGCTCAATTCGTTGGATAGCATCCACTGCTTCTTCTACCCTTCCCTGCAAGCGCAGCGCATCCACTCTGTAAGCAAGCGCGACATAGTGAGCATAGTCGAGGGTCTCCATTTGGCTATCAGAATCAAATAGAGAGTTGCTATACTTCAGTGACTGAGTGACGTTGCCTACTTGGTGGTGCGCTACGGCCAACGAGTGGAAGGCGCCCGTTTTGAGCAAAGGCGATTCGACGAGATGGCTCAATTCTACAGCTTGGTTGCAGTGCTCAATTGATTGGGAGAGATTACCATGTAAACGAGCCAGATTTGCATGCGCTAGGGCAATCTCGGTCGCCATTTCGGCTATCTCCGTCTGGGTGTACGGTGCATCAACGGCATGGATAAGGGCTGAGGATTTGTCCAGCAACTCATTGACACGATGACCATACTCCAAAAACAACTCCTGATATAGCCAGGCCCTGGTGATCATGAGCTGCGGAGACGCGTGAATTAGGTCATCGGGCAATTGGTGGATCCACTGCCAAGGACGATGGGTCTCACCCTGTTCCCACAACATGGTGCGTGCATTGGCCGAAATTAGATCGGCTGCTAAGCGTTTGTTGTTCGCGGCAATAGCATGTTGAATCGCCTCTCCCAAAAATTCATGGTTTCCAAACCAATGGCTTGCCCGCTCATGATAAGTAGGGAGTTCTCCTGGCATGGTTCGCTGCAACTCGGCCTGGAGGCACTCGGCAAAGAGGTGATGATAGCGATACCAGTGACGTCTATCGTCTAGCGGTATGACAAAGAGACGTGCCTGATCCAAAGTTTCCAGGATGTGCTGGCTGCCCACTTGTTCGGTCACTGCATTGCAGAGTTGGACGTTGAGCCGCTCCAGAATTGACGTTTTGAGCAGAAAATCGCGGATGTAGCCCGGTTGCTTGTGCAGAACTTCATGGACAAGATAATCGACAATGTAGCGGTTGTCGCCTTTGAAGGTCTGGATAAACGCGCTGGGATCATCCTTATTTTGCAGGGATAGAGCCGCAAGCTGGAGGCTGGCGACCCAGCCTTCAGTAATCGCATCGAGCTGGGTAACGTCGTCGGTAGAAAGGTTCAAATGCATGTGCAGGTTGAGAAAATCGGCAGACTCAGCCCGACTAAAGCGCAGCGCTTCGGCATCAATTTCTGTCACCTGTCTGCGCACACGCATACGTGAGAGTGGGAGCGGCGGTTCGGTACGGCTTGTGATCGCTAGATGGAAATTGGGCGGTTGATTGTCCAGCCAAAAGGAGAGCGCCTCATGGATCAATGGCTCTTCAATCTCGTGATAGTCATCCAAAATGAGCACGACGGATTGACCAAAAGCCACGATGTGATTCAGAAGGCTGGTCACAATGGAAGGGCCAGACAGATGACTTTGAAGATCCTGCAAGAACGCTTCCTCTGTCGCGCCGAAGGACTCATCAAGCTGGCAGAGGGCAGCCACTACGTAGCTGAAGAAGCGACGCACATCATTGTCCCCCTCATCCAGGGAGACCCAAACGACCTGGCTATCTGTAAGCTGGTGCAGCCATGTTGTGATCAGTGTGGTTTTGCCGTAGCCGGCCGGGGCTGTCACCAAGCTAAGCCTGCCTACCATGCCCACATTCAATCGCTCAACCAAATGTGGCCGCGGAATCGCTTCAGGCGGCGTCGGTGGTATAAATAGTTTGGTACGAAGCAAGTCTTGCATGGTCAATAATTATAACAATACCCTACCCATTGTCCCTAAATGGGGAGCATGGTACCCTATACTCAGCTCCGTTTGAAAACAAGGGTTTAGCCTCTCTAGGTAGAGCTTCGGAAAACCGGTGTTTTCCGAGCAACCGCAATATATAGCCTTTAAGAAAAAGATTTTTCAACCGTCCCCTGAGCTTGTCGAAGGGACGGTTGGAAAATCTTTTTCTGGGTATCTATAGTTGGGTCTATAGGGGCAGTCGTTTTGAAAAAGCTATTCTTCGAGGTTCTATCCGTGGGGTCAAGCAGTCTGTTCCATGATGCACTCGCTTCGATTTGGGACAGCACTGTCGGTTGTGCTATGGTTCAATAATTTGAGGTTGTATCACTTCAATACCACACCGAGATCATTTTGAAAACAGCCGTCTTTCGGAGCACCGCCAGAGACCGTACCGTTGTATTCAAGACAATTGTATTCAAAATAAGAACGCGTTGAAGCAAACTGCAGGAATGTCTACATGCTGCGCGAATTGGATAGACTATGTTAGCAGATCGCATTGAAGAAAAATGGATTGACGCTTTTGTGCAGCTCTTTAGCCTGAGCAAGGTTGCGCCCGGTGATGAAGTCGCAATCCTATCAGAAACCCAATCTCGAACCATCAATCTGCATTTAGCAGAACTGGCCCTATTACGGATGGGGGCGACTCCTTTCCATCTACAAATTCCATCACCAAAGCAAACAGCACCGGTCCCTGTACGGTCAACCGGTGCATCACAGGCTATTCGAGGAAACAAATCAATCCTGGCCGCGCTAACGAGCGTACCAGTCGTTGTCGATTGTACGGTGGAAGGGTTGATGCATGCGCCCGAGTTGCCTCAGATTTTGCAGAGTGGAGCCAGGGTACTCAATATCAGCGACGAGCATCCAGAAGCCTTAGCTCGCTTGTTGCCCACAGAAGCGTTAAAGGCTCAAACGTTAGCTGCTTCTCGCAAAATTCGCCAAGCAAGTACAATGCAGGTGACATCTGCAGCGGGAACAGATCTAACGGTCAATCTTGAAAAAGCACCTGCCGTGGGCATTTGGGGGTTCACAGACAAACCTGGTACCCTCTCCCATTGGCCAGGCGGAATCATTGTCAGCTTCCCCAATAAGGACAGTGTTAATGGCACATTAGTTATCGATATGGGCGATATCAATCTGACCTTCAAGCGCTATGTAACCGATCCGCTCCAGCTCACCATAGAAAACGACTTTGTCTCCAACATTGAGGGCCACGGCACAGATTACGAGCTGTTCACTCGCTATTTGGCTGCATGGGATGATCCGTTGGCGTACGCCACATCTCATGTAGGCTGGGGCTTAAATCCAGCAGCCCGGTACGAAGCGCTAAGCATGTATGACAAAAATGATACCAACGGCACCGAAATTAGAGCCTATGCCGGGAACTTCTTGTTTTCCACGGGGGCCAACGAGTTCGCTGGTCGCTTTACAGAAGGGCATTTTGATATTCCTATTCGGGGCTGTACCATCACACTAGATGGCGAAGCGGTAGTTGAAGATGGCCATCTTGTTCAGAGTAGTCACTCAATGCCATGATGTTACTTTACGTGATGTTACTTTGTACGGAGCCTGGGAATATATAATGGAACGGAATAAACGAGACACAAACTCATGACGACGACCTTTATTTCGGCTGGTCAAGGTAGGCCCCTTATTTTCCTGCATGGGATTGGCTCTACAGGCAGGACGTGGCAGCATCAGCTCGAGTATTTTAGCGAAGAATATCTGTGTATTGGACTCGATCTGCCCGGTTATGGCGGAACTGATGTACTTGCGGAAAATAATTTCGAAACGCTTAGCCATTGGTTGAAAGAGACATTGGATGACAACGGCTGGGAGCAGCCGATTCTGGTTGGCAACTCATACGGTGGCATGATCATCCAAGAATTCCTCTATATGTACCCTGATGCGGCCTATGCAGCCGTGCTCTCTGGCACCAGTCCGGCATTTGGTAAAAAGGATGGGACGTGGCAACAAAACTATCTTCGAGCCAGACTTGAGCCATTTGATGCAGGGGCCACAATGGATGATCTGGCTCCGAGCATTGTCCAGGGGATAGTCGGCCCTATGGCAATCATGGAGGGAATTCAGGCAGCCGAAGCGGATCTAAAGAGCGTCTCGGAAGAGACATTTCGCACATCTGTTATGACCCTCCTACTCTTTGATCGTCGTGACAATTTGCCTCATATCCAGATCCCGACCCTTCTCCTGGTTGGTTCAGATGATCAGAACGCCCCCGCGAAGATGATGGCTAAGATGGCTACCTACATCCCAAACGCTAAATTTAGGGAACTAGATGGGCTGGGCCACATTGCACATATCGAATCGCCTGCTCTCTTTAATCACGAATTGACCCAGTTTTTGCGTTCTATACAATGAATACTCGACAAAAGTACTAGTAAAAAATGAAAGCTTTATCATACCATGATCGATGCACCTCTCTTTGACCCAATTGCATTTAACCTGACCGAAAAGCAGATACGACTAACGTCTTTGGCCCGTAAAATTGGACAAGAGAAGCTGGCCCCACGGGCAGCAATGTATGATAAGGACGCAACCTTTCCCTCTGAAAACTATCGGGATATGTTTGAGGTCGGCCTGATGGGTATCTGCGTGCCGGAAAAGTATGGTGGATACGGGGCCGATATTTTGACGTATGCCATGACCGCGGCTGAGTTAGGTCGATATTGTGGCGCAACGGCCCTCACCTGGAATATGCACGTCTCATCTACGCTATGGACCGGCGATCTAACAGACGATTTGGAAATGTCGCCTGATGAGCGAGCAATCCATGAAGAACGGCGGGCTATTCATTACAAACGGATCATCCAAGAGGGAGCCATCTATGCCCAACCATTTTCAGAAGGTGGCGCTGCTGCTGCAGGCAAGGTTGCATGGTCTACCCATGCTGTGCCGACGAAGAGCAATGGTGGGGGATGGATTGTCAATGGCAAAAAGATCTTTGCTTCCCTCTCCGGCCATGCCCACTACTATGGGATCTTGTGTACCGAAGTTCGGGAAGGCGAAAGGCCCAGTCGTCGCAATAGCGTTTATGTGGCCGTTCCAGCTGATGCGGATGGGGTTTCTGTAACAGGCGAGTGGGACCCCATGGGGATGCGCGGCACCGTCTCTCGCACCCTCCACTTTACTGATGTGTTTGTGCCAGAGGATGCGATGCTCATGCCAAGGGGGATCTACTATGCAGCGGCAAGAGAGTGGCCTCATATGTTCTTAACCCTTTGCCCCTCATATATGGGGCTAGCCCAGGCTGCATTCGACTTTACTGTCAAATATTTGCGGGGTGAATATCCAGGGCTACCACCAGTCAAACGACGCATGTACCCTACAAAGCAGTTGGCTATGGCCCAGATGAAGATTATGCTAGAGCAGACCAAGTCGCTTTTTTACCAGACATTATCCGAAGCACGACGCAACCCGGACAAGGATCAGCTTTTGCGGGCTTGGGCAACCCAATATACCGTCATGGAAAATGCCAGTGAGATCGCTCAGCTTGCCATTCGCACTTGTGGAGGCCAATCGATGCTCAAGAGCCTTCCTCTCGAGCGAATCTTTCGTGATGCTCGCTGTGGAGCATTGATGCTTCCCTGGACTGCAGAAATATGTTTAGACAATTTGGGCAAGGGCGTTCTCTATGAGAGAGGTGAGACTGATGACTGAGCGACTCGATCTTTCAACCTGGATCAGCAAAAACGCGGCGTTTTCACCGACAAAACCAGCCACCCTCTTCGAAGATATGCAGCTGACCTACGCTGATTTAGACCAGCGAATCAACAGCGTAGCCTATCTTCTACAGAATGATTGCCATATTGAAATAGGGGATCGCGTTGGACTTCTCGCTCATAATTGTGTCGAATACATTACCCTCCTCTTTGCTTGTGCCAGGCTTGGGGCCATCCTCACCCCAATGAACTGGCGCTTGGCCGTGCCAGAACTCACCTATATCGCTCAAGATGCGGGGCTGAAAGTGCTCTTTGTTGAAGAAGCGTTTCAGGCCACTGTCGAGCCGATACAACAGGAGCTGCCCGACTGCCAGCTTGTGGGCTTCGACTTTGAACCGCAAAGAGGTCAGATGTGGACCAGTCTCTTCCGAGATGAATGCCCAGAGGCAGAAGGGGATGGTTCGCTTGATGCGCCGCTGCTTTTGCCGTATACGTCTGGGACAACCGGCCGCCCTAAAGGTGCATTGCTAACCCAAAGCAATCTGCATTGGAATTCCCTGAACGCGGTCCATATGCAAAGTATGAGCAGTGAAGATCACGCTCTCACCGTCTTGCCCCTTTTTCATGCGGGCGGGCTGAACAATCAATCGACCCCAATCCTGTATGTGGGCGGCACCCTCTCTTTGCACCGCCGTTTTGATCCGACCAAAACCCTACAAACGATTCATGGGAACAGGCCTACGATTACCTGCTTGGTGCCTGCCATGATGGCAGCTTGTATCAGCTCACCGTTGTGGGAGGAGACCGATTTTTCTAACCTGCGGCTGAACGTGACTGGATCAACCCTCGTACCGGACCATCTTTCAGACCGATTTCGAGAAAAGGGTGTTACTGTTGTTGAGATGTATGGACTGACCGAAACGGCACCGGTTTCGGTCTATCATCGTGCCGATTCTGATTTTAGTAAGCGAGGATCTACGGGCCTGCCTGGACTCCATTCTGAGATTCGCATTGTCGATTTGAATGGCCATAATGTGCCAGTTCATGAAAAAGGTGAGGTTTTGATCAAAGGGCCGAATGTCATGAGCGGATATTGGCAGAATCCGGGAGCGACCAAAGATGCCTTCGATGGCGATTGGTTCCGTACCGGGGACATTGGCTACCAGGATGGCGACGGATATCTCTATATCACCGATCGTAGAACCAACATGATTATTTCGGGCAGCGAGAATATCTATGCTGCTGAGGTGGAACGAGTCTTATATGAGCATCCTGCTGTGGCTGAATGTGCGCTTATCGGCAAGCCCGATCCGCAATGGGGTGAGATTCCCGTTGCATTTGTGGTGGTTCAGCCTGGGGAACAGTTGTCTACCGAACACCTAAAAGATTTCCTGAAGAGCAAACTTGCGCGCTACAAGCAGCCCAAAGCGTACGAATTTATTGATGATTTGCCAAAAAATGCAATGGGAAAAGTTCTACATTATGTGCTACGGGAGCAAATGGCTGCGGGTTTGTAAAACGATTTGGGTTCCTCTTATGCCGTAATTTGCGTTCTACGGACACCTCATTCAAACAGTTCCTAAACTAAAATTAATATTATCTTAACAACATTGTGCTATGCTTGTATTGGTTATCCCCCACTATATACTTCGCCAGAAAAGTCTTGTCCCGATTCTTGAGCAATGCACTCCGAGAAATTCCGGAAAGGCAGGACATGACATGCCCATCTTCATGAGTGCGAGCTTTTTCTGGCCATTCATAAGTCACTCAACTCTGTTTGGAAACGCAAACAAGTTGTTGAGCTGATCATGTTGCTGTCCGCGTATTCGAAACAACCGCAGTTTAGCTTGTTCGGAGAACTCTATAGCGATAATTTTATGATACCGAAAAAGCTTTTTGAACAAAGATGAACAGATTAAACAGAGCTTTACTCTTGATTCTGCGAAATCTCCTAATCCCTGTTCTCCAAAAGCTTACTTGAAATCACTTATCGTACAGAGATGCCTAATCTATATCTGTCCATATTTAATTGACCCTACCCATTAGTTAGCATTGGCGTATTTCTGACTATGGACACTCTAGGGCCTGAAAATCTTAATGGAGATTACAAGATGAAGAAGATGAATCGAATCTACGCAATGGAACTTGTCCGTTCATTCCAAGTCGGTGAAATTAGCCGTCGAGATTTTATGCGTAAGGCGACGCTTACTTTGGGTAGCGCGGCTGCGGCAACGGCTGTGCTTGCGGCTTGTCAGCCACTCCAAGTACCACCGCCAGAAGTTGTTAAAGAATCCTCGGGTGGCGAAGGGGAAGGTGAAGGAGCCGCAGCCATGAGTGGGGAAGGGCTCAATACGGCCACGATCGAGTATCCGGACAAGGATGGTGAGATGCTCATGGGGTATCTCGCACGGCCTGAAGGAGACGAGTCTGCACCAGCCATCATCGTCATTCAAGAGTGGTGGGGGCTCAATGACCATATTTTAGATGTCACCAATCGCTTTGCTCAAGAAGGCTTTGTGGCCCTATGTCCTGATCTCTATAAAGGCGTTGTTGCCTCTGAGCCAGATGAAGCTCGCAAACTGGTCATGGAATTAGATATGCCCGAGGCAGTCAGCGAAATTCAGCAGGCCATTGCATTCCTACTTGCGCAGGACTATGTGGCCGGAGATAAACTAAGCGTGACTGGATACTGTATGGGTGGTGGCCTTGCTTTGCAAGTTGCGCTGGTGGATGAGAATTTGGTGGCGGCCATCCCTTGGTATGGTCGGCCGCTGGCACCTGAACAGACGGCTGACGTGAAAGCCCCCGTACTCGGTCTGTATGGTGCTGAAGATGGCGGTATCCCTGTTGAAGCCGTACGAGCCATGGAAGATGGGTTAAATGCGGCTGGGATTGAAAACGAAATCGTCATCTACGAAGGCGCCCCCCATGCATTCTTCAACGACACCCGTGCATCTTACAATGCCGAAGCGGCAGCCGATGCTTGGCCGCGTGCCTTAGAGTGGATACGTAGCCGAATGTAGAATCAGTAGATCGCAATGTCACTTTGAGGTAGCGAAGAGTCTCTCACTGGCATTGCGATCTACTGAGAATATAACCAGTAAGCACGAAGGAGCAAGGTTTACCTTGCCCCTCGAAAACCACCTGAAGTCCCCAAGAACCACGATTTTCACCGATACCCAACCCCGTATACACAGATTTTTCAGCCAAAATATTTCACGAACTTCATGCCACTTTATCCCCTGGCAGCAACGTTAACAATAGCCCGTCAAACTAGGTTTGGGTACACCGTTCCTCTATATCGTCTTCAATTCTACCTAGAACTGATTCTTTCTCACTTTCTCATTTTCCCTGTCTGTTGGTGCCCCCTTATCTTCATCGCCGTCTTCTTTAAGTTTTCACCGTTGAACATGGAGATGGAAGTATGAACCAGCTAGAGCCTATTTATCTCCCGCTGGTTTGTCCATGAGAGATTGTGCTATACTCAGTAGAAAGCAATGGCGCTCTGAGTAAGCGAAGAGTCTCTCACTGGCATTGCTCTCTACCGATGTTCATAGTCATCCACAGTACACTTTTGGATAAACGCCTGTTTAGAACCTGTCACTGATCGCCTTGCTTAGCGTGTAAGACGAGCACCATAAAGTTCCATTGCCTCAACCCAAACACAAAGGAGAACTGCTCCATGCCTGCTCCTCGAACTCGACTCAACGGAAATGGTAATGGCATAGCCAATGAGGCAAACGATGGCCAAATCGCTCAGCAGCGAGGCTTCTCCTTAGATTTGTTATGGGCAAACAGGCATCATCCTACCCATACTCCGGCTAAGAGGAAGGTTTATGTACCCAATCACTTCATTCCACCGACTACTGTTCTTCCCACTTCTGTTAATCGTTGCGGTAACATTCATTCTCTTCCTCCCGCGAGAGGGGCTAGCCCGCTCAGACCATGCCGTGTCTGTCGGACCATCCTTGCAGGATGCGCTTGTTCCTCTCAGCGATATTGTTCAGGTTGCCGTTGGCGACTACCACTCTTGTGGGCTGACGAGCAGCGGTGGTGTCCTCTGCTGGGGAGTGAATGTGCGTGGCCAACTGGGCAACGGCTCCACCATAGACAGCAACACGCCGGTGGCGGTGAATGGCCTATCCAGCGGCGTCAGCGCCATTTCCGCTAGTTATAATCACACCTGTGCTTTGACCAGTAGCGGTGGTGTCCTTTGCTGGGGCGATAATAGCGCTGGACAATTGGGCGACGGCTCCTTTGGGAATACAAGGAACACGCCAGTGGATGTGATTGGTCTCTCCAGCGGCGTCATCGCTATCTCCGCTGGCGGTGGCTCAATTGATGGTGGTCACACTTGTGCTTTGACGAGCAGCGGTGGTGTCCTTTGCTGGGGAGATAACCGCTCTGGACAATTGGGCGACGGCTCCACCTCATCAAGAAGCACGCCGGTGGCGGTCAGCGATCTCTCTAGCGGCGTCACCGCCATCTCCGTAGGAAGTTACCACACTTGCGCACTGACCAGCAGCGGCGGCGGCGTCCTTTGCTGGGGACAGAACGGAGCTGGACAACTGGGCAACGGCTCCTCTGGTTTTAATAACGGCAGCAGCACACCGGTGGCGGTGAGCGGCCTTGCCAGCGGCGTCAGCGCCATCTCCGCTGGCAGCGCCCACACCTGTGTACTGATGAGCAGCGGTGGTGTCCTTTGCTGGGGAGATAATGAATTTGGCCAACTGGGCGACGGCTCCACCACGGATAGCAGCACGCCGGTGGCGGTGAGCGGTCTCTCCAGCGGCGTCACCGCCATCTCTGCTGGCAATGGGTACACTTGTGCACTGACCAGCAGCGGCGGCGTCCTTTGCTGGGGAGATAACGATTACGGCCAACTGGGCGACGGCTCCACCACGGATAGCAGCACACCCGTGGCAGTGAGCGGTCTCTCCAGCGGCGTCAGCGCCATCTCCACTGGCAATGGCACATTTCGAGGGCACAACTGTGCGGTGACGAGCAGTGGTGGTGTCAAATGCTGGGGGTGGAATTTCTTTGGACAGCTAGGCGACGGCTCCTCCGGTGTATACCGCACAGCGCCAGTGGATGTGATTGGTCTCTCCAGCGGCGTTAGCGCCATCTCCGCTGGCTATGATCACACCTGTGCATTGACGAGCAGCGGCGGTGCCCTTTGCTGGGGCGGTAACCGCTTTGGACAACTGGGTGATGGCTCTACCACAGATAGCAGCATACCCGTAGCGGTGAGTGGTCTTTCCAGCGGCGTCACTGCTATTTCGGCAAGTCACGACCACACCTGTGCAGCAACGAGTAGCGGCGTCTTTTGCTGGGGAGAGAATCGCATGGGACAACTGGGCGATGGCTCCACTACACAAAGCAGTACGCCAGTAGCGGTGAGTGGTCTCTCCGGCAGCGTTACCGCCATTGCCACGGCCCACGGCATTTGGGATGGGGACAGCCATACCTGTGTATTGACGAGTAACGGCAGTATCCAATGCTGGGGAGATAACTTGCGTGGACAGCTCGGCGACGGCTCCGCTGGCAACAGTAGAACCACGCCAGTAGCGGTGAGTGGTCTCTCTAGCGGCGTCAGCGCCATCTCGGCTGGCCATGGCTCATATGGTAGTCACACCTGTGCATTGACGAGCAGCGGTAGTGCCCTTTGTTGGGGATGGAACTACTATGGACAATTAGGCGACGGCTCCACCACAGACAAGATTACGCCAATGGCAGTGAGCGGTCTTTCCAGTGGCGTCACTGATGTCTCGGCTGGCTTTGATCGAAGCTGCGCGTTGACCAGTAGCGGTGGTGTCCAATGCTGGGGAGCGAATTTTAGTGGACGGCTAGGCAACGACTCTGTCGGCAATACTAGCACGCCAGTGGAAGTGAGCGGTCTCTCCAGCGGTGTCAGCGCCATCTCCACTGGTGGTGCCCACACCTGCGCATTGATGGGCAGCGGCAGCATCCAATGTTGGGGAAGAAATGACTCTGGACAACTGGGCGACGGTTCTATCACAGATAGCAGCACGCCAGTGGAAGTGAGTAGTCTCTCCGGCCGTGTCACTGCCATTTCAGCTGGTGGCGACATATACAGTAGTCACACCTGTGCCCTGTTGAGCAGCGGCGGTGTTCAGTGTTGGGGAAGTAACGGTTCTGGGCGACTGGGCAATGGGCGATTGTTTCAAAGTTCAGTTCCGATTGACGTCATGACCATGCCGACCTGCTACAGTCTCTCGCTTGACCATGTGGGGAATGGTACCAATCCAACGGCATCTCCTGCCAATTCCACTGGCTGTGGTGTAAGCCGCTATGTAGAGGGAGAAATGATTACGCTTTTAGCCACTCCTTCCGCGGGCTGGGAAGTTAGCGAGTGGAGCGGTACCAGCAACAATGAGTCGGTTGACCTCGAGAATACGCTAACCATCTCTACGACCGATCGCGCGGTTAGCGTAACCTATAGTGAGATACCCATCGAAGATGCCTTTGAAGCGGACCAAGTTTGTGGAGAAGCCAGCCTAGCAGAGACGGGGACGAATATCCAACACCACACCTTCCATGAAGCAGGTGATGTGGATTGGGTCAAGTTTACAGCGTTGGCCGAGACGTCCTACCAGATTGAGATCCAGCCTACGATCGATTCGCCAGCAGATGTTGTGCTTGAGCTATACGGCTCTTGCGACGGCGGTGTAGAGAGACGGATAGACCAGATCTTTACACCGGGGGTGCGGTTGGAGCTCCCTTCATCTACAGCTGACAAGACGGTTTACTTACGCCTCTCCAATGCTGAGACAGCGGTTGCAGGCCCCAATGTCGGTTACGAAGTTTCTATCGCCCCTCTCCCCAATGAACCCCAATCTGGGGCGGTAATCATTGTGGCTGGACGGCTTAAGATAAACGATGCGCTGCAAGAGAACATTTACAACATTACGGACAACGCCTTCCTGCTCTTCCAGGCCAACGGGTATGAAGCGGAACAGATCTACTATTTGTCACCAGAGCCGCGGAATGGGCTGGATGATGCCTCGGCCAGCGTGAATAACTTACGCTATGCCATTACCGAGTGGGCCAAGGAAAACGTGGGAGCCAATCAAGCCCTGACCCTCTATCTGGCGGATCATGGCGACCGCAACGTCTTCTATTTGGATGATGTAAATGGTGAACGATTCGGACCCACAGAGCTTGATGGCTGGCTCTCTGAATTAGAGGCGGCGGTTCCCAATCTTAATGTCAATATCATCATCGAGGCCTGCCACTCGGGCAGCTTTATCAATGGCACCGCGTCCATAGCCAAAGAAGGGCGGGTTGTCATTACATCAACCAACGTAGAGTGGGATGCCTACGCTTCCCGATTTGGTGCCCACTTCTCGGATCGCTTTGTTACATCTCTGGAACAAGGGCGCAATCTCTTTACTAGCTTCCTGGATGCTCGCCGCGTCATTGAGAAGATTTACCCTCGTCAACAGCCTTACCTTGAAGCCAATGGCAACAACATTCCCAACGAAGAGGCCGACCTTGACTTGGCCTCTCGGCGCAGCTTTGCTTATGCTGGCACCCTAGCCGATGATAACTGGCCACCCCATATCTTTAGCGCTGTCGGGCCAACTCAGGTTGTTGATAACGATGGGACACTCACCGTTGACGTGCGTGACGACCAACGGGTGCAGAATGTTTGGGCCGTCATCTACCCACCCTCCTATATCCCCCCTGCTTCTGGCAATGAACTAGTGGCCGAAACCCAAGAGAAGCTCTTGCTCGATGCTACTGGCGACGGCACAACTTGGTCTGCTCTCTATCGTGGCTTTGATGAGATTGGCACTTACAGGATCGTTGTCCACGCCCAGGATGAAGATGGGTTGGAGGCGTTACCAGCAGTGGTGGAGGTGGTCACGGGAAATCGGCTCTACCTTCCGCTGATGCGGGGACCTAATACTTCGTTTCGTATTGACGGTCGTGATTAAGTAACACTGCTACCCGAGAGAAAAATATTACTTTATGTGGTGCCTGAGTGTGGACGCCCTTTGCTGTTGAATACTATAGCTTTTCAATAGACTAACAGTAGGTTTTTCCCAGTAGAGTTTAGTATACTGTTCCTCTACACCGCCTTCATCCCATCCTGTTTCCTACACGGTTGAAAGTTTATCGTTCTGTCGCCGTGAGCAGCAAAACGGATCGTCACATGAACGGATCGGCAGTTTAAATCATTGAAATTTTTCATACGCGTTCTTTCAGTATTCACGTATCGGCCTAAGAGGGCATTTGAATATCTTATGTCAACCTGTTGAGCATAGTAGAAATAGAAGCAGCGTAAATGACAGCCTCGCTGCTCTTGGTGCAGCGTTCATAGTCTTTGCTAAGGCAGCGATAGCGGTTCAACCAAGCCAAAGTA
>JBCCHB010000012.1:0-153753 GCA_039028975.1 Chloroflexota bacterium
CATAGAGCTAGCATTACTCATATCTCGTTTTATGTCAATTTCTTCGTTCCTGCCCTCCGGGTCCCTAACTCCATCCCAGAACCGCTGAGTGCGAACTGGCTATGCGAATCTACCCGAGTGATTTTATACTTTCCTATACTAGTACAAAATAACTTCGCGGTTTAGTAGACATAACATTGTTCGTGAGGTAAGAGTTTGCCCTGTAAAACACGTTAATCTGCTTAAACTCCAGGATGATTATGTAAAGCATATCGCGAAGTTATTTTTTTACAGATACTTAGTGAACCGACTCGCAGAGCAGAATAGCCTAAGCATTAGGCATTTTAGGGAGCCTCGGTCGTTTGATTGAGGCTCTTCTATTCTACTGTGTAATTAGTGTTCGGTGATTACCGATAAGTGCTGTGTTGTCTGGGAAAAGGGTTGATGCGCAAGTAAGAAAGAGTAGAAAGAGCCTGAAAAAGAGAAGCAAGGCCACGCAGGACGAGATAGGGTCCGTCAAGATCATTATCCAAACCAAGCTTGCCGCCAAGATATCGAATCCAAAGAATGGCGGGCTGGGGCCAGGAGTCGATGAGAAAAAAGACAAATTGGGCAGCAGCGAGGACCAAGATGAAGAGTCGTTTCATACGTTCAAGGGTCTGAACGCGCATATCCTCAACATCAAGCCCCTGCTCTTGATCAAAGCGCGCCCTGGGGGCACCCGCATGCTCGATGCGGCCGCGCTGTCGCCAGTCATCATAGACAGAGCGAACGATAGAGAGAGCAAGCAAGGGTACATTGGTAATCAGAACCAAAGTGCGGTCTTTATGTTCTTCGTAGGTGACAATCGCCCATAGTTCTTGTTCTGTTCCGGGGAGACGAAAGCGGAACCAGCCGATATCAAGATCCGCGAGACGAACCTTGCGAGCATGAGTGAAATTGACACGAAACTTATGAGTGAAGAGAGTAGTATCGACCATATCACCCAGCGTTTCCGGCTCCCATCTTTCAAGGCGCTCATTGTAGATCTCAATAATGCGCTCGAAATGACTGGCTCGGATAGCAAATTCATCGTCCTTTAGGTGGTTAAACCATCGTTTGTCGTCAAAACCAGCATCCATCACATAGCGGCGACGGTAGCTAGGAAATAGCCGATTTGTACAATCGAATGCCCGCTGGATCTCCACATTTTCACTCAAAAAATCTTTTTGATAGGAGAACCAATTCGCATAGGTCGTCGCTGGAATGGGCGTATTGACCACCGAGGCTGTTATGCTTGGATAACCGCTTGTTAATCGTGCCTGACCGTTAGGGCCAGCTGGTGTGCTTTTGTAGACTGTGCTCACTCCCTCCAACTTTTCTGTGTACGGTTTCTCGAAATTGACCGGATCGACTGCTATGACTAAATATTCAGGATTTGCTCTGCCCACATTTTCTTGCGATATTGCATACAGGCCTTCGCTCATCTCTTCGTGGCTCAATCGCTCATTCCACAACAGTCCATACATCCGTTTCGCCACTGACCACGTTTCTCCCTTATTTGATGAGACGGCTTGCGCCATTTGGAGAACCACTGGTGATTCACTTCCTAGTATCCCTTGTACGCTTAGTGGGACCACTTTCCCTAGACGTTTTTCGGGCATCCTTTCTATGATGGGTGACAGAAATTCATTCAGGCTTGATTCCAGTTCCTCTATCGGTAATTGGTCCAGTACTTCATTTATTGCTATCCTATTCATGGTGCTTCTTCTCCTTGGCTTTGCTGTGATTTGACTCTTTCAGCTTACCATAGATTTGAAGCACTTTCTATACACCCTCGACTTATCGGTAATCACCGATATAGAACTGCTTGACAAATTGGGCATACAGGATTTATGCCCTAACGCATTCTTTAACCTGGCCCAAATTGAATTGGCAGATGGTGAACTTGATGATGCTTTACGTCATCCTCAACAGGCCAAGTCTTTGACTACTCAGGGCAACATGCAGGTGAAAGAGGCGATTGCCCTACGTATCGTCGCGTTCAATCGAATGCTGGCGGCGAACACCGTCCAAATGGGATAATGAATATTGAGAGAAAGCACTCGATTGTCCGTATATCATTTATATACCTTCCATTTTGTTCATGGTATAATCAATAAACCACCATGTATGGAACAGGCACTCTTTCATGTCACACAATCCAGCGTAAGGGTGTGGCTCATCGGCCGTGGTCTATCGAACGATAATCAATTTGTCACAAAGAACCATCAACTGGAGTCGAACCTGTGTTACGAAGAATGTTTGGGCAAGATGCTCAAAAGAGTGAAGATGATATTAAATTAGAGCAGAGTTTGGAAAAGACCCGCTCGGGCATTTGGGGCAACATCGGTTCTATCTTTCAGGCGAATGAGATCACTGATGAGCTGTGGGAAGAATTGGAAGAGGTACTCATCATGGGCGATGTGGGCATGACTGTCACCGAAAAGCTGGTGACCCGCACCCAAGAACGAGTACGGAACGAAGGGATTAAGGGCACGCCAGATGCGTTCTTGGCGCTTAAGCAGGAGATGGTGGCGTTACTCAAAGCCGAAGAACCACTTAATCTTGAAGAGAAGCGCCTCCTGACTGTTGTCCTAGTTGTGGGTGTCAATGGGGCGGGGAAGACCACAACCATTGGCAAGATGGCTCATTGGTATAAGAATAGGGGGAGGAAGGTAGTCCTAGGTGCGGCAGATACCTTTCGTGCTGCGGCCATCGACCAACTCAAAGTTTGGGGGGAGCGAGCCGATGTGGACGTGATTGCCCACAACCCTGGTGCCGACCCTGGTGCCGTTATATATGATGCGATTCGGGCTAGCCAGGAGAGCCGCGATGCGGACCTATTGATTGTGGATACCGCAGGCCGTCTACAGACCAAATTTAATCTCATGAAAGAACTAGAAAAGATCAAGGCCGTTGCAGGCAAGCAGGTTCACCGTGCTCCCCATGAGGTTCTTCTGGTGTTGGATGGTTCAACTGGTCAGAATGCTATCTCGCAGGCCAAGGCCTTTAAGGATTCTGCTGGTGTGACTGGCGTTGTCCTCACCAAGCTAGATGGTACCAGCAAAGGTGGTGCGGTGCTCTCCATTATGAAAGAAGTCGGCGTCCCGGTCCGCTTTATAGGCACCGGTGAAAAGCTAGAAGACTTCGCCGAATTTGATCCCATTGCTTTTGTTGAAGGGTTATTGGGAGATTAAGAACAGGAACTAACTATGACCGAACTAGAAACAAACTTAAATTCTCTCCTTTCTCGCATTGACTCCATCCGGGGGCGGCTTTGACCTGCGGGGCAAGCAAGAGCAGATAGATACGCTGGAACTTGAAGTTGGCGAACCTGACTTCTGGAATGATCAGCAGGTAGCCCAAAAGAAGATGCAGAAGCTCAGTTCTCTGCGCCAGGTTGTGGAGGATTGGAACGGTCTCTACCAACGTGCCCAAGATGCGGTTGAGTTGTTGGAGATGGTGGCCGATGAACCTGAGATGCTGCCTGAATTAGAGCAGGAGGCCGTAGACTTAGAGCGAGAGTATGGAGATAGAGAATTCGCGTTGTCTTTGGGCGGCGAGCATGACCAGGGTGCCGCAATCTTTAGTATTCATGCTGGGGCGGGTGGCACTGAAGCCCAAGATTGGGCGGACATGATGTTGCGCATGTATCTGCGATGGACGGAAAAACGTAAATTTAAAACCCAAATTACGGACATGACCCAGGGTGAAGAAGCGGGAATCAAAAGCGTAACGGTGGAGGTGAGCGGAGACTATGCTTATGGTTATTTGAAAGCCGAAAAGGGAACCCATCGATTGGTGCGCCTTAGCCCCTTCGATTCGGGAAACCGCCGCCACACTAGCTTTGCTAAGGTAGAAGTAGTTCCAATTTTGGATGAAGATATCGAAATCGAGATCAGTGATAGCGATATCCAGATGGATGTATTTTTGAGCGCTGGTGCAGGTGGGCAGAGCGTGCAAAAAAATGCCACAGCAGTACGTCTGCGTCATCTGCCAACGGGAATTGTAGTTACCTGCCAAAATGAGCGCAGCCAAGTCCAAAATCGAGAAAGTGCCATGAAGGTACTACGTGGCAAGCTATACGACATTGAACAACAGAAGTTGGCGGAAGAAAAAGCCCGGCTTAAAGGTGAGAATGTTCAGGCAGATTTTGGTTCCCAAATTCGCAACTATGTGCTCCATCCCTACCAGATGGTGAAAGACCTGCGTACCGATGTAGAGACGGGAAATACGGCCGCCGTGCTGGACGGCGATATTGACATGTTTATCGAGGCGTGGTTGAAGCATCAGGTTGGGAATTTGGATTAAATGCGAGTTATTTAGTCAATCAAAAAGACCCTAAACCAATAAAAATAAGCGCCCATTTTGCAAAACAAGTCGATGCAAAATGAGCGCTCAATTTTTAGATTTTCTGTAGTTAGGCTACGTCTGAGACTTCACTACTCCCGACCAAGTACCGACTAACTCTTCGGTAGCATCTATACTCAGCTCCGTTTGAAAACAGGTGTTTGGTCTCTCCGATAGAGCTTCGGAAAACACCTGTTTTCAAAACGACCGCAGTATAGCTCGTTAGGCGAGGTCAGCTTGGTCACCTCGATTGCCACGGCCTCGTTCCAAGGAATCCATGTTGTCGATGCGTTCGAGCAGTCGGTCAGCTTGTTCCTGGTCGATTTCGCCGTTGGCCAACGCTTGGTTAACTTGAGCCGTCATAGAGACTTTGGCTGCAGCGACCACATTTTCGTAGGGAACACCCTGGGTTTCGGCAATCTCTTCCCAACTCTGGCCAGCTTCTTTGGCCGCATCTAACTGTTCGACAGTCATATTGAGGGTACTGGCAATAGTTGATTTAACGACTTCTCGGTCAATGACATTAGCACGGTCAGCGCGATTTCCACGGTCCCCACGGCTGCCGCGACCTCGCTTCAAGGAGTCCATGTTGTCGATGCGTTCAAGCATTCGGGTAGCTTGTTCTTGGTTAATTTCGCCGTTGGCCAACGCTTGGTTAACTTGAGCGGTCATAGAGGCTTTGGCCGCAGCGACCACATTTTCGTAGGGAACACCTTGGGTTTCGGCAATCTCTTCCCAACTCTGACCAGCTTCTTTGGCGGCATCTAGCTGTTCGACAGTCATATTAAGGGAACTGGCAATGGCTGCTTTGACAACTTCTCGGTCAATGACGTTGGGTCGGTCACCTCGATTACCTCGACCATTTTGGGCAATCTCAGCGGAATCGGATGGACCACTCTGCGCCCACACGCCTTGGTTATAGGTAAATACGGAGGCTAAGGTCAGTAGGGCTAGGACTAGAAAAATTTTGCTGTAGCGTTTCATCTTTATATGCTCACTTTCGTTATAGTTGATATTGATGTTGATATAGATAGTATCGATTCGGTTGTTGCTTGTGCTGATTCAAGCAGTTGTGTATAGTATAGCGAGCGGTTGTTGGGATGGCGCTAAGAAGGTATTGAGATTATATTAAGGAAGTTCTACTTTAAATACTGTAGCGGGATACCGGTGACCGACATAGGCAGAAGGGGATGTGAAATCGTCATGAGTATAAAGCGGATCAGTAAATTTCTTAGCCTAGTGTTGCGCCATAAGCCAGAGCAGATCGGGCTGAGGCTTGATGTCGCGGGATGGGCAGATGTTCCAGAGTTGATCCGGCTTGCTCGTCAGGCTGGTGTGGACTTAAATGAAGAATTGCTGGTTGAGGTTGTGCAAAATAATGACAAACAGCGCTTTGCTCTATCACCAGACGGTCAGAGGATTCGCGCCAACCAAGGTCATTCGATTGATGTCACACTGGGATTAAAGTCAATCGAACCACCGGAAACGCTCTACCACGGCACCGCCACTCGCTTTCTTGAGGCTATTCTGCAAGAAGGGCTAAAGCCGGGGAATCGTCAACATGTGCATCTCTCATCAGATGTAGAGACGGCCATCAAGGTGGGGCGGCGTCACGGCAAACCGACTGTATTGGTTGTTCAGGCTGGCCCGATGGCTCGTGCCGGTTATCTATTTTACCGCTCAGACAATGGCGTTTGGCTAACGGATTACGTCTCTCCTCAGTATTTAGAACAAGAGGGGGCATAGTATGAAAGGAAGAACCAAATGTCCAAACATGTTGTTATTATGGGCGCTGGCCCTGGTGGAGTTGAGGCAGCTCGTACCGTTGCATCTTTGGGTGGGCGCGCTACCTTGATTAGCGATGGGTCCATTGGTGGTAGAGCCAACTGGCAAACATTACTGCCAAGCAAAGCATGGATTGATGCCGCTGACAAAGCATCCATAAGGACCGCAAATGTTGGAGTAGATGCAACGTCAATCGGAGAAAAGTTTCAGGCAGTCGCCCAGGCTTGGCAGTCGCAGATAGGAGATGAACTGACTGCTTTAGAGGTAAGTCTCGTGCCTGGCAGAGCATCATTCCAATCTGCTGCTCAAATTATTGTCAAATGTGATGAAGAAGATGTTGGGTCACTCATTGAAGCAGATGCTGTGATCATTGCTACTGGCGCACGTCCATTTTTTCCACCAGGATTTGAGCCGGATGGTGAGCGAATCTTTGCGCCCCATCTGATGACTCAGCTGGGATCGATACCGTCTAGCATGGTTGTTATCGGTGACGGATTGCCTGCAACAGAATATGTGGACGTTTTTAACCGGCTAGGTATCGAAATCACGTGGATGGTCTCGCCTGCCTTTCCAGCCTTTCATACAGATTCTTTGGTCGAGATTTTGATCAGAAGAGGCGTGAAGGTATGGCAACAGTCATTTACTAAGCAGATCGAACAGACCCAAAATGGTGTGGCCATCATCACCACCGACGATGTGCGCTATGAAGCAGATGTGGCCTTTGTGGCCATTGGCTATCAGCCTGATCTCTCTGACCTTAATGTAGAAGCAGCCGGTATGCAAATTGGTGAACGAGGGACTATTTCTATTGATGAATTCCAACAAACGGATGTTGCCAACGTCTATATTGTCGGTGACGCAAATGGCGTTGGATCATCCAGTATCACAGCTGCCCAAGCCCGGGTTGCAGCCAGACACGCTATGGGCGTAGATGTGGCCCCTTTCCGGCCGGAATGCGTGGTTAGCGGCATCTACACAGATCCACAGTGGGCAATTGTCGGCAGCTATGCATCACCAGAAAGACCATCGCGGAGCGTGCGCGTGCCATGCGCTGAAGTTTTGGCTGGCCATTTAGCGACTTCGGCGGAGGGATTCTTGGAGTTGGCATATGATGAGGCGCGGATCATTACTGGTGGCCTAGCCATCGGACCCAACGCCTGTGAGATTTTGGCCACCGTTGCATTGGCCATCCAGATGAACGCCACGCTGGAAGATCTGGCGTCTATCTATGCCGCTCGACCTACCTTTAGCGAATTGGTCTTTGAGGCCGCGCGTTGTGTAGGCGAAGAGACCGAATGACCAGTCTCATTTGAAATGGCAATTAAGTAAGGTTGTCGTTCCCCATAGAGAAGGTTATAATCAACGTCGTCCCCTCCCTCAAATCAGCATGAGTATATACTGTAGACATTAAGAAAAGAAGTGAAGTAAATAATGTCTTAGTCACTACAGTAGATGGTACCGGTCTATTCTCCCCTGTTTTCCGGCTTCTATCTTACTGCTTTATAGATCGTCAGATAAAATTTGTCCTCTCTCTTTTGATCATTCCAGGCTAAATGAGGCAAAAGCCGGGACAAAATTTTCTTGGCGGACAATATGTAATCTCTTTATCATCGGAGGAACCATGCAAAAGAACTCACAATCATCAAATCGTAATTTCAGTCGTCGTACCTTCTTGAAAGCCTCAACCCTGAGCGTTGGCGGCATGATGCTGGCGGCCTGTGCTGTGCCAGGTGCCGCGCCTGCAGGCGGAGGTGGCTCAGAGGCCAGCATGGAAGGCGTTGAATTGCGCCTATCAGCCTGGGCCGACGTGCAGGATGCCGTGGTCTATGAGAACATGGTCAACGCTTACATGGAGCAGAATGAGGACGTTAGCGTTTCGGTTGAGCAGTACCCAGGTGGATATTACGAGAAGATTCAGGCCAATTTTGCTGCGGATGATTCGGCAGACGTACTCTACTTCCAAGGCTGGAGCTGGCAGTCCTATACAGAGAATGGTGTCCTGGCTGATCTAAGCGAGTATATCTCTGCGGATGGTGCCGAAGCCCACTTCCCTGGTGGTGAAAACTACGACAACCAGACCCTGTGGCAGGGTGGCCGCTACATGACCCCAACCGACACCGGCGCGCTGGTCATCTACTACAACAAAGACCTCTTCGACAAGAAGGGTGTTGCTTATCCACAAGAAGGGTGGAAGTGGGAAGATTTCCAGCAGATCATCCTTGACCTTTCTTATGAAGAGGATGGCACCAAGTTCTACGGTTGGGGTCAAGCCCAGGGTTGGAATGGTGCCTACGGTCGCAACACCAACTTTATGCGCCGCAATGGACACCTGGAGTGGGATCAGATCACTGAACCAACTACCGCTGATTGGGATCACCCAGACATCGCCTCAGCCCTCCAGTTCCTGGTCTACGACGCCATTACCAACGATTGGTCTCCCGGACCAGAGGTGGTTGAAGGTGGCGGTGTAGGTTTGGATACAGGTCGGGTGGCTATGTATCTCGAAGGCCCGTGGGCGATGCCTCGCCTACAGGGCGAGTTGGCCACTACGGAAGAGGGCATCAACTTTGATGTGATTCAGGCACCCACCGGCTCGGCCGACCGCGACTTTACCTTTGGTCACGTTCATGGTCACGTCATCACGGCCCCGTCCACACACAAAGACGAATCCTGGGACGTCATCAGGTTTATCCTCGGCGACGAAGGCCAGACAATTATTGCCAACGGTGGTCGCATGTGTGGCACACCTGACAACATCGAAAACCTGTGGGGTGGCATTGCTGGCGAGACCTACAAATTCACCAACACGGCCGCCTTTGCTAACGCCATGCGCACAAGCTCCATCTCCTGTATCTTTGGCGAAGGCTCCCAGATGGGTGCTTATGGTGGTGGACCAATCACTGTCTTCTGGGACAAGCTGCTTGGGCAGACCGAGACAGCCGAAGAAGCATTGGCCGTCGCTCAGCCGGAGATCCAGGCGCAGTTGGATCAGTATTGGGCGGATCGGGCGTAGAAGAAGATAGGGTGATAGGGTGATAGGGTGAGGGGATGATTTCGTCGTTCAGGATCTCCCTCACCCAGAGACCCCTCTCAAAATTTGGAGATAGCAGTTGGCTACAACAGTGGATAACACAGTATTGGATAATCCAGTCGCTAAGGCTCCCCACAAAGGGCGCATGAGTGCGGCAGAGCGGCGGGATTTGCGGGACGGGTTACTCTTTACCAGTCCCTTTATTTTTGGTGTGGTGGCGTTGTGGGTTGGGCCGATGCTCTATTCGCTCTATCTGGTCGCTCACAAGTGGAATATGCTGGCTCCACCCAAGTTTGTGGGGTTGGGCAACTTCGAGCGGATGCTCAACGATCCGCTGGTCAGCACGTCGCTGGTCAATACGGCGTACTACACCTTTATTGGGGTGCCGCTTCAGTTGCTGGTTGCCTTTGGGCTGGCCGTTATGCTCAATCAGCAGATTCGGGGGCTGGGGATCTATCGTACCGTCTACTACCTGCCGTCGATTACGCCCGCGGTGGCCTTTGCCGTAGTTTGGGTGCAGATCTTGAACCCAGAATTTGGGGTCTTTAACGAAGTTTTGTCTTGGTTTGGGTTGGGGCCGATCAACTGGCTCTTTGATCCGGCGTGGGCTAAACCGGCCTTTATCATCATGACGCTTTGGCTGACGGGCTTCCAAATGATCATCTTCTTAGCAGGCTTGCAAGGGGTACCCAAGGAGTTGCAAGAAGCCGCCGAAATTGATGGAGCCAACGCATGGCGGCGCTTCCTCAGCGTTACGGTTCCGATTATTTCACCAATTATCTTCTTCAATATGATCATTGGCATCATCGCCAGCTTTCAAGTCTTTACCAGCGCCTTCATCATGACCGACGGCAGCCCTCAGAATTCTACCCTCTTTATGGTGCTCTATCTCTACCGCAATGCGTTTGAGCTATTCAAGATGGGCTATGCCGCTTCATTAGCCTGGATATTGTTTCTGATTATCATGTTCTTCACCGCAATCCAGTTCTTCTTTGCCAACCGCTGGGTCTATTATGAGGGCAGATCGTAAGTGGTGGCTGGTGGTTGGTATCTGGTGCATTGTAACCTAGGCAGCTAGCCTATCAGCGTCATTAAATAGATTAATCGGGTATTCATGATTGAAGATATCGTCATTCGCTGGCACCGCCTTTTCGGTATGGCGTTAGAGCAAGACTTTCTTGACTACGTTCTGTTACGAATTAATCGGGAAAAAGATCTCTCCATCAAAGAACAGTTGCTGGATGTGCTGGTTGTCTATACCGACAGTATGGAAACCCTGGCAGAATTTCTCCAAAATCCTCCCAAACCATTGCCAGATGGGTTAGATAACCTTTCTCAACACAACCTGATTACCTATAAATCTATGCGAGAGTCGTTAAATGAGTGGACATTGCAAGAGTTGGTTGGACACTACGTAAACTATCGCAAGAATACAACGGTTGGCAAAGATAATAAGCTGCTTCCAGAAGATCATTTTCAACTCTACGCGATTTGTACACGGCTACCAGAGAAACTGTTGGCCAAATACAAACCGAAGCTGATTCAGGAAGGTGTCTATGAATTAACGGTACTTGGCCTAACCATACGTGTCATTGCACTGAGCCGTATTCCTAAAGCCAAACACAATGCCATTTGGAATATCTTTAGCAATGTGGTAGAAAATATCGAATATGGTGCTGTCCAGTACAGACCCAAACTTGAGGAAATGAGTTCGGTTCTTGACCGTCTATTTGAATACTATTCGTTGGAGGGAACACACGTGGCTTACTCCTTTGAACAATTCGAAAAAGAACACTATTTAGATAAAACACCAAAGATGCTTCAAGATGAAGAGGTGCAGCCGACCCTTCTGGAGGCATTTTTCAGATATCTGTCGTTAGATAAAATCCTCTCTCGATTTTTAGACGATGAGCGTCTCCGACAACCCGCAATCAGGGCAATCCTCTCCCGTCTATCGCCGGATGAACGTCTGGAGGGTCTATCGCCGGATGAACGTCTGGAGGGTTTGTCGCCGGATGAACGTCTGGAGGGTTTGTCGCCGGATGAAATTAAGGCCTATATGAAGAAGCTTGATGATCAGTAGATGGTATGTTGCACCTGCAACCAAGCGCAATGCAGTGATATACATTTCACGTATGGCTGCCGGCGGACGTAGCTCGATATAGATATCCAGAAAAAGATGTTCCAGTTGTCCCCTGAGCTTGTCGAAGGGCGGCTGGGAAATCTTTTTCTTAAAGACTATAAATACCATTCTTCTATTCAGGGACGTCACACGCTCCCAGTGCGATGTTCGGGTAGCAAGTTCTATTCTATGGCCCATCACGGCATTCCGTACATCGCACTTTTCGCTTAAGTTTACAGACATAACCTAAGGCTCTATAAGGGATCCAAGTGGTTCACGGGTTCAGAGAGTAAATTCACTCTGAGAACTCGTCTTATGGGTGCTACCCACTGGGAAACGCCTATAGAGCGTAATAAATAGATACACCTGAATTATGACGATCACCACCAGTACAACTGCAACCAGCCCTACCCTTTTACAATCTCGCACGTGGCGTACGCGAATTGGACATTTGGCACTTCACATAGTGATGATCCTGCTGGGGCTCACCTTCTTTATGCCGCTGGCTTGGGTGATTAGTACCTCCCTCAAACTACCTGGGCAAGTCTTTATCACACCTATTGAATGGATCCCAGCCGAGCCAAAGTGGTCCAACTATGCGGAGGTTTTCGAGCGGCTGCCCTTCCACCTCTTTATCTACAACTCCTTCTATGTGACTATTATGGGAACCTTGGGCATGGTCCTCAGTTCGTTGACGGTTGCCTTTGGGCTATCCCGCTTGCGGTGGCCGGGACGTAACGTCCTCTTTACGGTGCTGCTCTCAACCATGATGCTGCCCGGCGTGGTCACCATGATTCCGCTCTTTATCATGTTCAAGGAGATCGACTGGGTGGGTACATTCCTGCCGCTCTGGGTTCCGGCCTGGTTTGGTAGTGCCTTCTACATTTTCCTCATGCGCCAGTACATGATGACCCTGCCCACAGAACTGGACGAGGCCGCCAAGATTGACGGTGCATCCAACTTCCGCATTCTCTGGCAGGTCATTGCGCCCCTCTGTGGCCCCGCGATTGCCACAATAACCATCTTCTCCTTCTTGCAGCACTACAATGCCTTTATGGAGCCACTCATCTACATTTCGGAGAATGAGATGTTTACCCTGCCTCTGGGCTTGCTCTGGTTCAAGGGTCGTTATGGCAATTTCTGGCATCTGGTCATGGCCGCGTCGATGATCACCATCGCGCCGGTGATTTTACTCTTCTTCTTTGCCCAGAGATACTTTGTCCAGGGGGCGCAATTTACAGGGCTGGCGGGTCGTTAACTAAGTGAGCCGACCCACTACCAGTAGATCGCAACGTCAGTGAGAGACTCTTTGGTCCCTCAGAGTGACATTGCGATCTACTGACTGCCAAACGAATTGGGTCAGCTATCCACCAAAACAGCCTTAATCCTCCGTATACCTGAACCAGCTGACTCCTGCTTCTTGATGCGAAAATTCTCTAATGGCCCTGTTGATTCCACGTGTGGTCCACCGCAAACTTCAGTGCTAAACGCACCAATGCAATAGACTTTGACCGTGTCACCATAGCGATCTGCAAAGAGGCCGAGCGCGTCCATCTCCTGGGCCTCGGTTAAGCTCATTTCGGACCAGGTTACGGGGACATCGGACTCGATTTGCTGGTTGACTAACCTCTCCACCTCGTCCAACTCCGTCTGACTCAGCCGCTCACCATGGCTGAAGTCGAAGCGCAAACGCTGGTTGGTAATGTTGCTGCCTCTCTGCTCCACGTGGGTTCCCAACACTTGGCGGAGTGCCGCTTGAAGTAAATGCGTCGCTGTGTGGAGTTTGGTCGTCTCCAGGCTACGTTCTGCCAATCCACCTTTGAATCGGTCTGCCGCTCCCTGCCGAGAGAGGGCCTGATGGTCTTCAAAAGCTTGCTGAAAACCAGCTTTATTGACTGCAATACCTGCACTTTGAGCTGCTTCCTCAACCAATTCAATGGGATAACCAAAGGTCTGGTAGAGATCAAAAGCTGCTTCCCCAGCCAGCACCGGTTGCCCATGATGACGGCTTTCTCGGATCAAGTCGGCAAGCTTTCTTTCCCCACGGACTAGTGTGCGCTGGAAACGCTGCTCTTCTTCATCCAGCGCTGTACAGAGCTGGCCCTGCTTTTCCTCTAATGCTGGATACGCATCGCTAACCGTTGGGATGACGACTTCTGCTAGCTTGGCCAAGAACGATCCCTTGATGCCGATTTCGTTGCCATATCGAATGGCCCGCCGGATCAGGCGTCGAACCACGTAGGGTTGATCCGTTTTGCCTGGTATGATCCCTTCGGCCATAACAAAGAGAGCCGAGCGCAGATGGTCTGCAATGACACGAACCGCAAAGGCGTTATCTTGTTGAGCCAGCCTTTGAATTTCTTCTATAATAGGCACAAACAACTCGGTTTCAAAGACTGATTGACAACCATTGAGCAGCATGAGATTTCGCTCAAAGCCGATCCCTACATCCACATTGGGTTGAGGCAGGTGATGATAACAACCATTACCATCTTTTTCGAATGCCATAAAGACGTTGTTGCAGATCTCAACAAAACGCTCAGGCTGGCTGACTGGATCTCCACCTTCACTGTTGGTGGGATCCAGGTCATAGAACACCTCACTGTCCGGGCCACAGGGACCTGTTAGACCAGCGGGTCCCCACCAATTTTCCTCTTTTGATAGAAAGGTAATGCGAGAAGCTGGAATCCCCAGATCTTGCCAGATCTGTGCCGCTTCATCGTCTCTGGGTGCATCCTCATCTCCAGCAAAGCAGGTAACAGAGAGCCGATCCGGGGCGTGACCAAATACCTCAGTCAGCAAGGTAAAATTGAGCGTCAACGCCTCCTCCTTCCAGTAATCACCCAGTGACCAACTGCCCAACATCTCAAAGAAGGTCAGATGGGTATCATCACCCACTTCAAGAATGTCATTGGTGCGCAGGCACTTCTGTACGTTCGCTAGCTTCCGCCCCGCTGGGTGAGCCATCCCCAGTAGGTAGGGAGCCAATGGATGCATACCTGCCGTTGTAAAGAGCACACTGGGATCATTTTCTGGAATCAGCGGTGCGTTCTGGATGATGGTATGGTTTTGACTCCTAAGGAAATCTAAATATTTATTGCGTAAGTCATTTGCCTTCATACTGTGCCTCCAATTTCAAACCAACAATTTCAAACCAACAATTTCAAACCAATAAAAAAAGCCCATGAGCATAATGCTCATGGGCGAATGAATCCGCGGTACCACCATGATTGGGATCATCAGTCACAAAGAAGGATTGCAACGATCTGATTGAGATCCCCACTTACCCGCCGCGACCTACTTTCAATAAAACCAATAATTATCGTAGGCGAGGGCGTGTCCCGCTAACGGGGGAACAGGCCGGCATACCTTATCGAATGAAGTTCGCTTCGGTAGCAACTCCGGTGGGGCTTCCATACAAGCCTTCTGGTCGAGCTTTCACTATCCTCGACTCGCTGGTTGGTCCGGCAGAGAAAATACCCTCTTCTAACGGTTAGGCTTTCTCGTCCGTATGGATCGTCACCATCAACGTCTTGTTATATTTAACTATCAATAGGATAACAAGGGAAGGGCGTATTGTCAATAGACAATTTTTACGAACGCCCCACTACCCAATCCCGAAACCCTCGATTGAGCAGAAAATGCCTGCCCTAACAATTGCTGCTAAATCTCTTGACAATCTCTTAAGAATCACCCGCTACGCTAGAGGGGCTAAACAAAGTTATACGCCGCTTCGTTTGAAAGTGGGTGGCTGGTCTCTCTGTAATACATTAGGGAGAGCTTGTTTTCAAAGCGACTGTAGCATAATCAGTAGAACACAATTCTGTAAGTATAGGCGACTGACTATGGACTATGCGACCAATCCCCATCTACACAGGGACAAGCTGACTGCGGACTACTAACAATAAATAACTTTTTAATTTGGGAGACACAAATGAATAAAATAGTCGAAAAATGGATTCCACCTTTGATCCTCATATTTGGGGTGGCCCCTATGCTGTTCGTTGTTGGTGCAGCAGGCATCACAGTGATTGGATTGATGAGTCAATTCGATTTTCTAGATATGGCTGGAGTGATGGCCGATGTCTCGCTCATCACCTTTACGGCCATGTTGTTCTGCACACCCTTACATATTCTGTTTGGCTGGCGTTGGCCACTAAATCTAAGGCGACCGCTGGGCCTCTATGCCTTTATGTATTCTGCGGTTCACTACTTGGTATTTATGGCGGGCTTTCAGTTCAATATAGGGGCTGGTTTAAACGCCACGGCGGCTTCTAACATGCTACTGTTTGGTTTTATAGGTGTTGCGCTCATGGTTCCTCTGGCAATCACATCCAATAAGTGGTCCATGAACCAGCTAGGCAAGAATTGGAAACGATTGCATTACTTGGTGTACGCTATAGCTATCTTTATCGTGCTCCATCTGCTATTCTTGGGCCAAGGCATGGTAACTGCCCTGACCTACTGCGCCCTATTGGGCATCCGGATTCCGCCGATTCGGCGAGCTGTCGTCCGGTGGCGGCAGAACTTGTGGAAGAACCAAGAGCAGAACCCAGTGGAGAGTCAGCAGCAGAACCAGCGAAAGGCTTGGGGAGAGACCTGGGGATCTCGAAACCCGTTACGTGATATTGCATCAACAGAACGGAGCCAATTATGAACAGAATTATTCGGCGTGGAAAAACGAGAATATTGCTGATCACGGCTGCCGTTCTATTTGGTTTAATCCTAGTCATCGGCGCAACCTACAACCTTCCCACCAACGCCCAAGGGCTAGTAACGGGACGCAGCGCAATTCTGATTGAACAATTGGTGGAGCGAGTGGGAGCACGTGAATTGGTCATGGCAGCCGCACAAGCCAACGTCATTGAGGTCGATCAGCCGCTTACCCAAAACGATGCTAATATACGCAGGAGCCGAAACGCAAACAGGCGTCGAGATACCAATCAGCGCTCTAACCGGCGCGAAGGCCGCCGCAGCAGAGAAAATCAACAGGCGAGGGAGCGCATTCATTTTCAAATGAGTGAGGATATCGAGGAACAGTTAGAGAGGTTGGGACCAGAAGCGGTCTATCAGATCGCAGTGGATGCCGATCTCATCACCCAAACTGAGGCAAGTAGGATGCTAGCTCAATAATGACTCATCAAATTCTGGTCGTTGACGACGACAAATCAATTGTGAAGGTGGTGAAAGGGTACCTCGAACAGGCTGGCTTCGTGGTTCTCAGTGCCAACAACGGGGAGGGCGCGCTCCACTTGTTGCGTAGTGAACGACCAGACTTGCTCGTCCTTGATCTGATGCTACCCGACCGAGATGGCTGGGATATCACTCGGATCATCCGTAGCGACAGTTCGCTGGCCCCAACGCCCATTATCATGTTGACAGCCCGAGTGGAAGATACCGACAAGATCATCGGATTGGAGCTTGGTGCCGATGACTATATTACCAAGCCTTTCAATGCCAGAGAAGTGGTTGCCCGAGTGCGTGCGCTATTGAGGCGTAGCCAGTTCAGCCAAGATATGGGAGTACCTCAAGCAAACGTGCTGATTGTGGGCGGATTAAAGCTGGATCTAGATCAGCATCAGCTAACAGTAGACGAAGTTCCCATTGACCTGACCCGTACCGAATTTAAGCTGCTCCATCTGCTCATGGCAAACCCTGGTCATACCTTGGCTAGAGATGAATTGGTGGTGAAGATCATGGGGTATGCATACGAAGGGATGGGTCGTGCGTTAGATACCCATATTCGCAACCTGCGGCGTAAGGTTGAGCCAAACCCAAATGAGCCAACGTACATTCAGACAATCTACGGCATTGGGTATCGGCTGACAAAGATGTAGAGCTTAGGAAATATGGTCACATTTGATGGATAGATTATGGGTACGTATGAGCTTGGCGATTGGGACACTCTTCTTTGTCGTGCTCGGTCTGCTGCTCGTGATTCTGGTTGGTGCCTCCTTTATGCGCTGGATTCCGCCCATCTTTGATGATGGGCGACCCATGCTGCGCGATATCTGGCGGGAACTTCCAGAAGGGTTTCTCGGATTGCTCTTCGTCACGGGTACCATTGGAATGCTGTCGGGCGTCCTAGTCAGCCGCATTTTAAGTGCGCCTTTGACTCGGCTCGCGGCGGCTGCACGCCGGATTGGTGAAGGTGACCTGAGTACGCGAATCACCATGAGCGGCAGCCGGGAGATTAAAGATCTGGCCCGCTCCTTTAATAGCATGGCAGCGGATTTGGAACATGCAGAAACGCTGCGCAACAATCTGATGGCTGACGTCTCTCATGAGTTGCGGACTCCGTTAACTGTGCTTGAGGGTAATCTGCGGGCTGCGCTAGACCGAGTCTATGAGCTAGATGAAGAAGAGCTGGCCCATCTTTACGGTCAAACCCGCCATTTAATTCAGCTGGTTAACGATCTGCGTGAGCTAGCCCTCGCCGAGGCTCATAAACTTCCCTTAGATAAGCAGCCAACCGATCTCGTAGAATTGGTACGCGGGACCATCTCCATATTTGAGCCACTGGCCGAAGAACAGGACGTATCACTCACGTACACGGGTGATGCTGACTTGCCCTTACCGACCATCGATGCAGTCCGCATTCGTCAGGTGCTGCACAACTTAATCGGTAATTCGCTGCGTCATACGCCGGTCGGTGGCACCATTCACATCACGACCCATCCTATGAATAAACCGACCACTAGCGGCATAATGCTCACCATCATCGACACAGGCAGTGGCATAGATCCTGCCCAGTTGCCCTACCTCTTCGATCGCTTCTACCGAGGAGACAAGTCGCGCGCCAGGGAGAGCGGAGGAACGGGATTAGGGTTGGCTATTGTCAAGGCAGTTGTTGAGGAACATGGCGGGCGCGTCACAGCCAAGAGTGGTGGACACGGGCAAGGGACAAGTGTCTCTGTTTGGTTGCCTATATAGTCAGTGTTCCAGATTAGAAAAATAAGTAGTTCCCCGTTTGAAACCTCTCGAATCTCCCAATAGCTAATTGAAGTGTATTGTAGGTTCAGGAACCTGTCGCGTCCTTAAAACCCCAATCAACTGCCAATTAAATCATCTATTCCACACAAATTATGCCCTCAAAGGACGCAAAGAGCGACGTATAAAGATCGTTTGATAATTATACTCAATACATAGTTAGCTCTGTTTAAAAATGGTGATTCACCTTTGCAAAACAGAGATGATCATAGTCATTACACACAAGGAGCAAATTATGTATTCAACACAGGAACAACAAGCGATACGATGGTTCTCAAGGCTGAAAAGCAATCCGGCACTTTGTCACACCATGCCTCCCATTGATCCATGTATGGGAGTGCAACCGTGAATGCCCAACAACAATCCACAATACGTCATCCCCATCATGAACAGATAGCGATGACCATTCGCAATTGGTTTCACAATCCGATGCATAGAGCGGGATGCCGTGCCGAAGTGCGGAAGTTGGGGACTTATTGGGAGCACGGGGCGATCTACCCAAATGATCTAACAGCGAAAGAACTGCCTGACTTTCTTACTTCTCTCTGTAAGCGCTATGCGAATAATACAGCTGCTCAGATTATCATCGATAAGGCAGAAATGGCTTGTACAATTGGTCCAAGATTGGTTGAAGCCAACTGGCAGCAAGATACCGATACCATTTTCCTCACACATGTCGGCGTATTCCCTGGTCGTCAATTGATACCAGGGCTTTCTATTTCCCCCATAGATGAAGTGAATCTAACCACTTGTGCCAGAGTATGCTTACGTACATCTGCCGATTATGACAAAGAACCAAATGATGACCGGCTAGATAAAGAGGTGGTTCGGCTCCGTAACGCTATGACTCATAATGGATGCGGGCTTCTTGCATCGATTAATGACGAAGCAGTCGGCCTTTTATGGTGTTATGAGGATCTGCAAGACGTTTGGGTCAGTCAGTTAGCCGTTCGCCAGCCATTTCGACAGCAAGGCGTTGCCCATGCATTGCTCAAGCAACGGGTGGCGTCAGCCTATAGCGCGGGCTTCCGCTCAGTTGTAATCAACGTACAAGCCAATAATGACAGGGCAGTACAGTTTCTTAAGAGAGTAGGTTTCTGTGACGAAGTGGTTAGGCAGCAACGATATAGGAGGAGATTAGAAACCGGGGTGAATCGTAAACGGTGTACGTACAAGAATAATACACATTGTTACGATAACCAACCTGAAGAACGAATCATGGAGCAAAAACAATGAATGAATTTGTCACATTCAAGCGGTGGACGCTGAAAGACCATCAGCTTGAACCTGACCTTGTTACCCTGATTAGGGAAGGCATTGTTCCGATGTATGCAAAACTTCCAGGCTGTCGTAAGATTGGGCTGTTGCGTATTGACGGTACCTGCTCCTATCTGGCTACCCAACATTGGGAGAGCCGTGACAGCTACGATACCGTGACGTCATCATCGTTCTATCAGGAGTGGTTTAAGATATATGAACCAGCACTGAAACGGTGGGATGACCTAATGAGCCTTGAGGAGGAATGGGAGAGTGAAGAGATCTCCCTGTATGAAATCAGTAATTTGCAGTTACAATGAGAGATTCTTCAGCATCTCCAAGTTGTCTCATGTTGGTCTCTGTGTCTCTAGAACGGGTGCGAATCATGTTTAAGCTGCTGACATTTAAGATATGGCGTCGATGGCTTCCTCTACAATCTTCCCAAATGGTGTGCTTCGCCCATGAAACTGGGCACGAGTAAAGTCTTGCTCCGTCATTTGCTCTTTCAGTGCATCACGGCACGTCTCACAAGGTCTACGTGCTCGGGCACGCAGACGGTCATCGTCTAGTACATGGGTGACAAGAACTGCTGCTAGATAATACTTCTTGTGGCGTGTTAGCAACAAGGACGTGGCAGCCAAGGCCTGAATTCCATCGGCTTTGAGCTGATATCGTTGTATCAACTGCAGTGACTCATAAAGATTATCTGTTGCCGTAGTCAATTCGTTCAGTTCTATGAGCGTGAAGCTGAAATCGGCCAACGTAACGGCGATCCAGCGTATATCGTTCAATTCACGAAAAATTGCTAATCCTTGAATGTATTTCTCTTTAGACGTTTCATAATCACCCGCATCGTAGGCGCACCCTCCAAGCCCACAAGAAATCGTACCAAGCAGGTTCTGATGACCACTCTGCTGAGCAAATACATACGCTTTTTCATAATATAAAATCGCCTGTTTCGTCTCTTTTTGACCAGAAAAAGCGGAGCCTATGTTGTTCATACATAGGGCCAACCCGACCACATAGCCTACTTCTTCATAAATAGCCGCAGCTTCTTCATAGTACAAACGTGACTCATCATATTGTTGGCGGCGGTTTGCAATCATGCCCAGAATAGACAGCGCTTTGGTCCTTGCCAACGGCAAACCAAGATGGCCAAAGATCTCCAATCCTTCGGTTGAATAAGATTGAGCTTGGACAAATTCGCCAAGACGGCAATAGGTCTGTCCCAGACAAGTGTATAATTCAGCTAGCTGTCGCCTATCGCCATCTGCCTTTAGCTCTGGGATGAATGATTCTAAACTGCTTTTGACTTCTAAGAAGTGACCCAGCCGCATATCGAAGTTGGCTTGTTCAATATGCAGTTGCACATAAGCGTCCTGTATATGAGCACTTATGGAAGGTTGATGGTTGATTGCATCCCGCAAAAGAGAAACAGAGCGTTGAAAGGTACGCTGACCTTCCCAATAGAGCGCTCGGCGGTCGAACCAATTAGATAGCACAGGTGAACAACGACGAATCAATTCAACATAGACATGGACTTCTTTTGTTAATGATTGGGGTGAGTTAGCAAAATCTCTGCTTGAGGTATGGACAATTTGTGTGATTCGATGATGCCACGCGGAGACAATGTTATCAAAATCATCGGTAATGGCTTGGAGCAGCCCTGGCTCGCCAGATGTCATCAGGTATTGATGCTGCATATCCAATATCTCACAATAATATTGACTATGCTCCCCTTGGATGGCGGTCTGTTCATCATCATTCATGCGTTCAAAGGCAAACTGGCGCAGTAGCTCGTGGAGATCGTAACGCCCTGATAGTTGGCGGCAAAGGGCCTTATCAACCAGTGACGCCATATCCAGCAACGTGGCATCGACCACGTCTTGAGCAGCCTCACGGGTAAAGGAGCCACGAAATACGGACAGCCGGCTTAATGTCCTCCGCTCTGTCTTGGTTAACCGCTGCCATGTCTGTTCGAATACGGCTCGCAGACTGCGATGACGTTCTGGGATGTTACGTCGGTCAGAGGCCAAAATGTCGATGTTGGAGGCAATCTCGTCACCAATTTCGACTACTGTCATCGCCTGCACCCATGCTGCAGCCAACTCCAATCCCAGGGGCATTCCATCCACAAGCCGGCAGATCCGAGCCACTGAGGGTGCAATCTCCTCTGTCAGGGCAAACTCCCTCTTTGCCTGCTGCGCACGCTGAACAAAAAGCTGTACCGCGCTATTTTCAGCGATTTGTTCGTGAGCAGCGTCAGATTTTGGTACTGTCATTCCGCCAACTGGATAGAGCCACTCTTCGTGGACGTTGAGTGCTTCCCGCGAAGTTACCAGCACAGATAGGTAGGGCGCTTGTTGCAGGAACGCCTTAAGCAAGTCTGCACCATCTAGCAAGTGCTCAAAATTATCGATAATCAGAAGCAAGCGCTTGATCCCTAAGAACTTCTCTAATTGGATCTGAGGCTCCTCGTTGCCTTGAAAGCGATAATTGACCGCGTCTCCAATGGCGCGCACCATATAGTCAACATCACTTATGGCTGCCAAGGGAACAAAATAGACGCCGTCCGGAAATGGGTGGAGCGGATCCATCGTGTTATCTGTTGGAGATCCCCCCCCGACCACTCGTTGACTACTTATGATGAGATGGCCAATTTGTAGCGAAAGTCGAGTCTTGCCAATTCCACCTGGACCCAATAAAGTTAAGAGTCGGCACTCTGGGCTGTCAAGCAATAGGTTTTCGATAGCAACCAGATCAGCCTCCCGCCCAATGAACGCGGTTAGCTGGGAGGGTAAATTGTGCGGTGGAGAAGGGGAAGTGGCTTGAGGTGGAGAAGGATCGAGAGGAGGATCAAGGGATGGCTTGTTGCTATCCCTCTTGGTCTCTCCTTTTTCTTGCTTTGCTCTTTCCCTGTTTGCTTTTTCCCTGTTTGCTTTTTCCCTGCCATTGTTCGGGAAACGTCTCAATCGAATGGATTCAAAGAGTTCAACGGTCTGCTCTTGGGGCGACACGCCTAATTCCATCTTCAAAATGCGTTCGCACTCTCGATATTGACGGAGCGCTGCACTCTGCTGCCCTGCCAATGCAAAGAGACGCATCAACTCATAATGGGCTGGTTCATGCATCAGGTCCAGCGCAAGCTGCCGTCGGGCATAGGTGATAGCTGACGTCAGGTCATCTTCTTCTTCATAGTGGCGGAGCAGTCTACTTAGTGCATTGACATACTCTCCCCGCAACGAATTTGCCTCCACACTATGCCAATCATGAAATTCTAGACATCCGGAGATAGTTAGGTCAGAAAGGAAATCATTCTGATAGAGTTCAACGGCGGCTATCAGCCCATTTATACTAACTGCCCCATTTTGACTTTCGTTCAGTCTCTTCCGAAACTCAACCGTATCAACCCATAAATTTGCCTCAAGGTTGATAGACACCGAATCGCGAGTAGTGACTAACCAGCCATCACCCAATTTTTGATTGATAATGTGAATTTCACGCCGTAATGCAGATCGTGCAGCCTGTTGCCCGGACTCGGGCCAAAGTAAGGTGGCTAAGGCATCCCGCCGATGGGGCCGTTGGGTAACAACGAGATAGGCCAAGATGGCCAGCACTTTACGGCGTAATCGATCGACCACTTGGTCATTTAACTCAACTCTTGGTGAGCCAAATAGATAGAGCTTTAGTTGCGGCATAAGTTCTGTTAGTGTGTGCAAGTTGCTGGATAGGGTGTATCGTAACCTACCAGTAGCACATTACGCAATTCGTAATTTACCGTTTGCAATTTTCTCGTTCAATCCATGTATATTATGACATCTTATGCATATGCTCCTCTTACTGGCCGATTCTGGATATTCAGATATTTCTCAATCTCCTGCTCCACATAGAGCGCATGCTCAGCAGAATCAAGGCCAGTAAGAAGCTTGGAATGTTTTCCTTGATGGTTGATCAGGTGGACTTCATAGCTTATTCGGCTACCGTTTTTGCCACCGACTCGTTCTTTTGTGTAGAGCTGCTTTACGTGGTCAGAAGACAAGTTCTTCATGCCCGGCCACGGTAAAGGGGTATGCTGTATCAATAACTCAGATCGTCTCATGCTAACCTTAGTTTGGTTAAGCAACATACACAATACATAGTAGATCAATCCGATACCGATGAGCACATGGGGCATAGCCATCAGCGGAATTAAGGAAAATAGGTCGAACCGTTCGCCGTTGGAACCAACGGCAAACGGACTTGAAAAAAAGACGAAGCCTGCAACGACCATATTCCAAAAGATCGCAAAAGGAATCATAAAGATAATCGAGGCATTAAGCCATTTCCAACGAAGAATCAAGTCAATTCCATCGTGCTCCTGCCTTACCTTTTCAGGCCGAGGCGCATTAGCCAGTACCTCTGAAGTACCGAACCACTCCGAATCACTAGTCATTTGCCCTGCAAAATTGAAGAGTGTGCCGCATGGATCGCACTTGGCAGCCATATGGTCCATATTGAGATTATCTGTGGGAATCTGTCGCTGGCATCGTGGGCAGTTCACATTCATCATGGGAATCCTTTGTATGCTTAAGGAACGGGAATTAAATAAAACCTAACGAAAGTTCTCTTGGGTACTCGAGATGACAGGAGCGAGGTTTCGGGTATTATTTGATCTTGATTCGTAAGTTTGTTGGCCCCACGCTTGGGTGGGGCCAATAGGAAATTTCAGTTTCAGTAGAATGACAGTCTGAGAGCTACTGAGTTTATCTATTTAGCGTGGACCGCTGAGCCATAGGTCTGACGTATTATGTCCCCATATCCCCGAACAAGTGGCTCAATGTCACGTGAGGTGCCGTTCCAGCCACGGTTACGGAAGGCTCGGCCCCCGTTTTGTGCTGCCTTCTGCGCCAAATGTTCAACGATCATGACTTTGGTTGGCTCCGAATATTGGGAGACCTTGCGCCACCCTTTTTCTAGGGATTCATTCGCTGCTTTCATGGTTTCATACATGTTTCGGTTAGGGGCTGTTCCCTGGAAACCAAATCTCTCCATTGTTTCGTGTAGGGATAGACCCATCAATGCGGCCGCCTCCCCGTTGGCAAAATTTTGACGCCCTGTTCTTCGATTGTTTTTTAGCGCCCCTTCTTTAGCATCATGAATGCCCTTCGCATACATGATGAGTGGGGCCGTAACAGTCGTAAGTAGCCCCCCTGAGCTAAATGCCGCGGCCGTTTTTGTTGCCCCTAATGCAGTAGCACCCGCTTCACCTATGCCAAATATAGCACCAGCAATGCCATGGGAGGCTTCCACTTTGTCCATTGAAGAGGCTTTTGGATCGGTGACTGTCCGCAGGTTAGCCCCAAGCGAGATAGCACTGGCAAGACCACCCATTCCTGTGCCAACTGGTGTCCCATCCAATGCTTTGCTACCGGCATCAAAGATCATCTCCGCTCCCTTCTCAAAATTCTCGTCGACTTCCGTCGCTCCAGTACTGTCATCTGGGGACATGCCGCTGGGATCGGTATATTTAGCCGGGTTATTGCGGGCATAAGCGTATAAATTGAGCAATTGGGGGTCGGCGAGTCCAGCCTCTGGCTTATCATGGTAGTGATAATCGGCACTAATAAAGTTGCCAATGCTAGCGTCGTAGTAGCGTGACTCAAAGTAGTGTAGTCCGTTGGTATCCAACTCTTTACCTGTAAACTGATAGTATGCCTGGTTCTCACCCTGTTCGTATCGAGTAAGCCCATACGGATAGTAACCAATTTCTGATACCATTTCCCCAGCTTCGTTGACCAATAGACCCGTACTGCCTAGGTAGTCGGCAACAAACCAGACCCGTTCGATACTCTGGGGTGGAATTAGGCTCGGTTCATCGCTGAAGCCAGAGAGGAGCCGTGCCGGATCGTGAGGCATGGTGATACGAGCAATGCGTTGTTGATTGTCATAGATGTAGAAGACAAGTTCATCACCACGCACTTCGATTGAGCTTCCCGCATAGAGCGTGCGGGTCACCACATCACCCTGGCGTACAGTTTGACGGACTCGCTGAAAACCAGCGTTATATTGGTATGTTGTGTACGTTGTGCCATCGTCGGTCGCAGCAAGCCGATTCCGGGCATCCCACTGATAGCTGATATCCCCAGGGCTGGTATCCCCAGTGGGATTCTCCATTGCTCTGTGTACTACGTTGCCATTGTTGTCATACTGATAGCTGAACTGGCCAGCCGTCACCAGGGCATGGGGGCCAGCATTGCTACCATTGTTCACACTACTATCATTCAAAGTACTTCCATTCACACTACCATAAGTCATGGTGCCAATATTGAGGCGCGGGTCGGAGACCGTGCTTATCTTGCTGATCATATTTCCGATGGCATCATAACCGAACTCTATCTCTCCGTAGCTTCCGGTGACCTCCGTCAACCGATAGAGTGCGTCGTAGGTAAAGGTTTGGCTTAGATCGTTTGCCGCAGTGCGTTGCGGGCGGCCGTCCGTAATGGATAGCACATTACTCGTACCATCGAAGGTATAACGCAGATCCTGAAGGGTTGCTTGGCTACCGGTTGTATTCAGATGCGCCAAGCGCAGCCGCTGATCGTAACCATATGTCGTCTCAACTCCATTGGCATAGCGAATGGAGTGACGTTGGTCCGAGGCCAAATAGGTGATCTCATCTACAAAGCCGGGAATGCGGGTGAGCTGTCCTCGGGCATTGCGTTCATAACTCACCGAAGAGCCATCAGCAAATGTGGTCTTGATCAATCTGTCCATTGAATCATACTCTGAGCGGGTGACTAAGTTGATACCTTCCTCTTTGAAATGTCGGATGCTCCCGATAGGGTTGCCCCTGGGATCATAAGAGAAGTAGGTCGCTCCAGCTTGATCTTCTACATAGGTAATCATGCCCATTGTATTTTGGGCATCTTGGTGTGCTGGGGCCTTGTCATCATCGTAATGGAAGATGGCATTGACCACTGGCTCACGTCCATTGGTGAACTCCCAACGCTCCATAACAGGGCGATTGACGGCATCATAGGTGTAGTGAAGTGATTGTCCCACTGCATCATCAATGCGGATCAGATTGCTAACATCGTCGTAGGCATAGCGCCAGGTACCTCGGTTCGGATCGCTCATGGTAAGTCGTCGAGCCAATCCATCATACGTCATTGTCCGGACGTTGCCATGGGAATCGGTGATTTTGGTAATGTTGCCCTGCAGATCATACTCATAATGGGTTTTGTAGGTTACGGGTTGGCCATCGACAATGTTCGCTTCTTCTAAGCGGATAAGCCTTTGTAACCCATCATAAATGCTGGTTGTTGGCGTACTGTAGTGGGGTGAATCAGATCGATTGTCTTCTTCATCGTAGGCAAGTTCCATAAGCGGCCCATGGGTTACGCTATTAAAAGAGCCGTCTGGATTGATGGCCCGCACCGCTCGCCCCATTGGATCATAATGCAATGCCGTATGTGGCAAGGTTGGCTCAGGTGCGGCATAGTCAAAGCTATCGGCATAATACGAGAGGTACTGACGATAGATGGTTCGTCTTGCATTAAAGTCTACGGCATTTTCAACAACAACTTGACCACCAGTCGCCTCGCTACGCATCTGGAGTTGACGCCCTAGCCCATCAAAATAGGTGATACTAGTAATGACGTCGTCGCTGCCTGCTGCTTGTCGCAACTCTGTCTTGATCCAGCTACGCGGACTCCCATGATGATAGAAGAATGCCTGTGAAGGTTTCTCTAACGTATCGCCAGGCTTGACAATCTTGCTGATGTGACCAAAGGTATTATAGGTGAAGCGATGAGCATTGCCGTTGTAATCGGTGGCAGCCATCATTTTCCCAAAGCCATGGTGATAGGAAGCTGCATAGACAAGCGTTCGACCGCCATCCAAGTGGGCACGCTCCATCACGGGAAAAGTATGCTGTATAGAATCGTATTCGATAGTCGTCTTATGGCTGTTTGCGTCCATCATCGTAATGATGTTGCCATACTGATCATATTCGTTGCGCTGGATGGGGATGAACCGGTTATCGCCTGCAGGACCGAGACTGGACTCTTCGCGCGATACATTGCCAGCCGTGAGCTGTCCATGGGGTAGACCCAAAAAGGGTTCACCGTCATAATATTTGTTTATTTCACTAACAAAGTTGCCTGCTAAGTCTGTCTGGCGAATGCGCATGGCTCGATTAAAGATATGGCGTTCTGGGTCGTAGATAAAGTCCGTGTAGGTCAAAACTTCATCATTACCACAAGCAACGTCGCCCATTTCTGTTCCATCAGCACAGACCATGCCATAATTGAATTGCTCTGTTTCGTTTCCATAGGCGTCTCGCTTAAATTGCTGACGCAATTGGACTGGTTCAGCCTGTTGTTCGTGAATAAAAGAGTCGGTCTGTTTGACAAAGGCATAGGCAATCGGCTCACCACTCTCTGTCTCGGTAGCTTCTACCACGATCCGTGTCTCTACCTGATTGATTGTTCGGAGGAAGCAGCCTCCAAAGTCACCACTACATTGTCCGCCTACGGCCAGCACTTCACTCTCCAACAACATGCCCTTATGAGCCTCATCCACCATCCCCACATCGTAGCGTAGATTGGTAATGGTGGTTGCTGCCGTCTCATCGCCCACCTTGATCTCTTGGGAGCGCACAAAACCGCGAAACTCCTTCTCTTCTCCGTTGTAATAGCCATCTCGGTAGTGATAATCTATGGTGTAGTCATCGCCGCTGTTGGCATCATGAACCGTAACCTGATTCACCACCTGTACTGGGAATGGCAGGTTAATCTCCCAGGGATTGCCGGCATCCCAATCAGCAATGTAGTCTTCGATAGAAGATTTGTAGGTAATATGGATGGTGCGACCCAGTCCATTGTCTACGCTACGCAGGAGGAAGGGTTGCTCTTGGGTGGAAAAATCCACGTAGCTCATGCCCTGATTAGAACTAAAGAGTAACTCGGTGGCTCCATCACCATCGATATCGGTCAGGCGGATTGCCGTATCCTGGGCATCAAATTCGGGCGTGTTGGGAATGACAATGGGATCGGTCAGGCTACCATTTCCTAGGCTGAGCCAGTAGACGACCGTGCGATTGCTGGGCAGGACCAGATCCATCTGACCATCATTATTGAGGTCACCCATACGAATCTGAATATCCTGGTTGCCAACATTGGTAGGCGGGTTGAGGATGGCCCGTGGCTCTTCATAAGAGCCGTTACCATTATGTTCCCACAGAACGACCTGCCCATCCCGCACCATAACAATGTCATCAATGCGATCGCCAGTCATATCTCCAATCTTAAATTTGGGATCATCAAACGATGCGGCGTCACCTGCTGCAGGTGCCGGTACATCAAAGTCGGCTTCCTGACTCCAAGCATCGTCCCGGGCCAGCCAGATCTTCATACGCTGACCTGTCGTCAGGACGACGTCTACTGATCGATCATTGTTGACGTCCATGAGTTGAAGATTGGGATCGTTCAGATCAAAGGCTGGTGACGGGCCAAAGTCAACGCGGTCTTCGATCTCCCAATCAGCACCTGGCTGGTTGCGATAGTAATAAAGTGGGTTGTTGCCTGCTGCGCTCGCCTTGACTAATAGATCGACCCGACCATCACCATTCATATCGGCCATGCGCACATTTGGATTACTGAGGCGTTCTGCAGGCGAATTATCGGGAATAACGGGCTGGGTCTCCCAACGAGCATGCCCTTTATTCAAATAGAAACGATGATGGCCATCTTCGGGCGTGTAGACTAGGTCCGGCAGGCCATCAGCATTGATATCAACCAGATCCACATCGAGGTTGGTCAAGACGACGGGCGGCGGGCTTTGCATCGGCACAACGGCATGGGCCAATGGGTCAAATTGGGTATAGGTGAAAGTGTGGGGTGGTAACGTACTGACCCCATCGTCACCAACCTGAAACACGGTAACGAGTAATGAGTAGGTGCCAGTAGAGCGCTCTGCCTCATATTCAAACTGATACGCGCGCACCAGGGTGCCTAGGGACCACATTTCGATATTCGTCCCGCGCAGCCCAACCCGAATGGGGGCACCGCTTCGACGGTCCGTAAATGTGTCGGGACGAGGCTCGTAGTTAAAGACAACTGCATTGTAGATTTCCTCCCCAGTACTGATTTCGCCAAAGTTATAGCGAATCTCATGGGGGTAGGCGTAGTTGCCATCATGGAGGTAGATGTACTGCATCTCGTTGCCGTTGGTATCGATCATGCGCTCTAGCTCCCAACGAAAGATGCCCTGAGGATTGGTCACCCGACCATTGGACGTTTCCCCAAACAGGTAGCGGATGCCTCCAGGGGTATGGGCCTCCCAGCCATCTCCCAAGCGCCGAAAACGCATAAAGCTACTCTCATTCTCAAAACGATAGTCGCTGTTGTTCAGACGGATCAATTTCTCGCCGGAGCTGTGAATGAAGGTATCTTTGGCATCGTCATATGTGGGCAGACCATCATCAGTACGGCGTTGAATAGAAGGAATGCTCAACCCCCATCCCATTCCCCACGGGCCATTGGCATTGCCACCGTTGTAGCTAAGGGAAAGCTGGGGCTGAAAGCCAACTCGCCCTGGGGCGGCAGTAAACTTAACTGGGTAACTTGAGGTTCCCGTACTCAAATTGGGTTCAAAACTTTCACCCAGCCCTTCCAACGAGCCAGGTCCAGAAGGGAGGGAGATAACTTGGGGTGTAACCCCGGATTTGTCTTGAGCAAATGTCACAGTAGGGTTGGCCATGAAGAAGCACAACCACAACAAGAGTAAGATTGATTGATAGATTATTGGATGTTTCATAAAATTTTCCTATGCATGCTCATCAACACGCGTGATTATAAACAAAAGTGCTCACGAGTATGTTTATTGGTCACTGGATGATAGGCAAGTAGATCTCTTGCATGTCGCTCGGGGTGTCCGAACCATTTGGATCGGGAGTTACACCGGGCGTTGCAGGCGTGGCCGTGGCCGTTGCGGATGGATCATTGATTGAAGTGGCCGTAGCTGTTACCGATGGTTTTATGGTTGGCGTGGCGGTTGGCATGTCTGTCGGCACTACTGTTGGTGTTGCAGTTGGCTCTGAGCCACCTGGTACACTGACTTGGAATGAAGCCAACACCGACGCAACACCGGATAGGGCTGTAACTCTTCCAGCACCTCCGACTGCCCCAGCCGTGTACTGAACGACTACCTGACCATTGGCATTGGTAATGGAACTGGCTGGCGAAACTTCTCCCAAAGAACCAAAGAAAGAGACAAGTTCACCTGCAAGCGGCTGACCAGCACCATCGTGCAGGGTGGCTGTAACGCTGGCTTGCTGGCCAGGATTGAGCGTCATGGCCGGGAAATTCAGAGACAAACTGTTTTCGGCCGCATTACCACCAGCTTTTACAATCTGGATCACTTCGCGTTGGGTTAGCTCGCCTTGAGCTGCATCGGCGACGCGGGCCGTAATAACTGCTTGGCCTGGCTCACTACCCGCTGTAAAGGTGACGCTCACTTCTCCCTGGTCATTCGTTTGGGTGCTCTCTGGAACAGTAAATCCACCTGTTGTATGAAAGAAGTCAATGGTGAGTCCTGCAACGGGGTGACCTACGGCATCGCGCACTCGGGCCGTGAGCTGGGTACTGCTCCCATCATTGGTCAAAACCAGTGCATCTGCCTCAAGGAGGATCAGGGACGGTGGGCCAGCATCATTGGTTGCTTGTTGATGCAGAGTTGTTAGAGATGCCCCAGTTTGCAAAGCATGGATTCCTACTCGCAATGGGTCTATGCCAGCATAGCCGCAAATACCTATCCCACTAAGTAGAAGGAGAAGAATAGCAATCCGCGGTATTGCCTTGGCATAAGTTCTTTGAAGAATTTGGTTGTAGATGGTTTTTATCATTTTCATCTTATTGATTTGATTCATATTGAACGAACTTTAAACTAGCGAATTAGCGGTAGATACCAACTATACTCCATCTCGGGGCTTGGTTGGCTGGCACCTACCCCCCCATCTGCAGCCTGGACAGCTTGATTGGAAAGCGATGCTGCCCGCCCACTAGACCCGTTGGCTATCAATGGTAAGAACAGGGTAGAGGGCGTATTGCCTCCGTTACCATCTGGATCCTCATTGGCTGGCGGCACGCTGGTTGGCGTAGGCTGCTCCGGTTGAGAGGTAGCCGGTGGCGTAGGCTGTTCTGGTTGAGCTGTTGCCGTTGCTGTCGGCTGTTCTGGTTGCGTTGTAGCTGTTGCTGTTGGTCCGAACGGTGTTCGAGTCGGCGTAGGCTGACCTGGTGCCAATGTTTCAGTTGGCATTGGCGTCGGTGTTGGCGTAGGCGGAATGTCAATGATAATCTCCGCTCCTGCTGGTCGTACCACTGAGAATGTCCCTATGATTTCCATCGGTTGAGGTTTAAAGCCTTCAATGATTTCTCGGTAAGTCCCTGCCAGCTGGTTGCTATTGTTTTGCACTTCACCTATCAGGCTAAAGCGACGCTGAACCTGCCGCCCAGATATCTCATCAGTAAATCGTTCTGATTCCAACTGAATGGTTGGCGTGATCCCATCGCTGGTACTGATGCTACCCGCAAGGCTCGGTGCCCCTAAAAAGACCTGCGTCTTGCCTGGGATGACTCGTCCTTCTAGTGCAGTAGATTCCCCATCAATGCTAAAGACCAAGTCCAACGTACCTAGGGGAAAGGGTTCTGTGATGATGACAGAACCGGCATAGGTTCCTACAACGGACTTGACGTCGGACTGCATAGGTAATGCGGACGTCTTGCTGCTGTTGACGGATCCAGATGACATGGCATTGGAAGGGATGACGGTCAATAGGCCAGCCAAAGCGAACATCAACAAGAGTACAATGCATACCAACTGCTTAGTTGTTCGATTCATAATAGATTCTCCTTTACCGCCCCGTTACCGAAGCAGCCGACGGCATCGCGAAACCTGCTTGCAACCGAATAGCATCTGCCTGGGCTGCCTGGACATTGGTCGTCAGTGCAACACCTGTTGTATCCATTTCGATTTCGATGTCTTCCAACTGGGCCAAATCGATCTGCGTGTTGAACGGCGACTGTAGATCAATGCGAACAGTCCAGTTCGAGGTTGCTACGCTTCGGTTAAAGAGCGCACTGCTGGGCGTTCCCTGTTGATTGCCGTTGACGCTGCTCAAGATCGTGGCTGTCTTGCTTTTGCTACCAAAACCTTGCGGAATTAGATAGCCAGAGAGTTTGGCATTTTCGGGCACATACTCCACAATCCCGCCTGTTGCCGTACGATATGATGCATGACCACTATGGGTGAGTTGCACTTCAGGTGTACCGATATCACCAAACTGGCGGGTAAGTATGTTGACTGAGATTCCTTGGGTATTTGGCACGTCGGCTGGTAGTCCAACGCCAGCAATGCGATTGTTCCAGACATTTGGCGTAAAGATACTGTTGTCTAGTAATGATGTGGTGAAGGGAATTTCAATGGCTACGACATTACCCGTATTCGGATCAGTCACCATATTCTGCTGCAAGATCCCTTGGAAACGCTCTAGCCGTAACTGAGCCACTTGTGAGTTATTTAAGCTACCGTCCGGATTCAGATTTTCGTCGGACAGACCATAAATATCCTGAGCTAGCGAGATCCGATAGGGATAGCGATTGCGTTCCCCAGGGGAACCGAGGGCCACGCGAAAGGCTTCCAAGTCATTCATAAAGTTATCGATATCATCTGCCGTACGGGCTTTGAAGACATCCCCCAAGCTGGGATAGCGAATTAAGAATTCGTACTCCAATGCCTTGGCGGACAGGTAGGCAAACTGAGCGGCAAAACCGACGCTGCGGGCGGCTTCTACCGTGGCCTGATCACGCAAAATGCGGTAAGCAGGGTTATTCAGATAGCTATCCAAGAAGTTATCTTGAGCCTTTAGGCGTAGGTTTCGCCAGTGGGCATACTGATTGACCAAATCGTTATGGACCGAAGCGAGTCGATTCCATTCCTCCATGGCAATCTCGTATTCGATAGCCAACTCGACAATCTGAAGTTGTAGATTGCGAATGGTTGCCTCGCTATTCGCCCCAGCGATCTGGGCCTGGGTTAAGGCATTCTGCAGAGCCTGAAGACTACCCAGCTTGGCTAACTCTTCCTGAGCTGGATCATAGACTGTGGTCGTTGAATGAATCTTTGATCGCGAATACCTGTACCCAGCAGATGCGATCAATTTCATACCTGCTCCCCACTTAAGTGGATTAATATTCCACCCTGCCTCTTTTCGTACCTCGACGCCTGCATGAACATCATGAGAGGATGTTGTGACATCAGTGGTAGTTTCACGCACTGCGTTGATCACGCCACGCGCCATCTCGGTGGCCGCAATCGAATCACCATTGGCTAGGGTTAATTGGATCACTTGGCCTGCTCTCTGCTGTTCGATCTCGATCTGCTCTGCTATATTTTGCTGTCGTTGCCGAACTTGTTGCAGACGCAGTGAAGCTGATTCCATATTGTGGAAGTTCTGCATCATCAGGCCACCTTCTACCTCGCAGGTTTCGTAATCATCCTGACTCACACCACAGATTTCAAGTAGCCGCGTATCATAAGTCTGGCGTAGATTCTGCAGTTCTGTGTTGAGGGCAGTGCTGTTGCGATCAAACTCGCGCTGGGCATTTTCAGCACGGTTCTCATCTTCGGCAGCATCTCGTAGAAAATCAGACCGAATTAGCGTGCGCAACTCGGTATAGGTTTGGAGCGGTACATAGCTATCTACATAGCCAAACGGGTTAACGCCATCGTGGATCGTCTGCGCACGGCTGCGCAGTTGCTCTAAGTTGTTGATGATCTCAAAGCCGCCACTGTTGAGAAAATCCTGGTTCTGCTCGCCTGCGCTGACGGCAAGGGCCATGGCCTGGACATACTGGGTCGCAAATGCCTCAGCATAAAGGTCCAACGCCTGCTGGTCATTTCCTTGTTGACGATAGCGGTCAGCAATTTCATTGATCGAGAGGACCAGGCGCTCGCTAACGATACCGAAGAGATCAAACTCACGTTCGCCAAAGAAGTCACCAATATAGCCACCACTGGCACCACCAAAATCGGCGTTAAAGGCATGAGCCAACACGCCAACGGCAAGTTCAAACTGTTGACGGGCAGCCCCTAACTGATCCAGTTCTTGGTTAATAATCTGATCGGCCCGCGGATCGCCACCACCAAAGCGGTAATCCATGGCATCGACCAAAAATTCGTTGCCGAAGACCATGTGGATATTGGCAATCTCACGGGTTGCACTCAAAACGCCGGTACGTCCAAGTACCCGTACAGGGTGAGATTGACCGTTAACGGTGATTTCCATATCGGCTGGCTCGGCTAGCGCCAGGAAGCCATACATCTCGCGCGCCCGGACCAACTGACCGCGGATGCTATTGTCTTCGTCTGGCCAAGTGGTCGGATCATCGCCAGGACAGTAGCCACGCGGGTCGATCTGGCCATGATCCGAGCAGAAACCGTAAAAAAGGTCGCCATCATTAAAATTCTGGTAGTTTTGGTGACATGTCTCTGGCGAGGAGCAGTCTGGAATAAGCTGTAGATTGTTCTGCCGATAGGTCAACCCAATATCAAGCAACGTTCGGGCCTGCTCATAGACCTTCTGATAGTCTGCCTGCACAAGCCGAGACGGGGGGCGTAAGCCTGGCATCACGTTTAGCTCTGCTGCAGCAGAGTAGGTGCCCAGAACACTCAGATTGTTTGCTGTGATGATATTGCCTGCCGGGTCAATCATATCAGCATGGGAAGAGGTAGGTATCAGCGGCGCGATGACCAAAAGAGCCAAGATAACTTTGTGTAGAATCATCATTTTCATAAATACCTCAATTCGCCTCATTGAGCGACTGTTCACCAAAAAAGATAGAGACTTCGGTGCGGAAACAGACCATATCTACGTCTGGAATCTCATGATTGTTATGGCTGGCGAATTCGGCACCAATATGCCAGCGACCATTTTTGGTAAAGGTCCACATTCGGTTGGTTTGCGTCCCATCTTCGTCAAAATCCCAGGCTGCCGCCCAACCGCCAATGGTACAGTTCCAGTCAGCCGCTACAATACCGGTATTTTTTTCTGCTTCACTCACATTCTCGTAACGGAAGATCATGATGAGGTTGCTGCCGTTGACCTTAATATCACCGGCCACATCTAGCTTGGCTTGGGGATTGGTCTTACCAATGCCAACGTTGCCGCTGGTAGCTGAGCCATTCAAGATTACGCGACCATTGTCAGTGGCGTTGATGTTGATGTTGCTGCTTGATGATGAAACAAATGTCTCACCACCGCCAGCAAAGAAGTTGAGTGAATCGGTTCCATTCTGCAAGAGAATGCGATCCCCGTTTACATGAAGTTTGCGCAATGGGTTCGTTGTCCCAACGCCAACATTGCCATTGTTCGCCACGTACAGTGCATTGCTAGTTCCACCGTTTGCACCGTCGAGCGCACTGTGACGATGGTCTGTCATAGCAAAGGCTGCCGCATCGTTGCCATCCAGTTTATCAGCGTGTGCGCTATGCATGGCGTATGGCACGCTGGCAAAACGCTGGCGCGGCACCATCTCATCATACGGATCGACCGTTATGCCAATAAAGCGATCTGGGCTGGTGAACACGTCCGCGGGAAGCGGCGTGCTATCTCCAAGTACCACGCTAAAGTGTCCATCCCGAACGGTAACTTCGTTATATTCCCCAGTCCAAATGGCATCTGTCGTCGGGGCAGTTACATCAGCATAGATGCGAAAGGTCATTGCATAAGGACCGCTCAGGGGATTCCCCTCTGGATCCCGCAGCGTTCCTTGATAATTGATAATAGACGGTACGGTGCCTAACCCCACTTGAAGTTGGGGAGCTGATGCTGGTTCATTAGCAGCGGCCTCCTGAACTGCACTAGGATTCGCGGCGAAGACACCATCCACATTCTTTATCCCAGCAACGGCCCCATAGAGCATAAGTCCACCGATGACCGTATACCCTATACCCTGAGCGAATGTTCTAAGTGTTTTGATAAACATAATGTTTCCTTTTGTCACTGTGATTTTTGGCCGAATAGATTTTTTAGAGATTTTGTTTGACACTCAAGATGATAAAGACCATGCGATCACAGTGCGTTGCCAAGTCCGTTCATAAATTTTTCTCCCATGGCTCATTTGAAGATCACTTTTGAAGACGCCTACGGATCGCTTGGCCCGGCATAATTAAGCCGTTCCGGGAAATTGAGTGCGATATGAATCTATTTATTAATCTCTGTTTATCAACTCTAGTTAAAATTATTCGTATAAAAATCTGAACTATGTTGGGATAATGAAAATGAAACGACTTTTCATCTTACTATATGGCATTCTTGGGTATATGATCGGTATGGGTGGACTTACCTACTTTATTCTGTTCGTAGGTGGATGGGACTTCCTACCGTTCCACATCGATTCGGGAGCGCCTGATACTTTGAGTAGTGCATTCCTGATAAACATTGGATTGATTACGCTCTTTGGGCTGCAACATTCGGTCATGGCTAGACCCTCTTTCAAGAAAGCATGGACTCGAATCATCCCGAAATCGGCTGAGCGTAGCACCTACGTCCTGATTTCTGGCGTGACGATGATCCTAATCTGCTACTTCTGGCAACCTGTCCCTGGTTTTCTGTGGAAGGTGGAAAATCCGGTAGGCTGGAGCCTCTTAACAACTGGCTATGGGCTGGGTTGGGTATTGGCCGTCGTGGCAACTTTTCTTATCAATCACTTCGACCTATTTGGCTTGCAGCAGGTCTATCTGAACCTGAGAAACAAGCCAGAACCAGCGCCCGCATTTACGGAGACGTTTTTATATCGCATGGTTCGCCATCCGCTACAGCTTGGTATTCTGATTGGCATTTGGGTAGCTCCAACCATGTCCATCAGCCATCTCATCTTATCTGTGGGCATGACAACCTACATCTTTATTGGGCTCTACTTTGAAGAGAAAGATTTGGTTGCTTCGTTGGGTAAAGAGTATCAGGCGTATCAAAAGCGAGTTCCGAAGATCTTGCCACTCCCACGTCCTTCTGTAGAACCAGCTTTCAGAGCAACTGCCGACTTAGCTGTAGAACCAGCCATAGCAGAACCTGAATTCGTGTTTACGCGTAGCATCAGCGGAGATTAGGTATGTTGTTAATAGAGTTGTTCCGAATTAAGAACTTACTGGGTGACTGGCACTTTTTCGGCGATGCTTTCTGGCTAACGAGACATGCCAAGTGCCTGTCACCTCAAGGTTTTGTTATTTCAGAACAACTCTAATCTTGGAGATTATGAGAGTGAACGCTTTTATGATCGCATTTGAGGACGCAAGCTGATCGCTCGGCGAATATTCTGTAGGTCGCAGTACTTACCTTACTCAGTTGCGTTTCAAAACCGTTGTTTGGTCTCTTTGATGAAGCTACGAAAAACGACCGTTTTGAAAACGACCGCAGTATAACAAAACCATCTGTACCGTTTTATTCGCAGTAGATCTTAATAACCTGCCACGAACTTGGCCGACTAATGACTTTGCGACCAAGCGACTGCAGGCTACTAATTAACCCAATTTTGAAGGAAAAATTCTATGAATCGCAACCCTTTTTCAGCATTAATGGTTATGGTTAGCGCTTTTCTGATGCTCTTGCTGAGTGCTAATCTTGTCATGGCAGACACAGAAGCCGACGATGACTATGTACCCAATTGGACCAACTACCAAGGGTATGTGACAGACAGCAGTGGTCAACCTCTGAATGGAAAAGTCGATCTTTACTTTGCTATCTATGATTCTGAAAGCGACGGCAACAAGCTTTGGAGTCAGTATCACGACCAAGTGGATGCCAATGGTGGCTACTTCTACGTCAAACTAGGTGGTGACGAGAAGCCCCTGGGCTACGGGACCTATGAAAACGACGATCGCTACGTTGAGGTCCACGTCTCTACCAATAACTGTCGACCAAACTGCACAGTAGACGATGAAGGCCAATATGAGAAGCTGCCCCGCCAGCAAATTGGAACGGTGCCTTATGCTCTAAAAGCGCATCGTGCCTACTCTGCAACCTGGGCTTCCAAAGTACACTGGAACAACATTCAGGGTAAGCCCGCTGGGAATAACAATGGTGGCGGCGAGTACAAGTACGTTATTACCGTGGCTAAAGAAGGCGGTCACTATACCAGCATCTACGATGCTGTTCAGAGCGTGAGCGATGCCTCCAAAGAGAAGCAATACTTAATATGGGTGGCTCCTGGTCGGTATGAGGAGACTGAGACGATTGTCACCAAGCCCTATGTTCACATTCACGGTGCCGATCCCTATGCGACCCACATCTATAACTTTACCAAGAGCAAAACCCTGGTCTTGCAAAGTTATGTCAGCCTACGAGACTTAAGTATTCACAACTATTACAATGGCGAACGCTCTTACGCAATCTATGCCAATAGCAGTGACTACGAGGTTAGCAAAGCATGGCTTTACTACATCTATGCCTATGCGGGCAGCAAAGCCAACTATAACACCTACCGCTCTGACTACCATTATGGTTTCTATGCTTCAGGTTCCGTCAATGTGCATATGAAATATGTATACGCTTATGGTGATTATGGCAAGCAGTACAACTACGGTGCTTACCTAGCGAATGGCGCACGATTATATGCCAAAAACAGTCACTTTTACGGCTACTACGGTCAGTATGCCTACGGCGTCTACCTCTCTGGTAGTGGTGACTACAATGGCCAAAATAAAACCTACTTTGACGGCTACTATGTAAAAGCATGGGCCAAGTATGGTTCCGATTACAATTACGGCTACTATGCCCAAAATGGTGGAGATGCTAAGGTCTACAATAGTCACTTCTATGGCTACTATGGCGAAGGATATGGTCAAAAGTGCTACGGTGTCTACAACGACTCCAGCCGCTGGGAAGCTCACCAAAGCTATGGCAAGGCCCATAACTGCACCACTGAGAATGCAGGGTTGTACAATCGATATGGCCCTAGCACGCTCCACGGCGGCATCTACAATAGTTACGTGGATAGCCAGGGCGGAAATGACCAATACTGCTATGGCGTGAACACAGGTGGCAACAACGGTTCACAAGGCTGGCTGGCTGCCTACGACGTGGTTGGAAAGTCCCACAACTGTTACTACAACTACGGTTTCCAAAATGCGGGTGGTGGTCATGCTGAAACCTATGGCGGTACCTACTCGGCTGAAGGAGGCTATCAATCATTTGGCATGACCAACGCACAAGCCAATTCCTACCACAAAGCGGAACGTGGCAGTGCTTGGGGCAAAGGTGGAAGCAATAACAATGTTGGATACTACAGTCTACAAGGTGCTAATGCCCATGTTGATGGATACCAATTGCACGGTGGCACCTACAGCGTCTACCACCAGGACAACGGTGGATTCTATGCCGCGCAGACCAAGTTTGATGGTAGCCACAAGTGGCCTGGCGGTGGCACCTTTAAGTGCTATAGCGTCTACAATGCCAGCTATGATGCCGTAACCTGTAGCCAGAACTAAGTGTACCTGGGTTTGGTAAGTCGGTCTGTCCATCGTGGAAAATCGTCAATCGTCGATCGCAAACTAACCTACTAAACCCAGTGCAACGATGATAAAGGAGCCCTTTATGAACAGAATTCACAGACGGGTGACAGCGGCTACTACGGCATCACTTCTGGCACTTGGCCTCTTGCTGTTAGCCGTTGCTGGCACCACGTATGCAGATGATGAAGTCATTACCCGCTTTACTTTCGGCGGTGGAGCTGAACGGGTTACATCGCAGAATCTAGTCCTACGCGGCAGCATGGGTCAACCCATTGCGGCCGTCTCCCAAAGCGAGAACGGTAGCCAAGTTTGTAGTGGCTTTGAGTGTGGCGTGGGTGCTGCTCCGGCTGAAACAGTAACGCCTACCCCAACATCGGATCCATCAGATCCATCTACATCGACACCGACAGCTACTCCTACAGCTACGTCAGATCCGTCGGATCCATCTACGCCGACAGCAACGTCTACACCTACGGCAACGACAGAATCACCCCAACCTGGTTCCAGTAGCGATGTGGTTATCCACGAAGTTTACTACCAGGGTGATGCCAACAGCGACTGGATTGAGCTGAAAAATACGGGAAATGGCACCGTTGACATCAGTGAATGGCACTTCTGCGCTCTCTTCAGCTACAAAAAGCTGGGTGATGACATGACGGTTCTCCAAGGCGATCTCTCCTTGCAACCGGGCGAAATTGTGGTCCTCAGAGCGTGGATGGACCTGGATGCTAACGGTACAGGATCAGACTTAGCCATCTATAAGAATGATGAGAGCAACGCTGATGGCCGTCCTGACTTCAATGACCCCAACTTCATGGTGGACTTTATCCAATGGGGTACACCAAACGACGTGGGACGATCAGATGTGGCTGCAGCCAAGGGCATTTGGGCACAAACGTCGACAGATCCGGCACTTTATGACTTCATCCCAACGGCTTCCACTGGTGAGGCAGTCGCGTTGAAGAGCAGCAATAAAGGTTCGGCCAGCGCCGATTTTGCCAACCAAGCACCTACTCAGGGGACAAATAACTCTAGTACGCCTCAGGGAACCGACTCAGGTAAGGTTTTCTTGCCCATCATTACCGAGTAGTGTCTAGTAGTTGGTTGCTGGCGGCTGATTGCTAGCAGCTGTGTCAACAATCGATTAAATATGTTATGTAAAAATCACCGTCTCTCTCCATTGAGAGCGGTGATTTTTTTATTGTGTAGGTGAGGATAAACATCAACCTGGAGACATGGCCGAATTCTAGCTGCTCATATATTGGTCGATCCGACCTAGCTGAGGGGTGATTCGTTGAAAGCATTTTAGGTAACGTTGTGTGAACGCGTTAGGCGACGGTCGTGGATCGCTTACTCGTTATACTAATGATATCGGTTATATCATACTTATTCTGGAGACCTAAAATGGAATTACAAAAATACCCCCAAAATGTACAAAATACGGTTAACGCCCTGTTAACGCAAGGCAGCGAAAATTTGAGCAATGTGCGTCGGCGCGTTATGGAATATACAATGGCTTTGAGCACAGGGAAACAGGCATTGTTAGGCAATGATGCTTTTCTCACCGAATGGAAGCCATATATCGATACGGTAACCCAACACGCCTACCGGATTACCGACTCTCATATAGCGCATCTAAAAGACATTGGGCATAGTGAGGATGAAATTTTCGAGTTGACCGTTTCTGCCGCCCTCGGTTCAGGATTGGCTCGATTGGAACAAGGATTGGCGGCAATTGAATAGAAGTTGACATAGAAAGGAAATAGATAATGCGACTATCAATTTTGACAGAAGGGTTAAGTTTCGTGCAGCGGCTGCAGCTAAGTCTAATGAAACGGCTTATTGGCCATGAAATAGGGCCGATTGCTATGCAATCATATCGACCCAACTTCTTTGGCCGCGCCTATAATGATTGTGTGGCAGAGGCACTGCGTAAGACAGAATTTTGGACAAAGGCAGAGGCAGAGTTACTGGGTGCTTTTGTCTCTAAGCAGAACCAGTGTAGCTACTGCTCGGGAGCGCATAAAGCGATTGCCGTGCGTGGGATGCCTGACGAGGTTGTTGACGCTGCACTGAATGATTGGCAAACCGCACCGCTCCGTGAGCAGCTAAAGCGTACACTAGGTTTCCTACAGAAATTGACGGAAACGCCTGGAGAGATCAGCGCTGCGGATGTGGCACCCCTTCGTGACGCTAGGGTCAACGACCAAGGCATTCGAGAAGCAGTCTACATCTGCTTTGTCTTCTGCACCATCAATCGTCTGGCCGATGCATTTGAGTTTGAACAACCCACAGAATCAAGCTATCGGCGAATGGGCTTTACCCTCTATAATTTGGGGTATGACATGGCTGTGTTGCCAGGGTGAGGATGGGATACGCTATCTATACTCTCACAGCGTGCGATAACCTTGTGAATTCATTGTGCCTGATCGACGAAATCATAATCGGCAGTACAAATTAGTTTTTCATGGTTCAAGATGCACCACGGAGGATTTTCATCCTCCTGCCGATCCATCTGAATCCTTCTCCTATTTTCAGGTCAGAGTATATTCATAGAATAAATCATCCCTGGTTGGGGAAACGGGGATGATCTGTAAGCAGCACCGAAGGCATTCCGGCGATAATAGTAAGGTTGGTCATCTACACCACCATACAGACCGTTTGAAGGGCAGGACCATCCGGTGAATTCCGACATATCATAAATATAGAATCGAATCAGGTTCTGGATCAACTCATAATCCGAATCTTCCACTTCAACCAGTATGAATTCCATTTCCATCTGAAGCCCTAGAAATTTATGCGCGAGCACCTACTTTGTTTAAATGTAGCCAAACGTGTTTGTCTTTTAAACGCGTAGCCCTCTGTGGATTTTTACCCTGACCATGTCGCATTCATCGCGCCATATTTGGTAGGCTTGGCCCTGCCCATAAACAGAAACTACCCCTTGTTCAACCTGAATGATCGTGTTCTCGTCAATGGCCCAACCGGTCGCTACCAGCCCGCTTTCAACAGCATGAAGTAAACGGGTCAATGTTCCCATTTGACTAGCGTGGACGTCAACCCCAAACGGTACGAGATCCAATCCGCTCTGCACAGTGACTTGATCAAGCCCTTCACCGGCACCCTGAAAGAGTATCTCGCGATCAACGCCATCCTTTGATGTTCTCCATCCACCTAGAATCGCTTGGTTGGCGGCAACGGCCGCGCCTGCCGATGTTCCGCCATATGGAATCTGATTCGTCTCAAGATAAGAGACCCATTGTGGGTCTGTACAAAGCAATTGATGATAAAGCGGTGTACTTCCGCCACAAACAAACACGCCTGTAGGATTAATTTTCTCAAGCTGGCTCTTTTCTAGTGGTTGAGGGGGGCATAGTAGAATTGGGTGGATTCCCGAAATTGAAAGCTCTGTAGCTAAAAATATTTTCTCGTAATCACCATAACTTTGGCGCGCATCATCTTTGTTTTTTTCGACAACGATCAGGGCTAGATTGCAAACAGCATTTACGGTTGCAGCTCGAATAAATCGTCCTATTGTGTTCGTTCTGAAATCGGGATGATCACCACCACCGTGTAGAAATATCATTTTCCATTCTCCTGTTTGCTGTGCCGTAAGTCGAGTAAATAATCTCGCCACTCATGGACTTCTAGAGATGTGACCCTATGTATGAGGTGATTATTTTGTCGTAATTTTCGCCATATCTAAATAAGCTCAAGGAAACCTTTAAGTGCACTCTGCTTGTCATATAAAGGGGCCAACTTGTTGCCTCCATTCAATCTTATTGTGATGTCCCGAACCAGTATGACTCAAGTGGCGGGGACACCAAACCGAACCAGAACATGCCACAGACACTTTAACTCCTGGAGGACCTCGCCATAAGTCCCTCGGTCTTCCCAATCATTAGGATTCGTCTCAAGGTTGGCCGCGGCTTGCCCAATCATGAACGCGTCTATGAAATCAGTGTTGGTAATACGTTCAGCTAAGGAAGGCATACTTGGGCCACGGAAGTCCTCGGGGACTTCAGAAATGGGGAGTCGGTATCCTTGATGCCAGTGTAAATCCAAACCGAACTTTTCACAAAGCTCTTCAAGTTGATCGCCAACTGATTCGCCTCGAAAGCTCGGATCGGCTACAAGTAGTTCGGCATCTTCATTCAACTGGATGTCGCCATGAATCTGGGCTTCTATATAGTGATTTAAATTTCGTCCCATTGGCGATGAAATATGCTCTATAAAAGGCCTTTCAAGGTTGGAAATAAGATGATCAATGAGATCTGGAGGGGAAACTTGATGACGACCTAGCGAGAAACTGCGCTCGAAGCATTCTGTCATCAAGGCTGCAAATATTGGCTCAAAATATTGAAGGGTGCCTTTTTCAGGTGGATTTCGATGTGAGTCCATGTAGGTAAATGTGCACCGAGCGGAAGCGCTAGGTGCCAACAATACAAAACAGGACCCGTAACGCGGGCAAGGTCCGTCCGGATAAAGCATGAGATGAAGCGCCCCGTACTTGGGCCGCTCGGAGAGATTGGCTTGATGTTTACTGAACGCTCCACCAAATAGAGTATCTTCCCATCCTGCCCTTTCCCCCTCGACAATGGGGTCTAACTTTCCATTTGATAGGTGCGTTTCAAATTGATTCTTATAGCGCCCATCCTCCAATAGAGACTGAACAACTGTCTTTCCAGATTGTGAGACTCTATCAGGGTTAAACTGCAGGCCGACCCTTGCGTGGTCTCGAATCTTCTGCTCGGCTGCGTCATACCTTTCATTGGAAAGATTCGACATGGCTAATACGTTGGGAAGCTCGAATTCGCCGATGGTAGTTTGCTTCCGAGCATAGCTTTCGATGGTTTGAATTGCAGCCTTCTGTGAGGATGTGAGGCTCAGACTATCCTCCTAGAGTCATTGTATTTAGGGGCATAGCGCAAAACTCTGCCGGCAAGCGACCACTGAATCCGTGAATACCATAAACCGAACCAATTTTGTCAAATTGCATGCAGCCACACTGATGCCGAGAATCCTACGCACCGACTTGGACCATCGAACGTCACAAACTACCAAAGAGAGCACGGGAAACCGCGCCCTTAAACCCAAGAACTGAGCTTGCCTTTAGCAGGTTCGACATCATCACGAGCAAGATCACACCACGCTTATGGCAAGCGGCACCGACGAAATCAGATCGCCATGTGGAGCAAAAAGTCCCCATGAAGCTGGCTGCGATGCCAGAAAGTTCGCCCTCGCCAACCGTCAGCACGACGCAAAAGTTGGCGGCGGGCCACACCGAAGCCGAACAGATGGCCCTGCGCACTTCACTATCGAGATCGCCTTGCCAATGCGTCGTAAGATCCGCTGCCCCGAAGGCGGGGCACAACAAACAAATTTGGGTAACCCGATGCCGAGAAGCTCACTGACTGACAGCACCACGAACTCCAAAACTAACCAGCTCGAGCGTTCAGGCATTTTGGGATGACACAACATCACTGAAGATGCAACACCGCCAAGCCCCGTGAAGTCAATAACTGGGAATCGGAAACATCAGGAACGGGGCAAATTCTTATTCAGGGCGAACAATAGGCTGAAACCCCAATACAATATGCTCTTTGGGAATGCCAAGTGCCACTAAGTCCTCAGCAACTAGCTGATCGGTGAGATTCTGCTGGAGCCAAATTTTGTTTTCTCTAATATCGACATGAATCGCCACACCATACACGCGTCGTTCATTATCCCAACCGACATTGACCAACTGGTAGTGATCCCCTTTCTTATCTGCAACCAATGCTGAAGGACCATAAAGAAAAGTGTGAGACAACTCTGCTCATTAGGGAAAGCGCCGATTTCATCGGATTTGGCAGGAAAATGCCAGAAGAAGCGCTCAAGCAAGTTGGTGGTGCGCCTCATGCTTGACCCAGGACTCCGGCCAATAACGCCATGCGGACGTACATGCCATTGCGCATTTGACGGAAATAGGCAGCCCTGGGATCGGTGTCAACCGTGTAGCTGATTTCATTGATGCGTGGCAGGGGATGCATAATAATCATCTTCTCTTTCGCCCGCGACATCAATTCATCATCCACCACATATTGATCCTTAACCCGATCATATTCGGCCAGGTCGGTAAAGCGCTCCTTTTGAACCCTGGTAATGTATAGAACATCTACCTCTCCAATGATCTCCTGGATATCCTCAATTTTATGGTAGGGTTGGCTCTTCTTCTGTTCTGATGCTTTTTGCCTAACCAGATTGAGTACATCGTCAGGCATTTGCAGAATATCTGGGCTAACGAAGGTGAAGTCAACGTCATAGTTAAGGAGTAATTTGGTCAGGCTGTGGACTGTACGACCGTACTTGAGATCACCAACCAGCGCAATTTTGAGTCCATTCACCTGGCCCAGGGCTTCTTGAATTGTAAATAGATCGAGGAGGGCTTGGGTTGGATGTTCTCCTATGCCGTCTCCAGCGTTGATTACCGGAATTTGTGCGTAGTGTGCAGCTGTGGCTGCTGATCCAACCTCTGGATGCCGAATCACGATTACATCTGAATAACACTCAATTGTTCGCACCGTGTCGGGCAAACTCTCGCCTTTGGTTACCGAACTGTACTGTACATTGTTAATGGGAATGACCTGGCCGCCCAATCGCATCATGGCGGCCATGAAGCTTGATGAGGTTCGGGTACTGGGTTCATAGAACAGATTGGTCAGAATCTTGCCCTGGAGTAGCTCCGCGCTGCCAAACCGTTCCACCATTACTTTCATTTCCGATGCAACGGAGAAGACATATTCAAGAAGACCATGATTAAATTGAGCGACACTAATGATATCTTGTCCATGAAGGCTATTTGAGTACACGTTCGATTCCTTTTATGGGCTGCCAGAAAAATTTCGTCCCGATTTTTGTGAGGTTCAGCCTAAAGGAATCCAACCTTGAGAAGATCCCCGTCTTCACGGAAACGAACTTTATCGGGTCATCTGTAGGGTAGAGATTATTATACTGCGGTCTGAAAACCGTAGCTTGCCAACCTTCGTAGAACTGCGGAAACCTACGGTTTTCAATTGGAACTGAGCATAGGAGAAGCGCGCAGAGGACTATACCACAAAAATATCAAATCGAATATATTCTGTACTGATTATCGGCCAAAAAACAAAACTGATTTTGGCCCGCTAACAATAACCAATATAGCATCCCCCTCATGGGGACGCCACGAGTCCCCACTACCTAAAGCATAGTAAAGCCTTTCATCACAACCCGTTTGTCCATTAAGAACCTGGCTGACAATCTCAACCTGCCATGGCTCGACCGGTACGTCAGGTGCGTAGAATGGTGTCGTCTCTCGATCTAGTAGAAGCTCCCGATTCCACCCTGCCCGAAGCCTATTCAACGCCACGCATGCCAATGGTTCCATAGCAAAAGATCCTTCGCCAGCAAGCCGCATGGCTAATCGTTCGGTGTAATCGTCTTGCTCAGCTTGTGCTTGTTTCACTGTGGTGATGACGCCTATAAAAAGTATAATTGCAATTAGGAGTAGGATTTGATTCCAAATGTACTTTGACGTAATAATCTGATGAACTTCTCGAGCTTGCCTAGCTCTGCTCTTTGTTCTGTTTATATACTGAGTTCGATTGCTGGTACTTACATCATAACAAATTTTCATCCTGATGGATTCGCTCTGTAGAGCTGATTCTTTGGATAAAATATCCCAATTCATACGATCTGTAATCCTTGTATTATACTGATTTGTTATTGTCCCTCGATCGCCATGTCATCCCCTCGGCATTACCCTGGGACGAGTCCAAGGACCAATTCAAGGCAGACCTAGGTGGAGAGAAGAATCTCCACTGACAAAGGCAATCTGCACCTTTTAGTGTATTAGGTGTTCGGTTAGGGTATTTTGGAAATGCAGGAAGTATGAGAAGTGGTATATTGAAGTTGGCGCGATCCTTCGCCAAGCGTCTGTATAGATAGCCAAAAAAGCTCTTGTTCTCGTGAAGACTGAACTTGCCCCATGAAGATGTTCTCTCTGTTCGAGGTTTCCCAGAGACATCGGACAAATACTAGAGTAAAACATTTCTGGCGAACTATAACGGCCGCGCTGACGGAAGATCTTTCGCAATCTCCAAGGAAAATGTAGCAGGATATTGCTGAAAAGTCAATCAGATTTAGAAAATTGTAAGGGAATTGTAATAGAAGAGGTCACTGCTTGGAGCACCACAGGGCTACGCTTACAGCACGCCTCGCGCCGTACGAGAACGCGCTTATCAAGCAGTTGCGATCGACTCACCGTGCATACAAAACCGTTCCATAGCCTGGGCTGGCAACGACTTTTTCACCATCGTAAACGACTTGACCTCGTAAGATCACCCGAGTAACCTTTCCTCGAACTGTCATCCCCGCAAAGGGTGTCCACCCCGATTGGGTAATCATCTGGTTATCGCTCAGTTCCACGGATTGATCGACATCTACTTCGACTTCGGTCTCTAATTGATTCGGGATTCCATAGATCTCTTTGGGCCGAGTATAGCAACGGTGGAGAATATCATCCTGGGTCAGCCTGCCTTCCTGAACCAATGTGATCAAGAGCGGTAGCATAGTTTCCACGCCAGGGACGCCAGGTGTCCCTTCGGGTTTATTCTTTTCTTCCATAGTATGGGGAGCATGATCAGTCGCGAAGATGTCGACTACATCCAGATTCTCCCATAAGGCAACCACATCATCAGGTGTAGCCAAGCGTGGACGCATATCCCCTCGTACGCCAAGCTGAGGGAGCGTATCCGCGCTCAGTAAAAGGTGGTGGGGTGTCACTTCACACGTGACAGGCAGTCCACACTCTTTGGCTTTGCGGATTAGCTCGATTTCACTGCGGCGAGATACATGAACAATGTGGAGAGGCACAGCATAGAGCTGAGAAAGATTGAGACAGACAGGCAGCATCATATCTTCTGCATGGACAGCAATGGGCCCAATACCTTGTGGCTGGTCCGCGCTGCGGTAGCCGCTCTGCTCTGCCTTCTCTGCCCAAGTCCGGAAGAAGCCATGCATGAGTCCTAACTCATCAATGCGTAAGCTCCCAAAGGTTTCGCTCACATAGATTTTGAGTCCGCATGCCTGAGTAGCAACAGGGAGATAGGCGTCATCCGGAGAATCAGTTGGGTGATCCGATGTAGCACCGACAAAGAGGCCCACATCGCAGACTGCCTTTGAATCAGCTAACGCTCTCTTTTCTGTCAGTCGTTCTGGTGTGTCTGTGGGCGGGCTGGTATTAGGCATATCGAGTACAGTGGTCATGCCACCTGCAAGAGCCGCGCATGTTCCCGTGTAAAAGTCTTCTTTATGGGTATACCCCGGTTCACGCAGGTGTACGTGGGCATCGATCAGGCCGGGTAATTTGATGGTTGCCATAGTTTCGTCGGTTGGTCGGTTGGTCGGTTGGTCGGTTGGTCGGTTGGTCGGTCGGTTGGTCGGTTGGTCGGTTGGTCGGTTGGAGGCTGTCAATGATGAGATTTCTACTAACGACAGGCAAACTGACCGCGGATCAATCGACCCTTCTCTACTCACTGCGGTGTCCAACGAACCCCCGGGGATTCTCAAAGGCATCCACCCAGAGACGGCACCACTCATCATAGCGATTCATTACACTATTTGGATTCTGCTCAGAGCGCACCACGAAATCAGGGTGAGCGGTTCGTCCTGTGTGGTGACCGGTCGTCTGATAGCGCAGATCAAGAGACCAGCGGCATTTATTTGAGTTGTTGGGGGTGGAGCGGTGGGGCGTATATTTGCTCATAAAAATGACATCACCCTTACGACAGGCTAGGGTGACCGGTTCCGGCTCGGGCATCAACTCGGGATCAATGGCCGTGCCTAACGCTTTGATATGTCGTCGATAGCCTTCTTTATGGACACCAGGAATTACCTTGAGGCAACCCATCTCTTCCGTTGCGTCACCAAGGGGCATCCAGCAGGTAATGACCGTTGACTCTTCTGATTCAGGCATCATCACGCCAGCGTCCTGGTGCCAAGGCACCACATGGAAAGAGGGACCTGTGTGGGGCTCAAACTCGCTAGGCGGCTTAGCCCGAACATGTTGAATTGGGTTGCAGGTAATCTCAGGTCCGGTCAATCCCTCTACTGCGTCCAGGAGATTTGAATTATGCAAGAATTCAAACATGGCCTGTCCCCGCTGTTGCATAATGTCCATGCCGTGGCTAATTTCATTTGACTGACCAAATAAATAACCATAACGCTGGTCAAAGGACAACCCTTCGTAGAGTTTATCAATTTTGCCTTCTAATTTGAGTTGATTGGCACGAGCATCGATCCACTCTTCCAATTCATCGATGACGGGCTGTAGATCGGCTGCATTTAAGACACCTTGGGCTAGAATGACACCATTTGAGTCAAATTCTTGAATCTGTTCTTGGCTTAACTTCACGCTGATTATCTCCTGATATGGGGTAACGGTTTGAGCACAATCATTGTTATACGCCTAATCGACCATTATAAACCAACCGATCACTCTCCCCAAAGGCTCGGAAAACTTTACATGCCTCTTCCCGTAACAGGTTGTTGGTTACGTCAATTCCTCGACGCATTAACTCTTCCTCCCATTCGGGATGGATAGGGCCCTCATCAAAACCGGTCAGCTCTTCCAATTCCTCGCCGCTTCCTGCAATCACCAGAGAGCGAATGCCTGACCAGATTACGGCCCCATAACACATGGCACAGGGACGCCAGTTGACTACAAGTTGATGTGTGGGCAAACCAGGGCCACCTAGATCAAATGTTCCTAGCCTTTTCTGGGCCAACGAAAGGGTAACAACCTCGGCATGGGCCGAAGAGCAATTAGACGGCACCACCCGATTGACTCCTATCATAACAACTTTGCCTGTCTCCCGTTCGAAGACGCCCGCAGCAAAGGGGCCACCTGTGTCGTTCTCAAAGTTTAGTTGAGAGAAACGAATCACAGCTGCCATACGCTCTTCTAGGGAGGGCATGAATTGAGGCAGTTGATTCATTTCGTCTATAGCCCATTGGGGCAGGGAGATTGTGAAGTCCATTGAATTTATTCTTTCTTAGTGAAGATGTTGATGTATACTTCGCCAGAAAGGTCTTGTCCCGCCCCTTGCACAATCCACGCACGAATTTTCCAGAAGAGGAGGACAGAACTTTTCTGGCCATCTATAGATATCCAGAAAAAGATTTTCCAGCCGCCCTTCGACAAGCTCAGGGAACAACTGGAAAACCTTTTTCTTAAAGACTATATATAATGCCTTACAGCGCCGCCAGCACCCGTTCAGGTGTCATGGGCAGCTCCCGCAGGCGAACACCCGTTAATGCAAAGAATGCGTTGCCAATGGCCGCAGCCGGTGGGCCAATGGGTGGCTCACCCATCCCCCGAGGGATACCGTCACCTGCCTCCAATAAAATGGTTTCAATATCTGGCGCACCCAATGTGGTTAAAAGCGGATACGCATCAAAATTCAGGATATCCACCTGACCGTTCTTGATCTGCATCTGTTCGATAAGGGTCGAACCAACGCCCCACATGATTCCCCCTTCGATCTGGGCAGTGGCACCATCAGGATTGATGGTGAGGCCGCAATCATTCGTACAGGTCACTTTGTGTACTTGAATCTGGCCAGACTCCCGATCCAGAGAGATCTCGGCTACCTGGGCCACAACGGTATCTACATCTGTAGAACATGCAATTCCTCTCGCTCGCCCTTCTGGTAGGGCCGTGCCCCAGCCAGATTTTTCCGCCACAACCTCTAATGCAGCAGTCATACGGCGTCCCCATTCACTATCCGGCATATGGGCCAGTCTGAATTCCAACGGATCTCGACCAGCCATATGAGCTAGTTCGTCCATAAAACTTTCGTTGGCAAAGGTGTTGGCCATCAAGCCCAGCCCGCGCCACCAGCCTGTACGAACGGGCAAATCAAGATCATGGCCGATTGTTTCTATATTGGGAAATTCATAGCGGGTTCTCATGCCACGCACAGAGCCAAAATCAGCACCAAAGGCCATGCCTAGGATTGCAGGTAGAAACGGCTTGGCTACCTGGCCGCTGGCCTGATGATGGGACCAAGCCTCAATCTGACCATTGTCATCTAGCTTGGCCGAAAGGCGGCTATGGGTCGGTGGCCGAAAATACCCGTAGCGCATATCCTCGGTGCGGTTCCACCCTACATGAACCGGACGCCCCGCAGCGTGAGAGAGGCGTGCCGCTTCTGCAGCCACTTCAACCCCTAAGCGCCGTCCAAAGCCGCCCCCCAGATAAGTTGGTATTACTTCAACCTGTTCTGGCTTCATCCCCAACATCTCGGCTAGAAGTCCCTGGGTACGCGTTTGAGATTGATCAGAGACCCAGAAGCGAGCGCTATCGGCCTTCACATCGGCCAGCGCAGATTGTGGTTCTAGCGTGCAGTGAACGGCAAAAGGGGAGCGGTATTCGGCGGTCAAGGTGGCATCATTTCGCAGGTATCGCGGCGCATTGCCCACCTTTTGGATGTTTACACCACCGCGTCCAGGAACTGTAACCATCTCTTCTAATTCAGACTGCTGCCATAGATGACCTTCGTCCCAATCGATCCGCATGGCTTCCACCGCTGCGTAGGCTTGCGCCCGACTCTCCGCGACAACGCCAGCAAAATTCGCGTCTACGTCTATTACAATCTCAACCACACCGGGCATCTCGCGCGCATTCATGGGCCAAGCGGCCTTCATGATTGCTTCCAACGTGGGTGGGCGGGCAATCGCACCATAGAGCATTCCTTCAAGACGCATATCGTAGCCATAGATTGCCTCACCAGTTACTTTGGCCAAAATGTCATTTCGGGGGAAGGACTGCCCGATGAACTCAAACTCACTTTGAGGCTTTAGATTCAACGCCAGATCGTCGGGGACATCCCATAGATCCACTTTGGCAGCAATGTCTGCCAATGGAATAGATTGGGATGGATCACTGCGCAAGACCAACGCTCTTGCTTCAATTTCTATCTCATCTGGAGAAACGCCCATGTCAGCGGCAGCTGCATTCGCCAACATCAAACGTAACGTGGCAGCGGCTTCGCGCAGAGGATTATAAAGTGTAGAGACAGACCAACTTCCGCCTGTACCATTGGCGTCGGCAGGGCCTTGCAACGTGCTGGCTTGAACTACATCTAAATCCTCCCAACCTATGCCTAACTCTTCGATGCCAATCTGAGCGAGTGAAGTATGAACGCCTTGGCCCATCTCAACCTTGGTCAGATAAAGGCGAATCCGGCTGTCGGCAAGCACTTCAAACCAAGCTGCCGGGGTTGCCTCATAGGAACCCAACCCAGTGCTCTCCTCTATCATGTCAAACATGGCGCGCCGACCTATGGGAATGCCAACGGGTACACCAATGGCGATCAGCGCACCAACTGCTCCTGCACCAATCAGAAATCCACGTCGGGTTGGGCGCCAGCGCCTCTTGGTAGCACTTTGTACCCCATCTTGATCCGGTTTTGTCTTTGTATCCGTTTGGCTCATGCTGTCACCTCAGTTTCTGTATCGGGTGTTTGCTTCTGTCCTGCCCCGGCAAGGGTCATTTCATCCGCGGCGAGGCGGATAGCACTTTTGATGCGTACGTAGCATCCACAGCGGCAGTAGTTACGGCTCATAGCTTGGCTAATCTCCTCATCAGTCGGAGTCGGATTCTCGTCCAAAAAGGCTGCTGCCTGCATTAGTTGGCCGCTCATGCACCAACCACACTGGGGAGTCTGGTGATCAACAAAGGCTTGCTGCACAGGGTGAAGCTCTCTCTCTCCATTAGAGCCAGCCCTAGCCAATCCCTCGATTGTACGAATTTGACTCTCTTCTGTCAGGGTGGCTATAGGGGTAATACATGCACGTTGCGCAACACCATCTATGTGAACGGTACAGGAACCACAGATGCCTGCCCCACAACCGAACTTAGTCCCAGTTAACCCAAGTTCATCTCGTAATGCCCACAGGAGCATTCCCTCTTGATTGTCGGATATTTCGTAGGTGGAATCGTTTACTAGTAATTGCATAGGCTTTTTCCTTGAAACTTGTTGCCAACATGAACGTATCAATCTATATGGTCCGCCAGTAAAATTTCGTCCCGGCATCTTACAACGGTTGGCTGGAGAATCGTACTGTTCCTTTGAGCCATAAGAGAAACTAAGCTACGATTTCAAACGGAGCTGAGTAGAACAAACTAACTAAGCCTGGTATGCCCTGGAGGGGTAGGATAAATTTGATATTCGAGCACAATCCTGAAACAATTCGAGGCTTCCAGTCGTTATGAGAATATTGTGTCAACTTTATTATAGTTTACTTGCCTGCCTTCTGATTGTACTAATTGTTCCTGTTTTGTTATTCTTGGTCTTGTACGCTGGAAATCCTTTAACCTTAGGATCGAGAATTTAATAAGAAGAGTTATGACAATACCAACTGGTACGAATAATCAGCCAAAACAATCTAATCGGATTTGGATTATTTTGCTGGCCCTCTTTTTGGCATTAGCATTGACAACCCTTGTGGCGCCCTTGGCAGTCAACCAAGTTGAGCGATATTTACCACTCTTTTTGAATACAACCGAAAATCTACCCCTGACCTCGACGCCCGATCCGATAGCCAACGAGTGGCCGACACCACCGGCAGGGCTGCTTGTGGCTTCTGGTTTGGTTACAGATACGCTCGATTCGACGCCTGAATCCATCTCGCCTGCACCTGTTCCTACGTTGCGTCCAACGCCAACCATACGCAATCTGCCTACCCCAACCTGGGAGGAACTTGCGTATTTAACGAGCGTCAAGATGACAACCTCTACAATTGTCGAAGCAAAACGTAAAACAGCTGTGCCTCTTTTAGGTGAGCTAACAACTGACCAGATCTTATTGAAAGCAGTCGGAAATGTGCTGCTTGGGGTTGATCTAAGCCGGGTATCTAATGTAGTAGTTACTGGCAGGAATATACGGCTATCGTTGCCAGCACCAGAAATCGTCGCAGTGGAACTTGTGCCAGAGAAATCCCAGATCTACGAGAGTGCTAGTGTGCTCTTCCTTACTCAATATGACGGACTGGAGACTGACGCGTTAACCCAGGCTCAGGCCCAGTTGCGAGCAGAAGTGGCTGGAAACGAAAGCATGATGAAGCTCGCTCGGGATATGGCGCGGCTACAGCTGACAGAATTCTTAGAAGAGGCTGGCTTTCGCTCGGTACAGATCGATTTCCCCACGCTTAATATACGAAATACCCGAGGGTAGGGAAGGAACCCAATGTCAAATATAGATCGTGATCCAAGACAACCGAATCGCCCCAACAATCAACCTGGAACCCAGCGAGGCCTCCCACCCGCTTTGCAAGGTGGCAACCGTAACCGCAGCAGACCCCCAGAAGAGTTAACGAATCATCCTGGCTTTCGGCCGCAAGAACCAAACCCTAATTATGCCCAGCCGCCCAGCTACTCTCAGCAACCCGGCTATAGCCCAGCTCCGAATCAAAACCGTCGACAGGAAAACAAGGATTATCAGCGGTATGGCCCCCCTGCAGCCGGGCGCGGTGGAGACGGCTCACAAAGCATACCAAACCCAGGGAGCCAATATGAGTTGGAGCAGAATAATCCGTCTTCAGGCTATATCCCGCCACAAAATCAGTTAATCCCTGCGCAACAGGGCGCTGGGACCCATAACTTATCGCCAAATCCATCGGGTGCTCTCCCGTCTGCGGGGCCACCACCATCTGGACCGCCACCATCTGGACTGCCTATGGGTGCGCCACCGCGTCAGGCAAGGCAAGCCTATTATCCTCCAGGATCGAACCTGGGCGAACCGATCAGGCAGGGAAGTGATGGCTCTGTCCTAAAAACGATCTTGAAGATTCTAGGTTGGACGGCCCTGCTCGCCTTGATTATGACAGCCATCGTTTTGGGGACAAGTTGGTGGACATTGCGGTCAACCACTAGTGCCATACTCAATACAGATACCACGACAACGATTGTGGCCAAATCGCCTGTCATCTCCTCTCTGAAGAAGGTGAATAAGCAGATTCTCATTGAGCATAACAATATGGTGGATGTGGATTACACCGAGGCCCCAGAGGGTTGGCTCTCTTACTTACCTATTGAACAATCTTTTGTAGTTCTATTACGGGGGACCGTACCTGCTGGTTTTGACTTAAGCACACTATCAGAGGATGATATCTGGATTTCTGAAGATGGCACCAAAATCCAGTTAATTTTGCCCCCACCCATTATCTTCGAAGATAGCGTAGCCGTAAACTTTGAAGAGAGCCGAGTGCTTATCGAAGGAGATACCTGTCCTGACTTTCTTTGTGCCGAAAATTTAGAAGCCATCCAAAAAGAGATTATTCCTCAAGGACGCGCTATGCTCATGGAAACGTCCATAAACAGCGGGATTATAGAACAGGCTGCCGAGATGGGGATTCACTACTATGAGTCCCTCCTACGCTCTCTTGACTTTGATGAAGTTCAAGTACTCATTCAAGGTGATGTAGATGTCAGTCCCAGATCAGAATAATGCCCGTTTATTGAGAGCCAGATTTATAGATAGCCTGAAAAGTTCTGTCCTCCATTTTTAGAAATGTCCAGAGTAGATTGGACGAGTTCCGGGACAAGACTGTTCTGGCGAAGTATGTTAGTAGCCTCTCATCCTTAGTCTGTGCCAAGATTTCAAACGCATTCTCTTGGCCCTTTTGACACAACACGAATTTTTGACCGCGCCTTGACCTCTGCGCTACAATCAAAGAATGACAGCGCAGATGCTCACTAAATTACCAAAAGAATTTCCCGACCAGCTTACCCTCAAGTCACTCCTTGATTTATCCTTTGATGAGTTGACTGATTACCTGGTTGCCCTGGGGCAACCAGCTTTTCGCGCTAAGCAGCTTTGGGAATGGATCTATAAGCATCATGCCGGACTCTTTAGCGAGATGGGCAACCTGCCAAAGCCTTTGCGTACCCACTTGGAGCAAGAAGCGACCATTGCACCTCTAGTGCCCATTACGGAAGTTATCTCAAAGGCAGGTGATACACAAAAGGTGCTCTTTCGGCTGCATGATGGGCATACAGTTGAAGCGGTATTAATGGTCTATGACAAGCGCCGAACCCTCTGCATCAGCAGCCAGGCCGGGTGTGCCATGGGCTGCACTTTTTGCGCAACGGCCATTGGTGGATTGGCGCGAAATCTAAGTGTAGGTGAGATTGTCGCCCAGGTACTCTACTTTGCACGTTACCTCTCCCGACCAGAACAAAAGCCGAGCATGAGCCTTGAGCGCCCTACCCAAGTAACCAATGTGGTCTTCATGGGTATGGGTGAGCCGATGCACAACTATCGCAACGTTTGGCAAGCGATACGGCTTCTTACTGATCAAAAGAGTTTTGGGCTGGGGGCACGCCACATTACGCTAAGCACCGTTGGTTTGGTGCCTATGATCGACCGAATGGCGGATGAGAATTTGCAGGTCGGATTAGCTGTAAGTCTGCACGCCCCCAACGACCAACTACGTAGTCAGCTTGTGCCAATAAACACCCGCTATCCGGTAGATGACGTATTGGCGTCGGTCCGGCGTTATGTTGACAAGACAAATCGTCGCGTGACCTTCGAGTATGCGCTAATGCAGGGCATCAACGATAGTTTAGCCATGGCTTTGGAATTGTCACAAAAGCTAAAAGGCTTACTATGCCACGTCAATCTTATCCCGCTAAATCCCGTACCTGACAGCTTATACCAACCCACAAGTGACGGGATGAGCCAGCACTTTTTAGAGGTTCTTCAGGATAAGGGCATCTCTGCTACAATTCGGCTGAGGCGGGGAATAGAGATAAATGCTGGTTGTGGCCAACTACAGCAAGCTGTACAGAACCATACTAATGGGCAACAGACAGAATAGTGTAAACGTCACACACAATCGTCAAGGGAGCACGCCCGGTGCGGTGTAAACAACGAGGTGCAGCAGTAATCAGTAGTTCACGAAAGTTACTCGTTTCCGTAGAATGAGCATTCTCTAATGCGGGTCTGCCTCGAGAAGTCCGGCGTAAGAGAACACCCTCTCCACCGAAATCGTGAACTACTGGTAATTGCAAATAGAAGATTGGAAAGAGAGAAGAAAGAGCTAATCGATGAGTAAAGTACGGATCGTAACTGATAGCAATGTCTGGATGCCACCCGATGTGATCGAGAAACACCAAATCCAGGTGATCCCTCACCAATTGAAGGTTGGTGACGATATCTGCCTGGAGGATGCCGAATTTACCTGCGATGAACTTTTCGATCGATTGACAAGTTCAGATCCCATCGATAAAACATATCTGCCCTCCATACGTCCTATTGATATCAGCCAAATGTTAACCTACTATCAGGAGCTTGGCTCGGATGCCAGTTCGATTGTATCGATCCACATGAGCAGCGAACTTAGCCCCATGTGGGCGGATGCAAGACGTGCTTCTGAGATCTTAAAAGGGCGTCAGACCATTCGGGTTATCGATAGCATGAGTACTTCGTTCGGCCTGGGAGTACTGGTACAAAAAGCTGCCGAGGCCGCCGAAGCCGGGGCCAATATCAACGAGATAGCCCGTATCATCAATGGTGCAGTTCCCCATCTCTACTTTACCAGCTTTGTGGAGAGCCTGAACTATTTGGAGCGGAGTGAGCAGATAAGCGCCTCTCAAAATCTACTGGGTACCCTACTAGGTATTAAGGGCATGCTGATTATGGAAGAGGGTATCTTACAACCATTGGAAAAAGTGCAGACCTTCGAAGAAGTGGTGGAGAAGCTATATGAATTTGTCGTCGAATTTGCTTCTGTGGAGGCAGTCGGCATTATTGAGCATCAGTATGCCCCGGTGGCGGACTCACTCATTGAGCGGCTAAATGAGGATTCAAGGCTTTCTCAGGTCGCCATACACAGAATAAACTATTCACCAAGTTTGGCCGTCCACTTGGGTCCCAAAATGCTGGGTGTACTCGTTTATGAAGGCGAATTCTAATGACAACTCCAGCAATTGAACGACTAAAAAAAGTTTTAGATTTAGAAGAAAAGCAAGCTTGGCGCAACCGAGCCGTCGTGGGCGGTTTACAAGCCATGGGAGATCGCTGGGCAACTGACGTGAATAAAGAAGGGGGCGATCAAGCCATTGTATCTGCAATTCTGCTCCTGCTTAAGCAGTACCCTGGCTTAGAGAAGGGGAAACGCCCTAGCTGTGTGGAGGAGATGCGACGCGTGCTTGGCGGTGATCTAAGTGGGTTGGGGGCATGGCAGCAGACAGACCTTGAGATACCTGATGGCGATGAAGTAGCTGCTACTACAAAGACCCCATCGACGCCTCCATATACTAAAACTCCAAAGGTAGCGTCAATCCCTGAGTCTGTACCGGCTTCAGAAAGTCCAAGTGTGGAAGAGCTGAGTTCTAGCCAGAACGATTCTCCGCCAGCGACTATCCCACCTGCAGAAGCGACCGATACCGCTCGTAAGCGCGTCCGTAAGCAAAAGAAAGAGGATGCGAGTGTCAAGAAGGCCAGCCCACACGATCTGCAGGCTTCGGTTGATATTCTCCATGGTGTGGGCAAAGCCTTCCGCGAGCAGCTAAGTCGCCTCGGCATACATCAGGTAATCGATTGCTTATGGCATTTGCCTTCTCGCTATGAGGATTACAGTCAGCTGAGACCCATTGCCGATCTAGAACCAGGCGAGCAAGTAACGGTTGTTGCAAATTTATGGGACATTCGTGAACGAAAGGTTGGCATGAACCGTCAAATGGTTCAAGGTATTTTAGGCGATGCATCGGGGACACTCCATGCTACTTGGTGGAACAAATATGTAGCTCGGCAGCTCAAGACAGGAACGACCTTACGATTTAGCGGCAAGGTTGGTCTCTACATGGGACAGAAGACCCTAGACAATCCTTCCTTTGAAGATATTGACCAGGAGATGATTGAAACTGGACGTCTGATGCCTATTTACCGAGTGACTGAAGGATTGAGCAATAAACGTCTGCGCTCTTTGATCAAATCTGTAGTCGATGACTACGGCGGGTTGATGAGCGATCCCTTGCCAAGAGCGTTGCTTGGTGAATATAACTTGCTCAATCTAACTGATAGTCTGCGGGCTGTGCATTTCCCAGATGATTCTGAACAACTTGAGAAGGCCAGGCATCGCTTGATCTTTGAAGAGTTTTTCTACATACAGCTTGGCGTCCTGCTCCGTAGAAACAATATGCAAACGGCCGAGGCGTCAGCCCTTGATGTAGGTGATGAGCGGTTGGCCCCATTTCGCCAATCCCTCTCCTTCTCTCTGACAAATGCTCAAGAACGGGTGCTGGACGAGACACTGCGCGATATGGCACGCTCGGTTCCCATGACGCGCCTGGTTCAGGGCGATGTGGGCAGCGGGAAGACGGCTGTCGCTGCGGCCGCGATGTATGTTGCAGCCACCAATGGTGTCCAATCTGCCTTGCTGGCTCCCACGCAAATTCTGGCTGAACAGCACTACCGAGGAATTTCCGCGCTTCTGGGAACCTTAACTCGTCCTGATGGAACGGCCCTCCAACTGGCACTTTTGACAGGGCGAGTAACAGGGGCTGAACGTACCCAGATTCTTGAAGGCCTCAAGTCGGGAGCGATTGATATTTTGGTGGGAACCACCGCCATCATTCAGGATTCGGTTCTCTTTGCCAATTTAGGCTTTGCAGTTGTGGACGAACAGCACCGTTTCGGTGTGGAACAACGGGGTGCCTTGCGTCGTGACAAGACTCGGCCCCATTTACTGGTCATGAGCGCGACGCCTATCCCTCGTAGTTTGGCCTTGACAATTTACGGTGACTTGGATGTAAGCGTCATTGATGAGATGCCACCGGGACGAACACCTGTAAAGACCAAATGGTTCCTACCGCCTGAACGAGAGCGAGTCTATAATTTTCTAAGGCGAGAGATCAGTGAAGGCCGTCAGGGTTTTATTGTTTATCCCTTGGTCGAAGAGAGTGAAAAGGTAGATGCTGGGGCAGCTGTTGAGGAGTATGAGCGTCTACGCACTGAAATCTTTCCCAATCAGCGGCTTTCGCTATTGCATGGCCGCATGAGTGGTGCAGAGAAGGACGAAGTCATGAGCGCATTTGCTGCTGGCGAATACGATATTCTTGTCAGTACAACGGTGATTGAGGTTGGGATTGATGTACCCAATGCGTCGCTAATCATCATTGAAGACGCAGATCGGTTTGGTCTTGCTCAACTGCATCAATTGCGTGGCCGAGTAGGACGTGGGAAGCATGTAAGCTATTGCGCATTGGTAAGCAAAGCACAGGGCGCAGATGCTGAAGAGCGTCTTGTGGCCTTGCAAGAGAGCAATGATGGTTTTGTCCTTGCCCAGAAAGATCTGGATATGCGTGGGCCAGGTGACTTCTTGGGTACACGCCAGAGCGGCCTTCCAGATCTACGGGTAGCCCAACTTGGCGATCTGGAAACACTGACCGAAGCACGAAACGCTGCGAGGGAGTTATTATCTGCCGATCCACAACTGACGCGGAATCAACAGCTCTCCAGACAAGTAGAACGGTTCTGGCGTGGCCACGGCGATGTAAACTGACCCCAGACGGTTATATTGGTTGTTGCCCTAATGTTGGGCTGTGGATGCGGGGGATAGCCTTGATCGCTTGTACAGAGAAAGTTTTGTTTCGTAATTAACAGAGCGAAAAGGACGACATTCGGTTGGCATAATTATGTGTCACTCAAGGCTTTTGAGCCAGGTAGATCAGACGCTCACTTTGCCCATCAAAGGCACTACCATAGGCGTCTCCCCATATCTCCAAAACTTGGAACCCAGCCTTTTCTAAAAGAAGTTCCCCTTCGCTTGGCCAAATAAATCGTAACGTAAAGGGACATACTGTACGACGGCTACGTCCATCAGTATCGATCTCTTCGTAGATGAAGGTAGTCTCTTGTTGCTGATTGCTAATATCGAGCATGCGGACACTCCATTTCAGCACTTGCTGACCCCGTTCATCGATCCAAGAGTCTGCTAACTCCATAAGGCCTGCTACCTCGTTCAACGTGATAATATCAGGATTGAAGAGATCGACCATCAGGATTCCACTTGGTTTAAGATGATGATATGCTGTTTGGAGTGCTTTAAGCTGATCTGATTGAGATTCGCAATGCATTAAGGTGTTACTAAGGCAAAAAGCAAGGCTATAGTGGGTACTGGGTAGTCTACTTGATCGTATGTCATCCCTGTATAGACTGATTTGAGTATTCAGGTTGGCAGCATGAATTTTCTGCTCTGCTAATTCGAGCAGTGTTCGGCTAATATCGATACCGTGAGCACTAAATCCAGCCTTCCCCAACGGCACTAGCGCTCTGGCTGTGCCACAACCTAACTCCAAAATTGGGCCTCCATGCTCTACAGCTAGATCCAAGACCAATTGGACATCATCTTCAACATCTCGATAGTCATAGTCATAGAAGCGGGCAAAGCGATCAAATTGGGTTGCCCAAGCCCTCTCATCATGCTCTAAAGAGGAAGTCAAATCATGAATTGTCATGATGGTAAATGGTCCTTATTATGAAAAGTTTGTCATTTTAAGTAAATGTGTGTATAATATGAAGTATGTGTACGGTTTAAACCGACCTGCCTACAGGTCGGTTGTTTTAGTTATAGACGTTAATCTCTATTGCCGCCATTTGGGGCGGTATTTTTATATAGATAAACGATACTATAGATGGTCAGCAAAAGCTTGTCTCCATGAAGATGGAGATGTCCTCCTTTTTGGAATTATCCATAGCGGATTGGACAAGAGTTTTCTGGCGAAGTACATGTATACCAATGGCACCATTAGTTTACTATAGATTAGTTTAGGACATGAATCATGAGCACAAACGAACCGGTCTACATGACTGAAGAAGGACTTCAGAAAGCAAAGGAGCGACTTGAGTACCTGACAACTATACGGCGCAAAGAGGTTGCGGCCTTGATCAAGGAAGCCAAGGCGGAAGGCGATCTACGCGAAAATGCTGGCTATGATGAGGCAAAGACGCAACAGGGATTTTTGGAAGGTGAGATCCGAGATCTTGAAACCAAGCTCAAATATGCTCAAGTAATCGAAGAGGAAAGTAGAGGCACTGTTTCAATTGGCTCCACCATCGTGATTCAAGAAATAGACACCGATATTGAAGAAACCTATGAGATTGTAGGGTCTATGGAAGCGGATCCTTCAAATGGACGAATTAGCAATGAGAGTCCAATGGGAAAGGCATTTTTAGGCAGAAGAAAAGGTACCAAGGTGAAAGTTGACACACCTGGCGGCCAAATAACCTTTAAAGTTTTACGCATTGAATAGCCGCGAATTGAATAGTTCATATTCCCATAAAATTGTATGAAAGTGATAGGCCCGTGACCACTTCACCTGAAACGCTATTTGCGCCTGAAAATTTAACTGATCAAGAGAATGCTCGCCTAAATAACCTTCAATCCTTGATTGAGGCAGGCATACAACCGTACCCAGCTCAAACCAAACGCACCCATACGATTGCTCAGGCTCGCCAACTTTATGAAACGGCTCCGTCGAGCGATGAATCGGTATCTGTTGCGGGTCGAATCCGCCTTATACGCGTAATGGGCAAGATGAGCTTTGCCGTTCTGGAAGATGGGACCGAACGCATACAGATCGTCGTTCGACGTGATAATTTACCTGACGGTTGGTACAATTCAATCTGGAAAAAATTAATAGATTTGGGTGATTTTATACAAGTAACCGGTCCATTGATGGTGACCAAGACAGAGGAATTAAGCGTCGATGCTCAAGAAATTCAATTCTTAAGTAAGTCGCTCAAACCCATGCCTGATAAGTGGCATGGGGTTCGTGATCCAGAGACTCGTTACCGGCGTCGGCACCTAGATCTGATTGCCAATCCAGATGTCAGGGAAATTTTTCGTACGCGGGCCAATATTGTACGAAGTTTACGCGACTATCTAGACAGAGAGGATTTTCTTGAGGTAGAGACACCGATTTTGCAGCCAATCTACGGCGGTGCAGCGGCGCGCCCATTTGTTACCCACCATAATCAGTTACATCAGGATCTCTATTTAAGAATTAGCTTTGAGCTATACCTGAAACGCTTAATTGTAAGTGGTTTTGATCGGGTCTATGAGATTGGCCGTGACTTTCGTAATGAGGGTGTGAGCTTTAAACATAACCCAGAATTTACACAGCTAGAATTCTACGAGGCATACGCAGATTATCATGATGTCATGAAACGCACAGAAGAGATGGTTGCCTCTACGGCTGAAAAGGTGTTGGGGTCACTTCACTTGGAGTGGCAAGAGCATCAGATTGATCTGACACCACCTTGGACTAGAGTCCCTCTTCGTGAAGCAATTCTGCAGGAATCTGACATCGACTATGAGCAGTTCCCTGATGCTGAATCGCTTGCGACAGAGATGCGACGCCATGGTTTAGATGCAAATCCGAAACATGGATGGGGCAAGCTTGTGGATAATTTGATGAGCACGTTTGTCGAACCAAAGCTCATACAGCCCACATTTCTCATTGATTACCCTAGAGATGTTAGCCCATTAGCCAAAGCAGCTCCAGACAATGAACGTCAAGTTGAACGGTTTGAAGGGTTCGTGGCTGGGTTTGAACTTTGTAATGCGTTCTCTGAAATTAACGACCCCATTGATCAGCTTCAGCGCTTTGTAGATGAAAGCTATCGAGGGGATGAAGGAGACGAGGATGCCCATCCTATTGACGTTGATTATATTGAGACATTAAGCTACGGTATGCCACCAACAGGTGGGTTTGGCATGGGAATTGATCGGTTGACCATGCTGCTAACAAATCAGGATACCATACGTGAAGTCATCCTCTTTCCCCATTTACGCTCATTAAAGGACGATTCTCAAGAAGGCTAAACCACCCAGGGAATGAGAATCAACCTACTTTAAATTTAGAGGCTATCGCAGGGGACCTAGATAGGTTTGCCCCTGTGATAATCTTACCAACCACTCGAACTCCTGAAGAACTGCTATTTATAAGGAAACTAATGCCGTGTAGCGGTATCAGTTTCTTTATAATACAACCTCGCCCATATTTGGCCCGATAAACCTTTCATCCCAGTCGTGGGGACTTTCCCATGCAGATGGTCAGCTTGTACCCTTGAAGCCGAGGGCTTGTACCCGTCTTTACGGGTATGTCCTCTTTTCCCAGAATTATCTACAACAGATCAGGCAAGAGTCAGGACGAAACTTTTCTGGCAAAGTATAAGGACATTACTATCGGCATGAAGCTCCCAGCCCTATGAAATATCGTCATCAATTAGTAGATAGATCGTAATTTACCCGAAAGAAACATAATCGGTAATGAGTGGTATAACTATATGGTGTAATTTGCAAATATGATCATTCATTTTCTCATTTTATGACTAGCAATCGATTGCATCTCAATAGGTTGATATATAGTCCGCCAGAAAAATCTTGTCCCGGCTCTTGTCCAGTCTCTTCCGAGGGGTTCCCAAAAGGGAGGACAGAACTTTCTGGCCATCTATATAAGGGGAGTTAGAACCAAACCTTACACTCGAATATCCCATCTTTGCCTATTTCCAACAACGTCTATCTTTTCTTGGTACTCTACTCGAGCAATGCAGAACTTAGAGGCTAGAGATTCACGAATGCTATCTCCATTTTTGCTCGAAAAGTAGGACTTGCTGATATGTTCCAAACAACTGATAAGCGTACAAGTAGTAGAGAGTTAACGCACTATCAGGTTCTTCAGGTTGATGCGCAAGCAGATCAGACCGTCATTGATGCTGCTTATCGACGCCTCGCTCGAAGTTACCACCCCGATTACAATGACTCAGCTGAAGCATTATCGATGATGCAACAACTGAATTCGGCGTATTCTGTTCTTCGAGATCCTGTCAAAAGATATCAATATGATGCACAATTAAAAGTGCAAAATAGTCGTAACGAGCGTACCCTTCGGTACCGGGTACGCTCCTCATCCCGATTATGGCTGGCACTTCCTTCTTGTCTTGCTCTGGCGCTCTTCGTCTTTGTTCTCTTTATTAATCCATCAACCCGTTTGGGCGCATACTCCTCCAACATTGCCGCAACGGCAACCAGCGTTGCAATTTGGATGGATCGGGCTGTCATGATGACTGTGACCTCCATGCCCGAAGGGACGAGCCAGGAACTCTCCTCTGTTAACATGCAACAAAACTTAACCAACTTCTTTCTGCCACGGGAAAATGTAGCGATCTCTAGCGATGATAGTCCACCCATGACTTTGGTTCCACTGCAGGCGTATACATCAACCAGAATGCCCACACCCATACCTCCAGAGATCCCGACAAGTACAGGAGGAACCGAAAGATCCATTGCATCAGCTCCCACTACCGTAACTGCACGCTCGGGGTTGGCAGCCAACCGGCAGGAAACCCAACAACAAGTAATCAAATCCACAACTCCAACAGCAACTCCTGCGTTAGGTAGCACACCACTCTCAATGGTGGCTACAATGGGGACTGAAACGGCCACCTCCGCGCCACGGCGGCTAACCCAGACACCTGCTGCCGGGTCAATGCCCCCCCCCACTGGAATATCCACAAAGATTCTTACTGAGACCTTGACAAGAGCTCCGCTAGAAACCACTACCAATATACCAACAAAGGCAGCCGTAGCCACATCTACCTCGACATCTATATCGGCGGCAGCTGAGACAGAAACTGAAACACCAGAGCCTCTCACTACAACACCAACCGATTCGCCTACCGTCGCCCCTACGTGGACCCCAACACAGATCCCAACCGACACACCAACCGAGACATCAACCGCTGAGTCCACATCAACCGCGACTGGAACAGCCACAGAGACACCAGAGCCTCCTACTACAACACCTACCGATATACCTACTGTCGACCCTACGTGGACCCCAACACAGATCCCAACCGGCACACCAATCGAGACATCAACAGCTGAGCCCACATCAACCGCGACTGGAACAGCCACAGAGACACCAGAGCCTCCCACTACAACACCTACCGATATACCTACTGTCGACCCTACGTGGACCCCAACACAGATCCCAACCGGCACACCAACCGAGACATCAACAACTGAACCCACATCAACTGCGACTGGAACAGCCACAGAGACACCAGAGCCTCCCACTGCAACACCCACTGAGACGGCGACAAGCATGCCTACATCTACGGCCACGCTCATGCCAACAGCAACATTCCTACCTACATCTACCGCCACTAGCCAACCCACTGGCACATCAACTGGAACAGTAAGAGAGCTGGCGCTCAACACGCCGACCAAGACAGCAACGTTCTTACCGACATCCACGGCAAACGCCTTGTCAATCGGGGAAGAGACACAAACAGAGACAGAAGCGGAGATAGCCACGGAGGAATCAATCGAGCCCACGGAGTCATCTACGCCGACTTCACCAGAGACGCCAAAAACGCTTTCCAAACTCACTAAAACCGATATACCAACGGCAACAGAGGTCGCGCCCGCTTCTCCCGAACCGCTTATCGTCGCCGAGTCTTTTGTTGGCCTTGCTGACATTGATGCAGAGCTATATGACAAGCTAACGGGGACCCCCGTGGCTGGGCTATATTCAGGCACACAAGTATTTGTTGTGGCAAAAACCAATGATAACCAGTGGTACCAACTAAATGATGGTTACTGGGTAAAGGCTAAGGCGATTAAACGCTCGGAGGACAATTCCGATGATGCCAACCCGACCCTATCAACCCTGATAACCTTTCCGGCCACTGCTGTGGCATTGACCGATACAAATCTGTTTGATTCCATAGGTGATGATCGTCAGGCTGTGGCTGGTGTGTTCGCAGGAACAGCACTCAAAATTGTGGACATCAGCGAGGACGGCATTTGGTATCAGTTGGAAGATGGATTTTGGATTGCAGCCGATGTGACCGAAGTCGAGTAACCTATGCCGTACCGCACTCATTTTGAAAACCGCAGTTTTCCCTAGATTTAAAAGAGCCACCAAACTACGGTTTTCAAGAGGAGCTACCTATAATTTGCCCGATCCAGCACGGCATGCAGCAAGACATTGCAGCCATCTACCAGATCGCTCTGTTTGGCATTTTCTAGCTCGTTATGGCTTAATCCATCTTCGCATGGCACAAAGATCATGCTTGTTGGAACCACCCGATTGATATAAGCGGCATCGTGGCCCGCTCCGCTGGTTATTTCCATAGGTTGAATGCCGGTGATCACTGTCGCTCGCCGAACAGCATCAATGCACTCTTGGGCAAATGATACAGGTGGTGAATTCCATATTGCTTTCAGCTCAATGGCCTGACCGCTAGCAGAGTAAGCCTCTTGTACAACATCTTGGAGCGCTTTTTCAACCGTGTCAAGAATGCTCGCATCAGGGTGGCGGATATCAAATGTGAGGGTTAGCTGCCCTGGCACAGTATTGATACTGCCTGGTGAAGGTATTAGATCACCGATGGTCATTCGAATATTGGGAAAATATTCATCGGCCAAGGCGTAGAATTCCTGAATGATGGGAAGCACGGCTCGCACTGGGTCACGGCGTCGATCCATGGGTGTGGTTCCGGCATGGCTCTCCTTCCCCTCTATCGTTAGGTGATACCAACGCATCCCCTGGACGCCGGTGACAATGCCCACCGAAATATCCTCTGACTCTAGAATGGGACCCTGTTCGATGTGGATTTCAAAGGATGCTGCATAATCGCGACCTGTCACCGGCATTTCGCCTGCGTAGCCAATACGTTCTAACTCCTGCCCGATGGTCTTGCCTTCTTTATCCGCACGCGAAAGACCATACTCTAGCGTAAACTCCCCTCCAAAGACACCGGATGCGACCATGGCTGGTGCAAAGCGGGCACCTTCTTCATTTGTCCAGGAGACAATCTCCAGTGGCGCTCTGGTCTGCACTTGGTGATCATTCAGGGTTTCAATGACTTCCAAAGCCGCCAAGACGCCGTAGGCACCGTCAAACTTACCACCCGTGGGTTGGCTATCCAAGTGGCTGCCAAAGAGGATGGGGAGGGCTTCTTCGTCTGTCCCTTCGCGTCGAGCAAAAATACTGCCCATCTGGTCAATCGCAATGGTGCATCCAGCAGCCTTACAGCGCTCGATAAACCACTCGCGACCAATGCGATCTTCATTGCTTAAAGCCACACGGCAGACACCTCCTTTGGCTGTCGCACCGATCTGGGCCAATTCCATTAGATTTTGCCACAATCGGTCCCCGTTAACGCGTAGCTGTTCCAGATCTTTTGAGTCCATATGTTCCATAGCTGTTCTCCTTTCACTATATAGTTGGTCAAAAAGGTTCTGTCCCCTCTTCCCGGAACTTTCCAGAGTGGATGATCCACGAGTCGGGACAAGACTTTTTTGGCAAAGTACACCGGGGTTGTTTCTCTGAATTCAGTAGAACACAACCGTATAGAAACATGTCTTCATTCGAAGCGAGGCCGGCACGAGGCGAGCCATGTGGCTGCGAGCCACTGATATTCGGATTGTTTTGAAAATAGGTGCATTCCGAAGGCCATTGGGTGCTGCACCGCCGCGGACTTGAAAACGGTGATACTCCTTTGTTCTACATGATGAATCACTAAACGGCTGATTTCCAACGGAGCGGGGTATAGTAAAGCCTCAACGTGAAAACAACTGCAATATAACATTAGCAAAACAATTTCGCATCTTGTACAATGGAGGAATGTACGAAAGGAAATCTATTAGGCTAAACCAGAATAGTAAACGTATGACAGCAGAACCCACGTCTAGGTCCATTTATGTATCAAGCAGCATGGGTTTACATATCATTGTTATCGTGGTGTAGCCTACCAATGAAGGGAACGGAGCATGACCAAGGTAACTGGCGGCGAAGCGATTGTTCATTCGCTCGCTCAACATGGCATCGATACGCTTTTTGCTTTACCAGGTGTCCAAAACGATCATTTCTTTAACGCACTCTTCGACTATAATGCAAAAAATTCAAACCGACCCATTCAGGTCATTCATCCACGCCATGAGCAAGGTGCTGCTTATATGGCTTTGGGATATGCCCAATCAACAGGAAAAGTCGGTGCCTATTGCGTCGTACCCGGTCCGGGTCTACTCAACACATTTGGTGCGCTTTGTACTGCCTACAGCTTGAATGCTAAGGTCCTATGTTTAACGGGGCAGATTCATTCTGCACGGATCGGCCGAGGGTTTGGCGAACTTCATGAGATTCCGGAGCAGTCCGCAATGCTCGATACGTTGACCAAATGGTCCGGTATGATCCGTTCGCCTGCCGACGCCCCTGAGTTAGTGGCTGAAGCCTTTCGACACCTTCATAGTGGTCGTCCACGTCCTGTTGGGCTAGAGTTTCCACCAGACGTGTTGGCATCAAAAACAGAAGTCGACTTACGCCCAATTGAACACGATATTCGTTGGCCGCTGGTGGATAAGGATTCTGCCGAAGAAGCCGCAAAAATTTTAGGCCAGGCGGAATATCCCATGATTTTTGTAGGCAGTGGGGCGGCTGAGATGGGTGAACAAATCTTGGCATTGGGTGAAGCATTACAAGCTCCCATTGTTTCCAACGCAAGTGGTGCTGGCATAGTGCGTAGCGACCATTACCTCTCTATGCGGTCCCCAGGCGCTTATCGATATTGGGAAAAAACCGATGCCGTATTGGCAATTGGTTCCCGAATTCAGCGTTCGCTAAACGGTTGGGGAACAGATAGCAATCTTAAGCTGATTCGCGTTGACATTGATCCAGAAGAGCATCTGCGGGGCCCACGCCCAGATGTAAGCATCGTCGCACGTAGTGAAGATACTGTCCCGGCGCTTCTGAATGCGGTGAGCAAATATAACCGCCAGCGTCCATCAATCAAGGCAGATGTGATGGCAATCGATGAAGACGTGGCTGAACGCATTAGCTACTTGGAGCCTCAACTTTCCTTTATCAAAGCCATCCGAGATGCCTTACCTGAGGATGGCTTCTTTGTGGGTGATGTGACCCAAATTGGATATGTAAGCCGAATTTGTATGCCCTTTTACCAATCCAGAACCTTTCTTGATGCAGGATACCAGGGGACACTGGGTTGGGGGCTGGCAACAGCACTTGGTGCGAAAGTCGCCAACCCTGATAAACAGGTCGTCGTTGCTTGTGGGGATGGTGGCTTGATGTTTAATATTCAGGAGCTGGCTACTGCGGTTCAGCACAAAATCAACATTGTTGCCATTGTCTTTAACGATGGAGCTTATGGAAATGTGCGCCGGATGCAGAAAGAGGATCATGGGAACCGCTTTATTGCCACGGAATTGCAGAATCCTGATTTTGTACAATTGGCTGAAGCCTTTGGTGCATTGGGGTTACGTGCTCATAATGCGGATGAGCTTCGCCTGGCCATCCAGAAGGGCTTTGAGGCTGACGTGCCCACGCTGATTGATGTCCCTGTAAGCGAAATGCCCAATCCATCCAAAGTCGCTTGGATTATGCCAAAGATTCGCGGTAATTAGAGACACAGATAATGAAAAGCAATAACATTGAAACCATTGCTGTTCACGCCGGGCGGGATATCGATCCGGTGACTGGTGCGGTAATGCCCCCCATACACCTCTCGACTACGTTCGAGCGATCGGCAGATGGTACGTATCCACTTGGCTATACATACATCCGCTCTGAAAATCCAACTCGCCAAGCGTTAGAGAACACCCTTTGTCTTTTGGAAGGAGGTCAATGTACAGCAGCGTTTGGTTCAGGTATGGCGGCCATCAGTGCCGTTTTCCAAGCTCTCGGCCCTGGCGATCATGTATTGATTCCAGATGATATCTACTTTGGCACTGGGCATCTGGTCGCCGATATCCTTGGCCCCTGGGGATTAACCTACACCAGAGTAGACATGACAGACTTGGCCGGGGTAGAGGCTGCTATGCAGGGCAATACTCGTCTGATATGGATTGAAACCCCCTCAAATCCTTTGCTGAAGATTACCGATGTAGCAGCCGTCTCTGAAATTGCACATAGTCATGGTGCCATTTGCGCGTGTGATGCCACTTGGCCATCACCTATTTTGCAGCGCACTCTAGAGCTGGGAGCCGATCTGGCAGTACATGCAACTACAAAATACCTGGGTGGGCATAGCGATCTATTGGGAGGTGCCGTCATTGCCAAAGTGCATGACGCCTTTTTTGATCGAATTGTCGACATCCAGAAGACGACTGGAGCTGTACCGTCTCCATTTGATTGCTGGCTCTTGCTAAGGGGCATTCGTACGTTGCCCTACCGCATGAGGGGGCACTGTGCCAATGCAGCTAAGGTTGCCGCTTTTCTTATGGAACATCCAAGAGTTTGTAAGGTTCACTACCCTGGGCTAGCTGATCACCCAGGACATACTATAGCAGCCAAGCAGATGTCTGATTTTGGTGGCATGTTATCATTTGAGGTCTGTCCAGACACGATTCACACGGCGAAGGAGAATGCACAACGTGTAGCAGGGAAGACCAAGATCTTTACTCAGGCAACTAGTCTAGGTGGAGTGGAGAGCCTAATTGAGCATCGCAATACAATTGAAGGCCCTAACTCGACTACGCCAGAGAGCTTGTTGCGACTCTCTGTAGGTTTGGAACACCCTGATGATCTGATTGAGGATTTGGCTCAGGCTCTTGCTGCAACAATCGATCTAGAAAGCTAAAACAGGGCCAGAGAGCTATTACACTTCGCAAAAAAAAGTCTTGTCCCGACTCCTGACCAATCCACTCTGGAATATTCCGAGAAGAGAGGACATTCCCGTCTTCACAAGAACAAGCTTTTGCTGGACATCTATAAGAATTGAGCTGGAGCGCCATTGCCGTAGGTCAAAAGATGGCCCACCGTATGGATTGGCGCAAGCAATCGTAAGGTCGAAAACGGTATAATATGGTAACTTATTTAACTTGACTATACACAGCTCTAGCATAGATGAGAATGAAAATTCATCGCTTGGCTCATGTACCGAATTCTCACCTCTGCTCAATCGCAGTAGATATTATGATTACGCACCGCATGCCCAAATCGTTCTAATCGTTTTATGAAATTAGGACGGAAATCCACGGCAGCGTAGTGCGTTTTCTTTTTGACCGCTTATAGTGTGAGCTTGTAACCATAGCCGCGGGTTGTTACAATAAATCGCGGCTCGTCGTTATCATGAGGTTCAATCCGGCTACGAACCCGGCTAATCATCCGGTCAATGTTCGCATCAAAGACATCACCAGCAGCTTCTGGCCAGACCGCTCGGGCAATGTCATCTTTGCTCACAACTGTGCCGTGGTTTTGATAGAGGAAGTAGAGAAGATCAAACTGCTTAACGCTAAGGGGCGGATCGAGGCGCTGGCCATCGACATAGACTTCGCGAGTAGATAGATCAACTCGTAATCCGTTTTCATTAACCGCCATAAGTGAAGGTGCTGTCATCGTAGCCGACGGATCTTGGAAACGAAAACGAGATGTACCGAAAAATATATCACAACCATCTTCAAGCCACTCTGTAGAGCCAGGGGCAAGACGGCGTCCAGAGACAAGTACACCATTTTTACTCTTCAAATCATGGACTTGGTAGGCATTATCAATCCGTCTAATCTCTGCGTGATGTCGCGAAACAGAGCTATCTTGCAACGTAATGGTAGACTCTGCGTCTCGACCGATGGTTGTTATCTCTTCGGATAATGCATACTCTTGACCTGTATTTGAGCCACTTAGGCAGATAAGTTTACCGAACTGGGCCACGTTAAAATCCTTAATCAACTTGCGCAATTATGCTTAAACAAACGGCGTGAAAGTATAAAATATGATATGTAAGTAGTATAAGTGTAAATGTATATTATGAAATATGGATACCCTATTGGTACAATCCTCACTAGGTTATCCTATCTACACTCAATGGTCTATCAATTTGTCCCATCATAGTTTATTTAGAGTATGTCCGTTGCCTAACCCATTCACATTCAAATGAATAGGCCGCTAGATATCTTGCCAGATGATTATCTAGACAAACTTAGACAGAAAGTGTCTGAAGATTCCTTACCTAGCTCAATCAATGATATCCCATTTCCTAATCTAATCGCTTTTACGAAATATACCAGGAACGTGCAAAACAGGCAAAGATTGCTCTGTCACTATAAAAAAGTTGTGACCTGTACTAATCCATTAATCTCTTTATTATACTGTGGTCGTTTTGAAAACAGATTTTTTCCTAAGCTCTATAAAAGGGACCAAACACCTGTTTTCAAAAGGGGCTGAGTATAAAGATTACCTAAGAGCCTTGTTCAGGCTGTATGAATGGAAACTTAAACGATCCAATCGGACAACATATTGCCCATTACGCTATTGAACGCCGTATTGGCGGCGGCGCAATGGCGAGCGTCTATCAAGCGACTGACGAGATTCTCGATCGCACAATTGCTCTAAAAATTCTCCTACCAGGCGCTGATGCTTTGACGCGCCAGCGATTTCGCCAAGAGGCACGCACCGTTAGCATTTTAGAGCATCCCAATATTGTACGAACTCTTCAAGTTGGACAAACAGGGGCGGATGGCGTTGCGTATATTGCCATGGATCTTGTCAAGGGTAAAAGCCTTTCTACACTGCTTGATGAAGAGAGTACCCTCCCTGTGGCTGCTGCGTGTGCGTTGTTGGAACCTGTTGCGCGTGCGTTGGCTTATGCCCATAGCTTGGGTGTGGTACATCGGGATGTAAAGCCGAGTAATATTCTTCTACGAATGGTTGAAAGTGGTGCCCCAAATGGCAATTTTATCATTCCGAGCAGTGGGGAAAGATTTATTCCTTATTTATCAGATTTTGGTATAGCTCGGGCACTTGACTCTCCTGAGTTGACCAGCGCAGGACGTACGATTGGGACACCTGCATATATGGCACCAGAGCAATGCGCAGGTAGCAGAGAGATAGATGGTCGGGCTGATATTTACTCGCTTGGAACCGTTCTCTATCGTTGCTTGGTTGGCCGACCACCGTTTATCGGGACGACAACACAGATTTTGCACGCTCATGTTTACGAACCGTTGATGATTCCAGATGACGTTCTGCGGGATCTGCCTCCCGCCGTCATTGATGCGCTACGTCGCTCGTTGATGAAGGAGCCCGAGTATCGGTACAAAGACGCCTCGGAGATGGCCGATACCCTGCTTACGGTCATTGAACAGTACGGAACCTCTACAAACGCTTCGTCTTTTAATGGAACACCTACCTATAGCCAAACACGTAAGGATGAATTAGCACCGACTCGAACAATTGCCACCATGCCAGCGGCTGAGAGCAATAGTGAGGAAGATTCTGGTTCCACGTCTCAGATACTGATTCCTGGGCCGCTACCTGGGGGTGAACCCAAAAAAGCTACCTCGACCCAAACACCGGTAATTCTGAAGGCTCAATCAGGTTCTACTACACATCAACGCGTGGTTCACCCTTTGCCCCAGTCAACAAAGCGTCAAACGAATTGGATAGGTCTTGCCCTTGGCGCAACCATGCTGCTTTTAATTTCCTTCATTGGTATTGCGCTAGTGCGTGCTTTACAGCCGACGGGAACTCCAGAACTTAGTGTGATCCCCTCGGAAACTAGAACTGTATTTCCTACAGATGTTGAACTGACAGGGACTCTTCCCAATCAAAATGAAGAGAATCTCGCCTCTATTACTACACCCACTACTGAAGCAGATGGTGCTGAGATAGGTAGTGTTCAACCGGCCAGTGGCGAATTGGCACTCGCTCCAACAGCTATATCTGAAACTGTCTTATCTGAGGAAGCCATTAAGCTAGAATCCAGCCCTGCGGACGAAGATTCAGCGGAAATTGAAACCTTATCTCCAACCTCTACCACCGTAATCACATCAGCAGAGTCTCCAGTTACCGGGCCTTCCACTCCAGAACCATCGGTGACTATATCACCAACTGATTCTGGAGGAACTGGCGGGTCAATAACACCTACTGAAACGCCCGCGGATGTGTTTGATGGAGATTTATGGTTTGAGGAGGCCGCTTATTTCTTTGAGCGCCGTGAGTGGGACCTGGCCCGGGATAAGCTCATCTTTTTACGCCGATCGGATAGCAGCTATGAATCGGAGCTTGTTCGTCGTATGCTCTCTAGTAGCTATATCGGTTTGGCGAATCGTGAATTACTTAGTAGCTCTTCCAATGAATCCATCTCCAACGCACAGATAGCGAGCGCGGTGAATTTCTATCGAGAGGCGTTAAAGGTAAACAGTGGTCTGATTGACCTAGAGGTATTGGTTAATGCCCTAACGGACTACACAGAGACACCAACTACACAGCAAAGCGAAACCCTAGCTAGGTTAGTTGAAACTCTGTCAGATTATGCAAACCAACTCAGTAACCAGAACGATTTCTGCGGCGCAATGGAGCAAATCACGGTTGCTTTACGTTTACAGTATAATGCAACATTGGCTGAGCAGCAGAACACATTGGCCGTTTCCTGCCCTGCACTACAGAGATTAGTTCTACCGCCAGTTACCCAAGACGAGTTGAGTGGTAGCATCATCTACTCGGCTGTTGATTCGGCTCAGCAAAGCCATATCTGGCGCGTATCTGTGGAGGTAGATGCTCAATCCGAACGGTTAGTAGACAATGGGCGGCAGCCTGCGCTCTCGCCTTCTGGCACCCTTATTGCCTTTCGAAGCGATGGAGCCAACCAGCTTGGTATCCGGGGATTTGATGTTATAGGGAATCAATCTCTACCCCAAGGGCGTTTTCTTCAGATCACCTATAATGCAGAAGATAGCCTCTTTAGCCCCCCTACTTGGACACCGAATAGTGATCGGATACTATTCGAAAGTACGGTCTCTGGGGATCGTATCTCCAGAATCTACTACGCCAACAATAATCCGAGCGGTCAGTATCGCCTAATTGCTGATGGCCGCGAGCCAGATGGTCATCCCAATCAAGAGATACTTGTCTTTAAAGGCGCGGATAATACGGGCAACAGACCTGGACTATGGGTCATGAACAGTTTTGGTGGTGACCGCCAGCCAGTAACCGGAAATGGTGGAGATACTCGTCCCAAATGGTCACCAAACGGACAGTACATTGTCTTCATGAACAATACTCGCCATGAAAGTTGGGATATTTATAGAGTCGATTTTCAAACCAGCGAGGTGCTTCGATTGACGACGGACTTGGCTCAAGACGGGCTACCAACAGTTAGCCCAAACGGTCAGCATGTAGCGTTTTTGAGCAATCGAGATAACGGCGTCTGGAAGATATTTGTTGTGTCAATTGATGGAGGGCCTGTACAGCCCATCACGACGATTTCTGGTACATTGCCAAATTGGCTGGAGCATTCGATTCAGTGGGTGGAGTAGAAAATACTTCCTCATCAGATCAATCCCCCGAAGAATCACAAGCCAGGAACGGTATGGTTGATTCGTCCAAGAAACAGCCCGCCTCTCCAGGACAGATTAAGACGGGAGATTTTGATTCTGTAAATGAGGTCTTGGAAACCGATCTGACCAATAAGCAAGTTGGTCGGTATCTGGTGCAGAGAAAGTTAGGCAGCGGTGGGTCTGCTGTGGTCTACCAGGCTTTTGATCAGGTCCGGGGCCGTTCCGTCGCGCTGAAAGTTCTAGCCTCAACTGCGGATGAGAAGACATTGAGTCGCTTCCGTCGGGAGGCCATGACGTCTGGTGCCCTGCATCACGATCATATTGTTCGCACGCTTCAAGTTGGGGTAGCTGCTCACGGTGATGTTGCCTATATTGCTATGGAATTGGTGGAAGGAGAAGGCTTGAATGCTCTCCTTGACCGGTCCCGCTATTTGGATCCGGACGAAGCTTGTGCGCTTTTGGCGCCGATTGCTTCTGCGTTGGCTCATGCTCATGAGAATGGGATCATTCACCGGGATGTTAAACCGAGTAATATTCTTCTCCAACCCACTCGCTCTGGGAATCGTCACAGCATACACATTGATGTGCTCGATTATCCTGTGGTGCCAATGCTATCAGATTTTGGGATTGCTCGATCTCTTGATTCACCCGAACTGACCAATCAAGGGCGGACAGTTGGAACACCTGCTTACATGGCCCCAGAGCAGTGTTCTGGTCAACGCAATATTGATGGCCGAGCCGATGTCTATTCTTTAGGTGCCGTACTATACCGCATGATTGTGGGGCATCAACCCTTTACAGGCTCAACTCCCCAAATCCTTCATGCCCACGTCTACGAGCAGCTCACCATTGAGAATGAGTTGCTCCGCAAGCTTCCGCCTCTAGTTGTAGAGATACTAGCCATCAGTCTAGCCAAATCGCCGGAGGAAAGGTATACCAATGCTCGACAGATGGCCACGGCACTGGCTGAAGCTGGTGGTATCTCATTAGATGGTGATGCTGTTGCCGAAGATGAGCAGGCCGCCGAACTGATGCCGACGGCTACCATTACCTTGGACAATCTGCAGCCAAGCAACAACGATCCCTCGTCGTCGGCATCGATACTTGTGCCAGGGCTGCCTACGCAATCCGGCAACCCAGAAGGCGAAGTCGTCACTGAATCGCGCCATAACTTAGGGCGTCAAGCCGATACAATGACGCCAACGCCACTTGAAGTAGCCACTAGGTTTGATGAAGAGGAACGGCCTCCATCTCGACGATTAGAAGAACCCGTCAGTTGGAGAGGTGGGATGCTGCTAGCGATTGGTATTCTCGTGGGTGCATTAACCGCCCTGATTATGAGTGGCCAGCTAAATCGATTATTAGGCGTGACAGGTGATGTAGGAGCAACCGAACAACTACCGAACCAAGCAACCCTGGCTCCATTTTTTCCGACGATGACATCAACGCCCAATAGCGTAGCGAACCCGCCAACGTTTACGTCAATCCCGCCAAGTGAAACACCAACAGATGTTCCACTGATTGTCACCCTTGCGCCAACCAACACACCAACTCCTGTACCAACAGCCACCCAAACGGTGACTCCTTTACCTACGCCAACATCAACTGTTACACCCATCAGTACATCAACCCATACACCAACCATTACGCCGACAGAGACGCCCATTCCAGCGACCGCAACAGAACCACCTACGCCAACCTGGACTCCCGTAGGTGGAATTGTTACGCCGACTGTGGAGCTCTCTCCAACCACGTCACCCACACCTGGTCCTGCTTTCACAACACCCAAACCGACTGAGATACCCCCTACTCCAACGTGGACGCCTTTACCGAATGGGTGAGATCAATCTAGCACCAAATCATAAACAAGGATTGCCTTTGCCTAATCCCATCTTACTCGCTGGGGGTGTTGCAGGATATGGCGAGGCGCTCTTTAGCGGAATCGATCCTGCCAGTCTTGGTGGGATGGTTGTCGGGCCGATTATGCGCTACAGTAGCGGTGGCCCAGAAGCTCCCAGAGTTGCTGAAAGCGGGTCAACTTATGTCCTCAATTCTGGCAAGCAGAATCGAGGTATAATGGCTGTATTAAAAAAGTATCGTGCCATTTGGACTAGGCTCGGCTGTTCAGTGATCCCGCAAATCGCTGACACCCAAGGTGACTCATTAGCCTTTGTGGCCGAGAAGCTAACCGATGCTTACTACGATGGAGCACCCATTGCTGGCATTGAGTTGCTGCCACCGTTGACCACCACTGAACAACAGTGTGGGTACTTAGTTGATACAGCCTTACGCTCAACCGATCTACCTATTCTGGTCAAGCTCCCTCTTAACAGTGCTCATGAATTGGCCGAAGTCGCTTTTGAAGCTGGAGCCGATTGCTTGGTTATCGGTCAGCCACCACTGGCAGCGCTCAAACGACATCAAGAAGCTTTTCACCCCGACGAACCTGCCCAAGAAGTGACTGTGACGGCTGCCTTAGGGGGGCAAGCCCTCTTTCCCCTTATCTTGCATACGTTGATTCAGGTTGCCGAACAAAACTTACCTTGCCCGCTAGCCGCGTCCGGTGGGATTCATTCGGTTGGGCACGCACGCCAACTTATGGACGCTGGCGCCAGCGCTATTCAGTTGGATGGTGCGATTTGGGTGGAGCCGGGATTGGTGGGTGCGGTGATTGAGGGCCTGGATTAGGGGTTGAAATTATCGTCAATTTATGATAAACTCTGGCCCACTAATATTGTGGTATGTAGTCGGTAAGGTGCATCAATGGCAGACCAGACAACTGAACGAGCGGTTGCCGAAATTTGGCAACTATTTAAAGAGACAGATGCTAGGCTGGATAAGCGTATTCAGGAGACAGATGCTAGGCTGGATAAGCGTATTCAGGAGACAGATGCTAGGCTGGATAAGCGCATAAGTCAGTTAGAAGGTCTTTTTGGCAATCAATGGGGACGGCTCATTGAGGCTCTGGTCGAACCGGGTGTCCTTAAACTATTCCAGGGCCGCGGCATCTCTGTCCACAATTTGTTTCGTCGTGCCTTAGCCCAACAAAATGGAAGTCACATGGAGGTGGATCTGCTTCTTGAGAACGAGAACGAAGCCATTGCCATCGAGGTGAAAAGTTCATTGAGTATTGAAGATGTTAGCGAGTTTGTAGATGAAATGGATCGCTTTTTCCATTATTTTCCCCGCTATCAAGAGTATAAACTGTATGGTGCCGTAGCAGGATTAGATATTGGCAGTGATGTGATGAAATATGCCTATCGTCGAGGGTTATTTGTTATTAGCATAACGGGCAACGATATGGTGCGTATCCTCAACGATGAAGCGTTTCAACCGCATAATTTTGGCAATATCCCATGAAAACCTCATAGATTCCAACAGGTATTTCCCCCTATTTCTGCGTTACCACAATCCCATCCAGTAAGAAGCGCTGACCAAAGAAGAAGAGCAGTACCGGCGGCAGGGCTGCCCCAATCGAAACAGCCATTATCAGATGCCAAGGGCTGGCTCCGTAGCTAGACCGAAAAGTAGCAAGTCCCAAAGGTATGGTGTATTTGTCGTTGGTGTTGAGATAGATAAGTGGCTCTAAAAGCTCCTGCCATGAGCCTTGGAAGATCAAAATGGCTGAAGCAGCAACCACTGGAACAGAGAGAGGCATAAGAATCCGCCAGAAGATGCCAAAGTAGCTACAGCCGTCTAGCCGGGCCGCTTCAAAGATCTCCTCCGGAATGCCGCGGAAGAATTGACGGAAAAGGAAGATGAAGAAGGCCCCACCACCAAAGTGTGGGATAATTAAGGGGTAGTAGGTATTAAGCCACCCCAAATTCTTGAAGATGAGAAATTGGGGGATCATGGTTACCGTGTAGGGCAGCATAAGGGTCGAAAGGACGAGAATAAAGATAGCATTGCGTCCCGGTGCTCTCAGCCGGGCAAAGGCATAGCCCGCCATGGCCGAGGCCAAAATCTGCCCCACCACTCGTATGAGCGCAATCTGGGTGCTGTTCCAAAAGTAACGTCCAAAAGGCAGAAAAGCAAACCCCTCATAAAAGTTGGTCCAAATCCATGGATTGGGCCACAATTCAGGCGGAAAGCGCAGCACCTGCTCTAGCCGGGAAAAAGCAGCCGAGAACATCCATGTCGTCGGCATGAGCACCCAAATGAGGCCTGGTAATAACAGAATCAGCGCAGCCGTCTGCTGGAGCCGTTGACGTGCGCGCCGCTTCAGCGGAAAAAGGCCAGAAGAAGTTTGTACCCTGGGATTGGTCTGTGTTGTTACTTGCGTACTCATAGTTTAGTTGCTGGCTGCCTAATGACTTGGGGTCGGGAAATCCACTATATTGTGTGCGGTGATATTTGGACATTCATAATCTGAATATTTGTTGGGTATCAGACTTAATCGCCCGCATAAAAAACCCATCGCCCCGACGACCGTAGGGCAATGATGGTCATAAGCAAAATAATGATAAAGAGGATCCATGCTTGGGCCGATGCCAAACCCAATTTGAAGTAACTAAAGGCATTGTCATAGACGTACAGGTTATAGAAATAGGATCCATAGTTAGGACCACCCTGGGTTAATACATAGATACGGGTAAAGACCTGTAGGGCACCGATCATGGCAATGAGCAGATTGTATAAAATCACCGGGCTGATCATCGGAATGGTGACGTGACGGAAGCGGCCTAGAATCCCAGCTCCATCCAGTTCAGAGGCTTCGTATAACTCCTCTGGAACGTTCTGTAAGGCTGCCAGGAAGATAATCACTCCAGCCCCCAATCCCCACAGCCCCGAAAGAATCACCGCTGACATGACCCACTGTTCGCTGCCAATCCAATTCGGTCCCTTGGCCCCTGAAAGCTGATAGATCAGATAGTTGAGCAGGCCAAAATCTGGATTAAAGAGCCAAACCCAGACCAGACCCGTTACTACTGTGGGCAAAATGGCTGGCAAATAGTAGATAGTGCGTATGGTCCTCATGCCAAAGACCCGCAGATTAAGCAAAAGCGAAAGCCAAAGCGAAAAGGCCAACTGGATCGGCACAAAGATCACCGTGTAGGTCAACGTCACGCGCAGGGATTTCCAAAAAATGGCGTCGCTATATAAAAACGCAAAGTTCCGAATGCCAATAAATTCAGGAGGGCGAATGGCATTGTAGCGGGTAAAGCCCAATACCAGTGACGCCACAATGGGATAGAGTGTAAAGATTAGAAATCCAATGAGCCACGGTGCCAAGAAGATATAGAACCAGATAATTTCTCGGGAGCGCATGGAGAACATATCCTTGCGTGAAGCCCCTTGTGGCCCAGTTGATGTAGTCGTAACAGTAGTCATAATGTAAACACGGTAAGGTGATTAGGAAGCAGCATGATAAGGTATCCCCGAGGAAAGCCCTCGGGGATGAGTGACAAGGTGACAGCAGTCACCCTTCACCCAATCACCCTGTCAGCCCTACGCCTTGGAGGCAATAATCGTCTCAAACTGGGCCTGAACACCTGCCATACCTTCTTCAACTGTGGCTTCATCATTCCAGATAGGACCAGTGGTCTGGTTGAAGGCTCGGTTCCATTCAGGGTAGCTGTCCAGCGTCTTGCCTGGCGTTACATAGCCGTGGTTGAAAGCGTTGAGAATTACACCCTCTAGCTCTTCTCGGCTCAGGGCCAAGTTGGGAATAGAAGTAGTGGCGTCAAACCAGACGTCGTAGTTGCCAGTATGGGCTGGGAAGAAGCCGCTGATCTCTGCATAGAGTTTGGCTCCATTCTCTAAACCAAGGTACCTGAGGAGCTTGAATCCCGCATCTGGATGAGCGGCACCTGCACTAAGCATCCAAGAGTCATTAAAGAGGGGAGACAAATTGTTCTCTTCTGGACCATAAGGGAAGGGCGCAATCCCCCATTCCCAACTCGGCTCAACCGCAGCGAAGTTAGTCACATTCCACAACCCGCTAACGGCCATACCAATGCGACCACTCATCATGGGCCAGCCTACCGTCTGCTGAATGGCATCAGTGTCCGACGGGCGAGGGGATACCTGGTGCTCATAGGTGAGATCCCGTACCCACTGGATGAAATCAAGCATAAGCGGATCGTTGTAGTGAGCCTCGGTCACGATACCCGTCTGATAGGCTTCCGTATTCTCTGGGCTGCCAGGACCCCCAAATGGATCAACGCCCCATAACCAGCTAAAGACGCCCAACTGACCTGTGCCGTAGATGAGACCCCATACCGCGTTGCCAGGATCCTCGATATCCTTGGACACGGCAGAGGCACGAGAGAGCATCTCGTCGGTTGTCCAGCTCGTGTCTTCCCAGTCCATAGGTGGTGCGTCCACACCAGCCTCATCGAATATACCTTTGTTGTAGTAGAGAACAGTCGGTAGATGGGCCAATGGGAGTGCCCAAAGCTGACCTTCTCGGGTCACGGCACCGCGGGCGGCTTCATCAATCACAGAGATGTCTGCACTATCGGCCTCAATAAAGTCATCCAAGGCGACCAATGCGTCGTTGGCGTAGAAGGTGGGGAAGCCAGCCGCGTAGTTGGCGGAGATCTCTGGCGGTGTGCCAGCCGCATACATGGCTAGCAGCTTGGCGTTGTAGTCGCCCCATGGCACGCCGACTGTTTCGACGGTGATATCAGGATTGATCTCCTGAAATTCGGCCACGGCTTCATCAGTCCACTCTTGAATCTTGATGCCAATATCGGAGCGAATCAAGTAAGTAATCCCAACGGCCTCAGATCCCCCATCTCCGCTGCCGCCAGAATCTGGTGCCGCTGCTGGGGGCGCACAAGCAGCCATGGCCGCACCAGCCAATGTCATAGAGGAATATTTCAGAAAATTACGACGAGAAAGCTTCATAGTTGGTCTCCTTTGGATAAGTTGTATGTTAGCATAATTCTGCTCCGATTCTCCATGGTTCAGCACAAATCTGTAACAGCACAAATCTGTAACAGCACAAACCGTAGAAGCACAGAACAAAAGCGATTGGCTCATCTGAGCAAAGTGTGCAAAGTGTGCAAAGTGGCTTTTTTTCACCACTTGAAGCACCACGTTGCACGCTTTCGGCTGATGAGCGAAAGTGATTTATGAATCGCAATAGATTGCCAATAATGCAATGGGGAAGATAGCATTCAATTATACAACCAAAATTGAAGGTTAGCCAAAGGCCACATAACGACAAGTGGCTATGTACTGGGACAACAGGACTGTGCGGTGGGCGAATTTTTACGAGCGAACTATACAGAAATTTTCTGCATTAACGTATGACCTTCTCCTGGTTCAATTTGACGTACATCCTCTGCCGCATTGGCCGTCTCCACACAGACCATCGTTTTGTACCCATCATCTGGAAAATCACTCATCTGCTGTGCTCGCTCTTGCCAAGGATTCCAGACTACAGTAGAGCAACTTCCAGCCTTATCTATATGAATTTGCCGTTTCATTAGCGGATCCACAATCTGACACTCATCTTCTGTCTCCAAATAGATCCGATCGACCTCTTGGTCAATGAGGATTGGGCCAACTTGATGTTTTCGGTTGTACCCTGTTACTTTATCCAGATAGGAGCGACTCTCTAGCCCTTCTACTTGAATGTATCCAACATCATCTACCCGAAAGTAGGTATGCAGTGCCCCACTTACTTCAATGGACTCACGGCCCTGATTATGGGCCGTCAAAGCCACAGTCAGCGCAACGCCAACAGTGATATCAAGGGTCAAATCAAAGTCTTGAGGCCAGATGGCCCGAGTCTCTGTGCTGCTGGAGAGGCCAAGTCGCAACAGCGTTTCCCCTTGGGAAAGCGCTCGGGCCTCCCGAATCGACCAAGACATGATTCGAGCGAAACCATGTTGAGGTTTGGTCTCCTCTGTGGGGTGGGGGCCGAACCAGGGCCAGATGACGGGGATGCCACCACGAATAGCTTTTCCGGCTTGAAAAAGGGAGTCCTCACTGAGCCACAGAACCGGCTCGGATCCAATCGGCTGAAAGCTGGTTACGTGGGCACCTTGCAGGTACACTTCGGCTTGGGCCACTGAATTACGAATCACTGCTTTGGCAAGACCGCCTTGGCCCACCTCAAAATGAATGTGTCCCTCAATTAAAAATTGCTGATTATACTGCTCGATCATATCACCTTTATAACTCCATCATATACTGAAAAATTGCATCAGGCGTGCCAGGATAGGCTTCGTGGCGGTAGTCTGGATAGATGCGCATTGATTTATGGCTGGTAATCTTGTTGTAAGCGGCAAATTGGGTGGAAGGGGGGCAGATGGTGTCCATCAGCCCGATAGTCCAGAGCGTTTTGCCCTGAATGCGGGGTGCCAAATGCTGAATGTCAATGTAGCCTAGTGCGTTAAAGACATCGTCTTCTCGCTCGTGTAAAGGATCATAACGACGAAACCACTCATGTAGTTCCGCATAGGCATCCTTGGCTTGATCCATGGCCCAAACCCGTTTGTAATCAGAAAGAAATGGGAAGACTGGGGCCAACTGCTTAACCCGCGGCTCGAGGGCAGAACAGGCGACAGTCAAGGCGCCCCCCTGGCTGGCTCCCCAAGCACCCACTCGGGTCTCATCCACATCTTCCATCTCCATGACAATGCGGGCCAGTTGAGCCGTATCCAGAAAAATTTGCCGATAGAGGAGCTGCTCTGGCCTACCGTCAACGGCCTCGGCCAAACCTCGGATAATGTGACCACGGTGAGTGTTACCCGCCACGCCACCCACATCCTCGGAGCGTCCACCCTGACCACGGCAGTCCAACCCTGCGTAGGTAAATCCTGCCGCGGCCCATGCCAGCTTCATCTCTTCGGCCCAATCTCCAATCCGTCCCGTGTACCCATGAAAGTGGACAACGGCCGGATGGGGGGCCGCCGCTGATTTAGGACGGACCAGCTTGGCATGCACCCGCGCACCGCCAACGCCGGTAAAATAGAGATGAAAGCACTCAGCATAAGGCGTCTGGAAATCAGCTGGCACCAGTTCAATCTTGGGATCAAGTGAGTGCATTTCCGCCAAGGCACCATCCCAATATGTGTCAAAATCGGCAGGGCGGGGTGTGCGGCCTTGGTACGTCTTTAGTTCTTCTAAAGGGAGATCAAAGGTAAGAGGCATGATTCCTCCAAGGATTGATGGATGAATGCGTATACTATATTTTTTTGAATGGCCTAACCCAGCGTGAGTCCCATAGGCTCATCCCGGAAAAGCCGTTCGTCCATGACCTTTAGGGTATCGCTAACGTGCAGCGGAAAATCAACCCGGTTCAGGATATGGGTTTGCAGGTCCACACCAGGAGCAATCTCTTCCACCCATAGCCCATCCGCTCCAAGCCGAATGACACAGCGTTCAGTGACGTAGAGAACCTCCTGGCCAGTTTGACGTGCTCTCGTTCCGGCAAAGGTTACGTGCTCTACCTGCTGCACAAATTTGTTGACCTTGCCATCCTGCACAATCTCCAGCCGTCCATTACCTACATCTAGCTTGAGACCCCCTGCGGTGAAATATCCACTAAAGACGATTCGCTTGGCGTGGGCCGTTATGTCAATAAAACCACCTACGCCCGCTGTCACGTGGGGGCGAGCTGCCAGTCGGGAAACGTTCACGTTACCATGCTGATCGATCTCCATAAAGGAAAGCATAGTACAATCAAAGCCGCCACCCTGAAAGTAGGTAAACTGATCTGGAGATGGGACGATGGCCTGGGCATTGGATGCGCAACCAAACTGGAACCCTAGCAGCGGGACACCGCCCACGGCACCTTGCTCAATCACCCACGTGACTGCCTCGGGGTGACCTTCTTCCAGCAAGATCCGTGGCACCAAGGCTGAAATACCAAAGCCCAGATTGACCGCATTACCGTTCTTCAAAGCCATGGCTGCTCTTCGGGCAATCACCTTGTCGGCGCTCCACTCCACTCCATCAAACGTATCCATCGGGCGACGGATTTCACCACTCATGGCCGGATCATAGTCGGTCTGGGTCGTCTGCATCTGATCTGGCACAACCACCACATGATCAACCAGAATCCCCGGCACCCGCACCTGTTGGGGTGGTATGGAACCTGATTCTACAACCCGCTGAACCTGTGCGATGATGAGTCCGCCACAGTTACGGGCGGCCAGCGCTTGATCGTAGGCGCCAAGGAACGCAGCCTCTCGTTCCATAGAAATATTCCCACTCTCGTCCGCACTGGTTCCCCGAATAATCGCTACGTCGATGGGAATGGATGCAAAGTAGAGCCACTCATCACCATCAAATTCGACCAAGCGAACCAGCGTGTTAGGCGTACGCTCATTCATGCACGCACCCTGTAACCGCGGATCTACAAAGGTCTGCATGCCCACTTTGGTGAGCAGCCCCGGACGCTTGCCCGCGGCCTCTCTATGCATATGAAATAGAATTCCGCTGGGGACGTTATAGGCTTCGATCGCATTCTCGTGGATCATCTGCCAGATTTTTGGAGATTCCATGGAAGAAGGACCACTAGGGTAAGAGCCAGCAATGGCTCGCTTAAGTAGCCCAGGCTGCGCCAAATGGTCGATGCCGGTGATGCCATACATGTCACCAGCTGCAATGGGATGAATGGAAGTCAGGTTTTGGGGGGACTGGTTTTGCTGGAAGCGTTCTCCAATGGCCTGAAGAATCGCATCGGGACAGTTCAACCCGCTAGATGAGCTGACTGTAATGGTGGCCCCATCGGGAATCAACGCCGCGGCTTGTGCCAGCGATATAAGCTTGCTGGAAGGCATGGTTTCTCCTATTCTTTTATCTTATTTATGGCATTATCAATTTCTGCTTCAGTCTTTAACCAGCGTATCTGTTCGACAAAACTCTTTAAATCAGGTGAAAGCTCGCGTAGTTCCTCTAATTTTGGGCCAATGGTGCTAGTGGCGGCCGCGCTTGTGCCATAGTTGCCGTGGAAAGCAAAGTAGGCCTGGTTGAGTACTCGTAAATTATAGCCCTCTTCAACAAACCGAAGGCGCTGCTGCTCCATATAGGCCTCTGCCGCATCAACCTGCCCATCGGCAAGAAGTCTATCCACTTCTAAGCGAGTTTCTCGCATTTCGTTGCGAAAATCGAAGGGCGGTGGCTCTTCCTGAGGCTGGTTGTCAGAAACCATATCGTCGTTTATATCAGCAGCATTGGCTGACGAGCTGCTTTCTTGGGCGCTAGTATCCTGAGGGACAGGCGTTGGTGGAACGGCCTCTGGGTAGAAGCGGCGGGCTACGTCCAGACCAATTTCGTTGCCAATAATGTCCGCTACGGTCTCATTGATGATGGTAATTTCTTGGTTTTGGCCGTAATTGAAGCCTAATGGGAATAGAACCAAATAGTTGTGAACCCACTCATGAGCCACGGTACTTAAGACCCAACCCAAGCTAGCTCGATCAACAACCATGGCTGGGAAGGCACCTAACCCACCGATGTTGGTTACATACGCACTTAAGTTTTGCTCCTCAAATATCCGCTGCTCACTCTCTTCTATCACGTCCAGCGTAATGTCTGCATCGAGCATCTGGGCATATCGGGTTTCAATACGATTTCTTGGGCTAACGACCAGTTTTTTAGGCGGTTCGGTAAAGCTAAAGAGAACGGGTGGAAATGGTTGGTTTGCAATACGTAGCCCTTTATTAACCAATGCGTCTCCTACCTGCCCCTGAATAATGGCTTCAGCAGCAAGGCGAGTCTCGACCTGGAGGTCACGTAGTTCATCAATCTCGGCTTGTATCTCTAGCATCCTATTCTGCGATGCGGCTGCATCTCCTGTCGCTGCCTCTTCTGTCGCTGCCCCCTCTTTGCCTTCTGATGAAGTACCGAGAGAAGCATCCTGAGTATCATCCTGGGAAGTCTTCAGTTCAGATTCAGCGGTGGCGGAACCAAGCCGACTGAGCTCGACTTCCAACGCGGCAATTTGGCGTGCTCGCTCTAAGTAATTACGCACAAGTTCGGTTGCATCATCTTGGGACAGATCTGCTGAGGGTTGCTCAATAAAGGCCGAAACTTTATCTGAAATGGCATCCACTTCCCAGCCTATGAGATCAAAGGCCCACTCGCGAAAATTTTGGGCGATGGCTCGATCTACTAATTCTGCAGGTGCGTAGGTGCTGCGCCCCATCAGACCTGACGAAATAGACAATACAGCTACAATCAAAACCCAGCGCGCAACCCGGCCAAGCCAGGTTAGCACTCCCTTTTTTCTGCTGGTTGACAACGGCGCAAGCGAAGGGTTCTGCTTCCTGTCATTTGGTATGGTAAATTCCCTTGTGGGACGAGACGTAGTCATGGCGAAACTTAATCGATTCTATCTGTAAGAAGGTTCCGTTCTATGGTTTTTTGTGCTATTTTTGTATACTCAAAGGATAACATATACTGGCGGTCGTGATAAATTAACACCAATACTCGGGAGAGAAACTATTAATCTATTTAAACTTCGCCAGAAAAGTCTCGTTCCGACCCTTGACCCACCTATAGGAAATCACGAGAAGGGAGGAGAGAGATTTTCGGGCTTTCTATATGCGGAGCCTGGGTACACTTGAGACAGCAAGTTAATTTTGTTACAAACTCATAAGTGATGTATGAAACCAGAATGAAGGACAGATGAAACCAGAAAAAAAACCAGAGACTCAGCCACCCAGAGAGCATCTATCTTCTCATCCTTTGTCTTCAGAGATGGCTGGTTTGATTCGCGAGATGCCTAAAGCTGAGATTCATATCCATTTAGAGGGTGCTATCCAGCCTGAGGTTGTGCTGACGCTGGCAGAACGGCATGATATGATGCACACGTTGCCTGCGTCGGACGTAGAGGGATTAAGCCAGTGGTTTACCTTTACAGACTTTCCCCACTTTGTTGAGATCTACTTTGCAATTTCGAATCTTCTCCGCACAGCGGACGACTTTGCCGCAATTGCCTATGCTTGTGGCCAGGATATGGCCGCGCAGAATATTCGCTACCGCGAGCTAACGGTGACGCCCTATACCCACACGTCCTTGCAAAAGAAAGAGATATCAATTGATGATATTTTGGATGGCTTAAGTCGGGGGCGGGAAAAGGCCAAAGCTGATTTGGGGGTAGAGATGTGTTGGGTCTTCGATATTCCTCGCAACTTAGCATTTCGGCATGATACGCTACCGTATGACCCCAAGCCAGCGGAGACTACGTTGGAATACGCCCTACTCGGTCAAAGTGCTGGCGTCGTCGGCTTTGGATTGGGAGGATATGAGGTAGGCGCACCACCTGAACCATTTGCCCATGCATTTCGAGCTGCTCGCCAGGCAGGTCTACACTCTGTTCCTCACGCCGGGGAGACTATGGGAGCGGATAGCATATGGGGTGCCATACGAGAATTAGGGGCCGAGCGGATCGGCCATGGCGTGCGTGCCATCGAAGATCCGGCTCTGTTGCACCATTTGCAAGAGCATCAGATAACATTAGAGGTCAATCCCACCAGTAATATCTGTTTGCACGTGTATCGTCGCCATGCAGAGCATCCATTTCCCCACTTGGACAAGATGGGTATTCCCGTCACAATCAATAGCGATGATCCGCCTCTTTTTAATACGACACTCTGCGCTGAATATGAAGTGTTGAACAGAGAATTTGGTTATAATGGAGCTGATTTAGCTCGTATTGCTCGCTATGCATTTGTAGCCGCGCATGTACCCACGGAGATCAAGACTCGCTTATTGACTGAGTTTGATCAATGGGTAGAAAGTAATATAGATGGCCAGAAAAATTCTGTCCTCCCTTTACGGGAGCGTCCAGACTAGATTAGACCAGAATCGGGATAAGACTTTTCTGGCGAGGTGTACATAAATCGGGTAGATTGTAACAAGGAGATGATGCGATGGGTGACATCCCCCTTTGGCCCCGCTGGCAACGTTTTGGACAGGAACTTACCTGGGCTGAACCTGCCCAGAGATTGACCACGACATTATTAGCGACAAACTCCAAGCATAGTACAAGCCAATTTGCGGAGCAATTTGCTAAGAGCTTCTCGGAGAAGTTGACAGAGACGTTTAGAATCATGGTCGACCTATACGGTGAAGAGCGCCGGGCGTACCATACCCTTGAACATATTGAGGCCTGCTTCGCCATATTTGATCAAGTCAGGGAGTTGGCTCAGGATCCCCTGGCAGTAGAAGCTGCTATATGGTTTCATGACGTCATCTATCAGATTGGTGCAACTGATAATGAGTGGCAGAGCGCGGTGTGGGCAGCGAATCAATTGAAGGCAGCCACAGCGGTTTTGCTAACCTCAAATAGCCTATGTGTCAACCATGCCTTCATCCAAAAAGTCTATGATCTGATATGTGCAACTGATCACAAATCTATACCTGCCGATGGGGATAGCCGCCTTTTAGTCGATATTGACTTGGCGGGTCTTGGTGCTTCATCTGAAGCTTATTCACGCTATAGTCAACAAATTCGGCAAGAGTTTCAAACGGTTCCTTGGGAAGAGTATGCACAGGGACGAACCTTACTCTTACAAGGATTTCTAAACCGCAGTACCATTTATGTAACAGAGTACTTTCACCAACAGTATGAAGAACAAGCCAGAGCAAATATCCGCGCCGAAATTGAAGAGCTGGCTCGTTCCTGTTAAACTGTTTCTGTTTGTATCATTACGGTGTTGTATCTGGTCATCTATTCAAGCCCGCAAAGAGAGCACGTTTCATGTTTCAAAATCCTCCATTTGAAGGAAGTTTCCCAATTCTCCAATCTTTTGGCGATAACCCTGATTTTTTTCGTCGATTTAGAATCGATGGTATTGAGCAGCGGGGGCACAATGGAATCGACTATCAGCTTCCGCACGGCACGCCGGTTCTGGCTGTGAGCCAGGGCACCGTGTTGGAAATTGGTAGCGAGCCAGAAGGGTATGGAAACTATGTGGTTATTGGGCATAGTTGGGGACAGACTTTTTATGCCCATCTGTCTCATGTCGATCTAGTAACGGGAGCGACAGTTGCTGGCCGTCAGAGTATTGGCACAAGTGGCGATAGCGGAGCGGCCTCATCGCCTCACCTTCACTTTGGCCTACGCATTCACCCCTTTAGTTTGCGAGATGGCTGGTTTGGCTTTAGCAACCCGCTGCCTTATCTTCGACGATTTTCTCAGCCTGTGGGTACGATAATTGGGCCTCATATCATTGGTGGGGTGGATCTAGACCTGTTGAGAACTTGGCAGCCGCGCATGGTGTTGGTATTGGATCCAAATCCTGATGAGATGCGGCGGCTGAAAGAGATCTCTCCGAACACAATTGTCATCGGGCGCGTCTTTGCTACCGATCATGAAGTTTCTGAAAATATTCGGGAAGATCCAGGGGATTCTGCTCGCTGGGCCCATTCAAAGACAATGGAGCGGATGACGCCTCATGTGGATTATTGGCAATTCGCCAATGAGGTTCTCCAACATAAAGATGACCTGCACCTTCTCAACAAGTTTGAGCTGGAGAGGATGGCGCTGGCTGAAGCAAATGGGTATCGGTGTGCCATTCTCGGCTTTAGCGTTGGTAATCCCGATCTGCCAGAAGATGATCGCATGTCCTGTTGGGAGGAGGTCTATCCATCGATTGAGCAAGCCGAGAAAAATGGTCATGTAATTGCCGTTCATCAATATGGTATGCCCGATTTACTAGGACCAGATGGACTGACGGATTGGTTGATTCTGCGGTTGGAACATCAGGTACTTATGAGGTTGCCCTTCAAAGACGTTCAGTTTGCCGTGACTGAATACGGCATCGATGGGCTAATCCGAGGCTCCTCGCCATCTGGTTGGAAGCACTTTTCAAATGCCGAGGTTTACAGCAGCCAGCTACTGCGTGTCGGCCGATATCTCGAGCGTTACTCAGGTCGCGTTCTCGGTTACGCTGTCTTTACGCTGGGCCATTATCATCCCTGGGGTAGCTATGACATTATAGGGACTGTCTCCAACACGCTAGCCCAACGAGGGGAACGTGGTACGTGGAGCGAATTTAGTCAAACCAACGAAATACTTGGCAATCCTCAAGGGGATATGGTAAGTTCCCCAAGTGTAGTTGGGGGTGATTTACCACCTGATTCCTCCACAGGAACGCCCGATGACAGTGATTCTGCTCCCTCACCCCTTCCCCCAGATCCCAATCAAGGTGGCGATAATAATACCGACGATGGATCGGATCAGCTGACTCCACCACGGCCTGATAGCGGGTCGCCTAATCTACCCACAATTGAACGACGCACAAGTGACGCTTTCCAAGCGCTGAATGCACGTATTCGAACCGTTGATGACCGAGCAGATGTGGATCGCGAGAGCTTACAAAAGGGCGATATTGTTTATCTAATCAAAGATGTTTTTACCACAATTAATGGTTCGTGGGAACCTTCGGACAATCAACATTCCATTGTAAGGTGGGCACGGGACGATTATCTCAAACCCTTTGGTGCCCCCGATTGGTTTGATGATGCAGGCGCAGATCATCACATTTTTGGCGCAGTGCTGGGATTAGATGGGGAACTGATTCGTGAGCAAACAATGATCTATTGGTCCGACGGCTTCGATCAGTTGGGCAACCCTGACTATACAGGCTACGTGGAAGCAAATACGAAATCTGGCTCAGGTTGGGCCAATCAGCCTTTGGGGCCGGGTAGCTCTTTTGTCCCAGAGCGAGAAGAGCGTGGCCCCTGGTGCTGGATGCCATCTGGGATGGCTGAAGTCTTCGAAGGGGGTGGCTTACCCGCTAATCATCACGTTTCGACTTTCGTTGTTTGGCAGGCCGTGGAACTATCAGTTGGCACCCAAAGCGGTGATGGAGGCAACACGGATACCCAAGGAGGAACGGACCAAGGAGGAACGGATGGATCTACCACACGGCCTCCCACTCAGGAACCAATGATTTCGCGCCGCTTGGGCGATTGGATTCATCCATTCAATTTTTCAATTCAGCCAGTGACGGCTCGGGCGGATGCAGCAAAAGTGTTAGCTGAAAATGATGTGGTTTATCTCCTCAAGGATCTCTTTACCACTCGAGATGGTTCCTGGGAACAGTCAGACAAGCCAGGGTCTTTACCCGCCTGGGCAAGAGAATATTTAAAGCCATTTGGGGCACCTGACTATTTTGATGACGCTGGCGGCGATCGACATCTATTTGCGGCGGTCATTGGGTTAGATGGTGAGCTGATGAAGCAGAAACAGATTGCCTACTGGTCTGACGGTATCCATAAGCTCGGTGACGTTGAGTACGATGGTTTCGTCTACCGAGAGACCAAAGACAAATCTGGCTGGATCAACATTCCTATCGGGCCAGGGAGCAATTTTATTCCCGAACGCGGAGAATCAGGTCCTTGGTGTTGGGCACCCAGTGGTGCATCGGATGTTGTCTGTGGCGGTGGCTTGCCAGCCAAGCAGCACGTCTCTACCTTCGCTGTCTGGCAAGCTGTGCGTAAGTCTGAATTTATTGTGGATGACCCAGACACTCCAACTGATAATGGACAAGATGATCAGCAAGACCAGCAGGGAAATAACACTACAACGACCATTTTTGTCCCCTTTATCTCGGGCAGCCGAGCTGTTGAGAGCCGAGTTGATAGCTTGTCTGATGCAACTCCTAGTACATCCACAAGCCCAATTCGCCCGCTAGGAGACAAAACGGAGTCAACCAGCATTGAGCGAACAGGCGAGGCACCAACCTTGCCTATCGGGGACAAACTATCCTTCCAAGCCGATCGATACGGCGAGACTCACCAAGCTATTCGTAGCCAAACTTGGGTACACGTGGGGTTTGACTATGAGGAAGGAGCCCCCTTTGTACGTTATGCTAGGCTCCATGAGCTAGGAATGCCCACAACTGAGCAGTTTGAGATAGACGGATACTTTGTCCAGGGATATAGCAGCATGATTCTTTATGCGCCCAAGAGCAACCCTACCGCTATAGAAGAAGTCTCTTGGTAACAAGAGGGGGAATGGGAAGTGATGGAGCGCGATTTAGCCTATTGGCTCTCTTCTAGGTTATCCAAGAAGTCGCGCCCAACAACAATGCGCAGATCAATGGGTGCGGTTGTACTCGCATTGATGTTTGCCATGCTGAGCCGAGAGGGTGCAGTGGTGAGATTGAGATCGCTATCCAACTGATCAATTAAACCAAGCGGAACGCCATAGTCGATGATAAGGGTATGCTGGTAATCGCTGCGATCGGCATTGTCAATAGAAACAACCTGCCACCCCTTGGCCGTAAGCACATCGCGAGTACGGGCTGCAATGCGAGGCTGCCCCGTACCGTTGAGTACCTCTACTCGTACCCATGCGGCTTCACTATTGGCTGCGTTCGTTAGCGAATCTTCCGGTACCAAGGCAAAGAAACTTTGGAGCGCGGCATTGACCATCTCCCGATTGGGTAACAGAATCCACGCGCCCTCTTCCGTATATGTCTCTTGCCCATAGCGATTATCTAAAACGAGTTGACGAATGTTGCTGACTGATGCACTACCCCCATACTGAGCCAATTCGAGCTGTTTGGCCATGGGAATATCAGTATCAATACTACTGCGCATGGTGTAAAAGAGCATGGGAAGCTTGGGAATGAGCGTCGGTATCATATCTGCACTCATTACTTTGTTTGCAATGGCTCGAATCACCTGCTGTTGACGGCCTGCACGGCTATAATCGTCATCATTATTACGAGTACGTACGTACTTTAGCGCCAACTCACCGTCCAAATGCTGAGGACCTGCATCAAGGTGAAATAGTTCAACGCCATAATCTTCTGTAGGGTAAGCATCGTCATGAATAATATGGGGAATAGTCATATCAATCCCCTCAATCAGATCGACTAGCTCCACAAAACCATTAAAATTGACACGAACGTAATAATCAATGGGGTGGCCTATAAAGGCACTGACCGTATCCATTGCAAGATGAGCGCCCCCACCGTGGTAGTTTTGCTTTTCACCAATCACATAGGCCATATTGATCTTTGACGTCAAGCCCTGGCCTGGGATTGGTACCCACAGATCGCGCGGCAAAGATAGAATACCAACCGTTTTATCTTTAGGGTGAAGCGAGACAACCATCATTGTATCGGTTCGAGCCGGTTCTACATCACCTGGGCGTGCGTCGGTACCCATCAAGAGAATATTAATCGGTGGTAATGTGTTGGCTACTGTCCCAGCATGTACGACTTCGGTATTTTCTGTAGAGCCTTCTGTTGTGGCAATTTGCTGTTGAGGTGAGCGGTTTGCCGTCTCAATACTACTTTGAGCAATCTGTTCTGCTAACGCAAGCGGCGATGAATCGATAATCCGCGACCGGGCCCAACTGTAGAGTGGTCCGCTTGACAAGAGAACAGTAACGACGACCAAACCAATGTAAAAACCAGTCAAGATAGTGCCTAAGCCACTCATGGACTGGAGATGTTGTGGCTCATCACTGGAATCCATCTGATGATCTTGGGAGTGAGTCATCATGGTTCCTTGGGATGGTTGATGGCTACGCTGCTCTCGCTGGGGTTGATGTTGGAGTGGAGATTTGGGTCTTTTAATGGTCATAAAACGGTAGTATAACACAACTTAGCAACGTCAATTTTAGACAAAATTCAGACCGTTTTTATACGAATGTACAGATAGTCAGAAAGGCTTTGTCCTCCCTTCTTAGAACATCCTGGAGCGGCTGGGTCAAGAGTCAGGGGGACTTCTCTGGCGAAGTACATATCATGTATGAATCTTCGTAGATTTAATCTGGAAGGGGGTGTTGGAATAATCCTGCCTGGGTTAACAGGTAGATAGTCTTCGACAGTTCATCTACATATATACCACGTAGATTCTGTAAGGTATTCTCTTCTGGTGCTTTGAGTTGCTGAATATATGCACCTGACTTGGAAAAGATCAAGATTCGATCTTCCCCAGCATCAGCCAAGTAAATGTAGGAATTTGTATGTGCACCCACGAACAAGTCTACTGGCTCCGTGATGATGCCCACATCGTCATCTAGAACGAAATCGCGCTGAATACCTTGGCTGTAGGGTAGAAGCAACCCCTCTTGTAAGAGTATCCAAATATCACCGTCAATTGTCATAGATGAGATGCCAGACAGAGCAGGTGGGTTGGTTGCAACAAGCCAAGGCTCTGGTGCTTGAGTGTATAGTCCTCGCTCATACCGAAAGATCTGCCCACGCCCCCCATCAGCAACGTAGAAACGCCCCAAATATACCTCAATCTGAGTAGGCGTTTGCCATTGATCCTGCTCACCAAAAGTAAGAAGAGAAGGCCCGTCAACCTGCTGATTGTAGCGGAAAATGTTGTGATTGCTGTCCAGAACAAGAAGATTTGCCTTGTCCTCAATACCAGGTATGGGCTCCTGCCATGCAATGTCAACCAGCGGACCAACAACTGCACTATCCACATTCTGTCCTTGAGCCAATACACTGCTTCCATTTTGATCGGGTATACTGCTCCGGGTCTCATCCAGTCGATAACGCAGAATCTGATGCTTACCCGTATCGAGCACATAGATATCTTGATCAACCACTAAAATACGATGAGGCGAGACATCAAACGGAAAGACGACCAATGGTTCGACAAGGCCATAGAGGGGAGTAACCTGTAAAATACCAGATAGCTCCTGGCTGATCTGGGCCAAAAGCGTATCGATTTGATTGCGAGGCCCGCCAATGAGCTCTGCGTCAACCAAGAACTGCTGGGCTGACTGTAGTGAGACTCTTGCTGCGCCGCTATTGTTCTCGTCAAGAGAAATCTTAGCGTTGTTGAGATATCCTTCTGCTCCGGCAATCAGTTCTTCTACTTGCCTGGCTCGCTCCGCACCTTGCCACCATACAGTCGCATAGACAACCAATATGACCAAAAAGGACAAGACAACAGCCAACGTAATAATCAACCGGGCACGGCTGCCGGCCGCAGGTGGTGGAGGCGTAAAGCGTTTGACTTCTTTCTGCTGAACATGGGTGGTGAAATCATCAGGGGCTTCCGAATGCTCTGGCGGTAAGGGCGCAGCTTGACTACCAGTAATAGGGTTAACTGAGCGCTGCTGCGGCTTAGGGCGAAACTCGCTGTAAGGGTCAGCAACGGGTCTCTGCGCTGTTGCCCCTCTGTTCGTGGATAGTTGCGCCGTGGCATCCTCTTGTTCTCTACCACGAGGCAATTGGTCTGGTAGAAGATCGGCCACAAAGGACTTTACTTGACTCGACAGTGATTGCCAATCCTTGCCCCAATCTCTATTGAGCACACTTGAGTTGTTCTTGGCCGTTTCGTCAGCTGCATTGACTGACGTTACTGGCACAGAGGCACCATGAGAAATGGCTTGCTGTGCACCTGATTCCAGCCCAATATCCGAATTCGACGCCGAACCAATTTTAGAACCTTGGAGATGAACCGCTGTCTGCTCCATTGTAGGTTCAAAGCTCGTTGTCAATTCATCAACAGCGGCATTTTGCTCGTCTCTATTCCAACGTTCCTCTGACCGAGATGGCGGAAGCGGATCTATCCCATCCACAATAGGTGGCGACGCATGGACAGAGGTAGGTAGGCTGCTTGATGTGCTATCAACTGGCTGGTGCGCTTGCTGAGTAGAAGATGTGAACCCAACATGGTCTGAAGAAGAAGGAACCGCTCGGGACATTCCGACATCCGAGGAACCGAAATTGGCAGGTTCGCGATTTGTTATCCCATCGCCAAATATTGGTACGCTCCCTGGTGGTGCTTCCGTCTGTGGTACTGCTGCCGAAATCAAGAGGGCTGGTAGTGAATCGCTCTTACTTTCTTCGGTCAAATAGGCTGCAATCTCTTCACAATTATCAAGAGTGCATTGGGCCACTGTACCCAGAATCTTTCGCACCGTCAACTGCTCCAACCAACTGACGGTACCAATAAAGATGGAGACGTCACCATGCATAGCCCGCCTGTGAGTAAAGATCTCTGGCATCTGGCTACTGCCCAATAAATCTCGGACAGAGCTATATTGGTTCCATGGGAATTGCTCTAGTGCATCGTCAGAGGCGATCAGTGCCAACGCTGGGCCGCTACATGTCACGCTTAACCGGTTTTTGAGAAGGGCAGCACAAAGCACCCCAGCACGCAAAGGTGCCTGTGGGTTTTCGGTATTATGTTGACTTAAAAGATGATGAACCTCTTTAATGGCCCGTTCAGTGGCTACGGACTGGGAGCCTTTGGCTGTGTAGTATGTCGTCTGAATCAATCCTAGCAACCGCTCGGCAAACTGAGCCAATTCACGTGTCGAGTAGTGATAGGAGGCAGAAGAATTGGTACTTGCCGATATAGTCTCTTGTTCCGGTTGGGTTTGGCTCGCTAAAGATTCTGGCTCCGTAGAATTGGAGTGGCGCGGCAGGGAATCTGAATTATCAAGTTCAGCGGCTTGGCCAGTGGTCAATTCGACCAATTCTACAAAGATGTACAGATTACCCCGTATTGCATGGCCCGCATCCGGGTTTGGCTCAACGGCGCGCACACCCCACCGCAGCATATTAGAGCCATGTGGAAGATAGATTGCTTTAGTCGTTGCCATAGTATTAAGAATTTTAACGTGCTGTTCACATAATGTCAACCATTCATGTCAACCATAGTACGATGCCTCTAAATGTTACGTGTATCCATTACGCGATTGCCCCTTCTCCATGTTGGTCGACCAGGACATGCCAGGGTATAATCGAAGCCAGATATGCCAACAAATCGTTACCAAATCCCTAGCCATACACATCGGGTCGAAGAGGAGATCAAGCGCAGCCGCTTCATTACCACGATTGCTCATACACCAACAGTAGAGGATGCGCGCAACTTTATAGCCCAAATGAATGTAGAATTTGCTGACGCGTCCCATAACTGTTGGGCATATGTTGTTGGCCCACCGGGAAGCACGGCTCAAATTGGCATGAGTGACGCGGGTGAACCTCATGGTACTGCGGGTAAACCTATGTTGACTGTCCTTCTTCACTCTGGCGTTGGGGATATCTGTGCCGTTGTGACCCGCTATTTTGGTGGTACTCTCTTAGGCAAAGGCGGGCTGGTTAAAGCCTATAGTGGCGGGGTCCAGTTGGCTTTAAAATCTATGTCTATTATGGAGCGAGTACCGAGTGCAGAGCTCCTGATCGTCATTGATTATGCGACGGTAACACCCTTCCAGCGTATGTTGCCTGAGTACGAGGCAGAGTTGCTTAGTGAAGAGTTTGGTGTTGATGCAACAATGAAAGTCAAAGTGCCTCTTGAGCAGAAGGAGCCATTTATCTATACCATTACGGATATGACAAATGGCAATGCGCTAGTGGAAGTTGAGCATGAAGATGAATGATAGGAGCTGTAGACTTTGGAACTCGCCGCAATTCAACGCCTGTTAGAAGAGGTTGCTGCAGGGAATACGTCCGTGGATGAGGCAACCAAGGCGTTGCGCACCCTACCCTTTGAATCCCTTGACTTTGCTACATTGGATCACCATCGAACCTTGCGTTGGGGCTTTCCTGAAGTTATCTTCTGTCAGGGAAAAAGTGCGGAGCAAGTAGGCCTGATTGCCGCACGTTTGGCTGAGCGTTCCCCCAGGGTGCTAGGTACCCGTGCCACCAAGGAACAGTTTGAGGTGGCCCGTCAACATGTAGCAGAGCTCGAGTATAATGAATCTGCTCGTTGCCTTTGGCTAGACCGAGATTCCCAGCGCAACCGTCATGAGGGGGTCTTGTTGGTGGCTGCTGGCACCAGTGATTTGCCTGTACTGGAAGAGGCAGCACTTACCCTCGATCTGATGGGTCATCAGCCCAATCGTGTTGTGGACGTGGGGGTCGCGGGGTTGCATCGCCTATTTCCTCATATTCCAGCTATTCAAGCAGCCAATGTAGTCGTGGTGATTGCTGGTATGGAAGGGGCATTGGCTAGCGTTGTCGGAGGATTGACTGACGCTCCGGTGATTGCCGTACCGACATCTGTTGGTTATGGTGCCAGCTTTGGTGGTGTAGCAGCGCTGCTTTCTATGCTTAATACGTGTGCCACAGGCGTTGCTACAGTCAATATTGATAATGGCTATGGGGCAGGCCATATGGCCGCCTTAATCAACCAAAAAATTGTAACTGCTTCATCCTAAAAGAGAAATAGTCATTAAATAAGGGATCTATGAGGAATAGTGGGGTGGAGTTACCGTAGCCCGTCCTTTTAGGGCGGGAGGCACCCGATGTAAAGGAGTTCCCGCCCTAAAAGGACGGGCTACAACATTGCCGTGCCTTGGTCTTACCCCACAAAAGCTCAGACAACCTAAATAAGTTGGGTCCGTCATCTCGCTCACAAAGTAGCTGTAAAGCGGCTTGGATTGCGAGAGCTTATGTATAAGTTATTTAATTCCGATTCCAGAGATTATGTGTGAGGGTCACCTATGGACCAAGAATTTCAAGATACCGTTAAAGAAGCTGCTATGCTTGCGCCCCATGTTGTACCAAAATTGGAAACGCTACGCCAGCTATTGCGAGAGATGGGTTCAGTGTTGGTGGCCTACTCGGGGGGCGTTGATAGTGCACTGGTGATGGTCGTTGCCCATCAGGAATTGGGAGAACGCTCCCTTGCCTGTATTGGCGTCTCACCTAGCTACCCAACCCGAGAGATGAAGTCGGCTACTGATTTTGCCCAGTCGCTCAAAATTCCTTACCGATTGGTCAATACAGAAGAATATTTGGACGAGAACTATGCGGCTAATCCGACCAACCGTTGCTACTTCTGCAAATCAGAGCTGCACACTCACTTGCACACCATTGCTGAGGGCGAGGGTTGGCAACAAGTAGTCGATGGAGCCAACGCCAGCGATTTAGGGGACCATCGACCTGGAATGGACGCTGCTAGAGAGCGTAACGTCCGCTCTCCTCTTATTGAAGCCAATATCAGCAAGCCAGAGGTACGTCAGATAGCCAGATATTTGGGAATGCCTCTGTGGGACAAGCCCGCCATGGCTTGTCTCTCCTCTAGAGTCCCTCACGGTATGGCCATCACACCTGAATTGTTGCGTCAGATTGAGACCGCAGAAGATGTGCTCGTTGAATTAGGCTTTCCTCAATTTCGCGTACGTCACCACGGAGATGTAGCCCGCATCGAGGTTCCGCCCCATGACTTTCCTCAAGTGCTAAGCCATCACGAAGAGATTGTTCAACGAATCAAGGGGGCAGGATATCGCTTTGTCACGCTTGACCTAGCAGGCTTTCGCAGCGGTTCACTCAACGGGGCCAATGACACAACCGTGATCCCGCTGGCCGATATCCCCGTAACGTAGCAATTCACACTCATATTGATCGACCGGTTACGAATCACGAATCACTTATGATTGCTTACCTTGACATGCCATCCGGGATCTCTGGCGACATGTTTCTTGGCTGCCTGGTGGATGTGGGTTGGCCACTACACGAATTACATCAGGTGATCCAAAGGCTAGGTTTACCTGATGAGAGTTGGCAGATCAACCAGAAAATGGTCCAGAGAGGACCTTTGCGTGGAACATTGGTTGATATACAAGTTGAAGAAGGGCCAACCCATCGTCACTTGGCAGATGTGACCCAGATTATCACCCAGAGTACACTGGCCAACACCATCAAATCAAAAGCCGTCGCCGTCTTTACTCGTTTAGCCGAAGCGGAAGCCTGGGTTCACGGTACAAGCGTAGAACAAGTCCACTTTCATGAAGTGGGTGCATTGGATGCCATTATCGATATTGTTGGCGTCGTGGCGGGTCTAGAATCGCTGGGGATTGGGCAATTGTATGCCTCTGGTGCGCCATTGGGCGAAGGGTGGACTCGCTCTGCTCACGGCCCCATTCCACTACCCGCACCAGCCACATTGCACCTCTTAACAGATGTCAAGGCACCCAGCAGAACGGCTCCAGGACCAGGCGAATTGGTGACGCCTACGGGCGCTGCCCTCATTGCAGAACTGGCGATCTTCCGTCAGCCGCCCATGATGCTACATCATGTTGGCTATGGCGCTGGGCAAAAGGATTTCGACTGGCCTAATGTGGCAAGGATTTGGCTGGGAACGACTCAATCAGCGACTACGGGGCTTACAAAAACGAGCCACAATACCCTTCAGGAAACCACTCCCAAAGCAAGCCAGGAAGCGAGCCAGGAAGCGAGCCAGGAAACCCCATATGGGGAAGGAACGTTCGTACAAATTGAGACCAACATCGATGATATGAACCCGGAACTATATGGCGTTGTGCGGCAGAGCCTCTTTGATGCAGGTGCCCTGGACGTCTGGACGACGCCGATTCAGATGAAAAAAGAGCGACCAGGAAATGTGCTTAGTTTAGTCGCTCCGAGTCACCTGGAAGAAACATTGGCTGCCACCGTTCTGAAAGAGACAACGACACTAGGGGTACGGGTTCATAGGGTCCATCGGCACGAGGCTGACCGGGTGTTTCGCACCATCCAGACCGAGTACGGTGAAGTCTCTGTGAAGTTGAAAATTTTGGACCATCAAATTGTTGGGGTCAAGCCTGAATTTGATCGGTGTGTCGAGTTAGCCAAAGGAGCTGGCGTTACGGTACAGGCTGTGCTTCATGAGGTAAAGTTGGCTACATCGCACATACTAAGTTGAATACACCAAATTAATATGTCTAAATTAAAAATTACAGAAAACCTTGAACTTGCATCGGAACATTTGATCCATCTCCCCCCAGAGATACGGGATCTGCTGCTCCAATTTCTGGCTGATTGGGGTACGCCTGAACAGCAGATCACGCTGGTGACTGCCCTAAGAGAAGCCCATGGCCCATTGCTCTTCTTACTAGACTATCAAGCCACTGCACTGAGTGCCAAAGGTGACACTGCGGAAGCGCTGGAAGTGATAGAACGACGACAGCGACGGAGTACAACCATTAACAGCCAGACGATTGAGGCTAGGGCATTACTCGCCGCTGGGTATGAAGAACATGCCCAAACAGTAGTTGATGATATTGCGCAAGCATACCCGCGTAATATACAAGCCATCGGAGCCGCAGCAGAGGTCTATAGCCAACTTGGTCGCTTTGAGCACGCCCGGGAGCTGCTAGAAACATATCTGCGCCATCGCCCATCGGATCTCCAAGGTACGCTTCTACTTACTTGCTTTGCCCACAAAAGTAATGAACCACAAGTGGTCACCGACTACATTCAGCGATTAGGGGCGGGCGTTCCCGTAGGCATTTCCGTTCCTCATCTGCGTATGCTAGGTGAGTTGCACAAGGAACTCAAAAACCAAGAGAGTGCCAATGCAATCGATTTAGAGTTGGAACGGCGTCAGGCTGCAGATCTGCAACGACTGTTCGGGGCTCTTGAACCTATCGTTGGTTCAGCCGAGGGCAATGCAGATGATATTGCCAAGCTGTATCGAAACTTGAGCGGTCCAGAATCGTTTGAAGTCTCCCGCAAAGAAAACCGCAACATTCAGCTTGAGGCGGTCCGCCATTTTGGCTTTATGAAGCTGCGGTATGGTCAGCCAGAGACGATTGCCACCGTATTGCGGCGGGAATCAATTTTGGCGGTTATGCCAACTGGTGCTGGGAAATCGCTCTGCTACCAACTACCCGCCTTGGCCATGCCTCGGGCTACGCTGGTCATCAGCCCTCTGATTGCATTGATGAAAGATCAGGTCGAGAGCCTGCCCTCTGCTGCGCGCGCCCAGGCTACATTTATCAACAGTACGCTGGAGGAAGGAGAGTTGGACGCGCGGATGTCTGGTATTGCCAACGGCGAATATAAGCTCATCTATGCTGCGCCCGAGCGTCTGCGTCAACGCGCCTTTTTACACGTTCTACGGTCGGCAGGTTTAGATCTCTTCGTTATCGATGAAGCCCACTGTGTAAGCTTATGGGGCCATGATTTTCGCCCTGATTATCTCTTCATCCAGGAAGCTCGACGAGAATTAGGGAACCCAACGGCCTTGGCAATGACGGCCACAGCGCCCCCCGCAGTTCGTGACGAAATTGTAGACTATATGGGAGCTGATGATGAACCATCGGCTGGGCAAAATATAAAGGATGAAGAGAACGAAATCCATGCATCTGGGCGTCGCCCCAAGGTCATCTCCTTGGATATCTTTCGGGATAACCTACATATGTCTGCCCTGCGCTTCAATAGTGATGAAGAAAAGCTAACGGCGCTGCTCAAATTTGTTTCTGAAACAGAGGGCAGCGGCATCGTCTACGTTAACAGCCGAGCCAAGAGTGAAAGCCTAGCCTATGAACTTCGCAGCGTTGGGGTGGAGGCGGAAGCGTACCACGCCGGACTGAGCGAGCGAGGTGAAGTCCAAGATCGCTTCATGGCTGATAAGACTCGGGTTGTTGTGGCAACTGTCGCGTTTGGTATGGGTATTGATAAATCCGATATCCGCTTTATCGTCCATTTTCATCCATCTCGCAGCTTGGCCGCTTACTACCAGGAGGTCGGACGTGCTGGACGTGATGGAAAACCGAGCGACGGCGTCCTCTTTTATAGCAACAACGATTGGGCTAATCTGCGCCGTTGGGCTAAATCTGACGAGCAGGGTGTAGAATTTTTAGAGAAGGTCTATGCCGCGATTGCAACCCAGCTAGGCGTCAATCAGGCTGCTGAATCGGCCAACTTGGCTATGAATGGCAATGGTGATAGCAGTGAAAATGGCTTAGCAGACCAAGATGGAGTGGAGGGTACCCAAGCTGCCTTGCGCTTTGAGTCGCTGAAGTTAGGCGAGCCAACCATTGGCATTGTCGATCCTCGCCGCCTACAGCAAGTGGCTAATACGGACGAAACAACCATGCGTGTTGCGGTGAGTACCCTTGAGCGTGCTGATCTGCTCAGCCGTAGCTTTGACCAACCGCGCGAGCTAGAAATTTCTTTACCCAGCAAGCTACCAGCCAAGGTGCGAGAAGCCACCGAATTGGTACGGCTTCTTAAAGGTCTCAATTTGCGAGGGAATCAGAAGGCGACCTTTAAAACAGAAGAGATCGCTAAATTTATGCGGTGGCCAATCCACGAGACCGAGGCGGCCCTGCTTGACTGGCAAACGGAAGGATTCTTACAGGTCAAGGGTAGCCGTCGTGCCATGCTGATTGAACTAACCCCGCCCCGTAGTAACGCCCCCCAGGGTACGCCTGCTTCGGAGATGCGTGAGCGCTTGGAACGATTGTTGGTTCAATCAACGGCCATTGCCCAACGCCGTATCGATGATATGGTCGGCTACGCTACCTCGGAGACGTGCCGTCATGGCTATATCAGTGCACACTTTGGCAGTCCACCCCGCATCAAATGTGAAAAGTGTGACAACTGTACAGGTATTCGACCGGATATTCCACCACCTGCCGAACCCACCCATCCGCTACCCGACGATGCGGATGTGGAGCCAATGTTGTTGGATTGCTTGGTAAGCTTACCCAAACCGGTAGGGCGTTCTGGCTTGGCTCGAATCTTAACCGGAAGTATGCGAGCACCGGTCACACCAGACAAAGCACGCCATCACGGTCGATTGAAGGGGATGGGCGAGGCCATGGTGATGAACTATGTGGATGCCATGCTCGAAGATGGACGTTTGCGGCAGTATGAACGACAGGGCTATCCGGTGCTGGCGGCAACCGTGCGCGGTCGGGCTGAGGCAGAGGTTTGGCTGGGTGAAAATCCAGAATTGGCCGGCTTTGGTGATGCGCCTCCTCCTACTGAAAATGCCACAGATGCTAATACGCCACCAGACGAGGAAAAGTACACTGCGCTGCAGAAGGCACTCTGGCTTTGGCGTCGTCGTACAGCAGACACATTGGGGCAACCTCCGTATGCCATTATGAATAACGAGACCATGCTCCAGGTGGCCGAAACGCGCCCTAGCTCGCCCGAGGAATTGGCTGTGTTGCCTGGCATGGGTGCCCAACGTGTCGAAGGATATGGCCCCCAAATTTTGGATCTCATCAAACTGAACCCACTACAAGACGGTGATGAGGAGCTACTAAAGGGCCAGCGCCTGGAGCAAAATCAACTCGAGAAGAAAATTCAAGAAAAGGTGGCAGGTAGCGTCTCCAGCACAGGCGTCTCGGCCAAGATCGAGCGGCGGATCTACATGAAGATGCAGGAATTCCGTCAAAAAGCAGCCGTGACAGGGCGCACCAAATCCTACCAAGTCGCTAGCAACACCATTCTGAAGGCCATCTCCCAAAATGGGCCAACTAGCCAGGAAGATTTGGATAAGATCCTCGGTTTCCGTACCTGTGGTCTGGCCGACTATTCGGATAAGATTATTGAATTTGTGAAAGCAGAATTGGAGAAGGCAGGCCAGGGATGAAGTAGATGGAAATGAGGAAGATTCAGTGCTGCTCTTTACATCCGTTCATCCCTGCATTTCCATCACCCCGATATCTTCAACTGAGTCTCCACATGAATCTCCGAATGTAGCGTCTTGTGGACCGGGCACTTGTCGGCAATCTCTACAAGACGCTGAATTTGCTCAGTCGTTAGGGGGCCGTTTAATTCAAGTATCCGTTCCACGTGGTCGATTTTCCCCTTTTCGGTTTCGCATGCTTCACAATCTTGAGCGTGAATCTTGTTATGGTTGAGGTGGACCACCACCGATTCCAGAGGCCATCCTTTGCGGTCTGCATACATACGTAAAGTAATGGTCGTGCAACTGCCCAATCCGGCTAACATATAATCATAAGGTGTTGGCCCTTGGTTGGTTCCACCCAGGGAAACAGGCTCATCTGCCACAAGGCTGTGCCCGCTGGCAAGTACTTCTGTGTAGAAACCGTCTTCCGTGCGTACGATGACCTGACTCTCACTCTCGCCCAATGGGTTGACCTTTGGTGCCTTTTCTTCTTCCTGCGTGACACCAATGTATTTGTTGGCCCAGGCACCGATCATAGCTCCAGCATAAAGGGAGTCAGCTTCATTGGATAGAAGATGGTCGGCCTCATCTAATGTAATAAAACTCTTGGGATGTTTAGCTGCTTGGAAGATATTGGCTGCGTTTTCAATGCCCACGGTCTGATCTAAGGGACCATGGAGGACTAGCAGCGCCTTTTTGAGATTGCGAATGCACTGTTCAGATTGGGTGCTTTCCAAATCGTCCAGGAACTGCTTTTTGATGCGAAAGGGACGGCCAGCCAGTAGCACCTCAGCCTCACCCTCATTTTCGATTTCTTCTTTCGCTGATTGCAACAGATGGGTAACATGGCCAGGATCATACGGTGCAGCTACGGTGGCTACAGCCGCCACTTTAGGAAGCCGAGACGCCGCTTGAAGCACGGCTGCCCCGCCCAATGAGTGGCCAACCAATATCTTGGGGGCTTCATATTCTCTCTCCAAATAGTCGGCAGCAGCCACCAAATCATCCACATTGGATGTAAAGTTGGTGTTGGCAAAATCCCCTTCACTCTCACCTAAACCTGTAAAGTCAAAACGTAGCACGCCAATGCTATGCTGAGTTAAAGCTCGGCTGATGTTGCCCGCTGCACGAATATTCTTGGTACAGGTAAAGCAGTGGGCAAATAGGGCATAGGCGATTGGTTCAGAATCCACCGGCAGATCCAGACGAGCACCTAATAATTCACCCTGGGAATTAGGGAAAATCAATTTTTTATAGTTCATCTTCGTTCAATCTTTCCTTTTGGCTCATTAACTTCCTGTCGGCGTCCATGTTGCCGTTGGTCCCGGCGCTCCTGGCGATCCCGGCGGTCCTGGATAGGCGGTTGGCCCCTCGGCAGGAGGTACCTCGATAGGCAGTTCAGTCGGTAGCTCGATTGGTGCTGTCGTTGGCGTGTCAACTGGCAGTACTGGTATGGGCGTATCTGTTGCTAAAGACAACGGTGTATCAGTAGGGACTGGTGTGGTAGTTGGGATCTCAAGAACCGGCGTCTCTGTGGGCAGTGGCGTTTCCAGGGGCAACGGCGTCTCAGTAGGCAACGGCGTTTCAGTGGGCAATAGCGTCAGGGTCGGCTTTTCTTCGATGATAATGGGCGTATTGGTTGGCCGGGAAACGGGGAGCGGTGTCTCCGTCGGCAGCACTTGCGCAGGGGTGTCCGTTGGGACAAGCGGAACCGGCGTGTCAGTTGGTAGATCCTGTGCTGGCGTCTCTGTGGGTACTGGATTTACTGGCTCATCATCTGGGACAAGCGTTGGCGTATTGGTTGCCAAGGGTGTCCAGGTAGGAGAGGGCTGGGACGTGGCTGTGGGTGAGACCACAAAGACCCGTACCTGCTGTTCATAAGCATTGCCCACACTATCTCGTACAATCAAACGCAGTGTATGTGGACCTTCCCCCAAGCCAGATAGATCCCATTGACCCAAAACACCATCGATGACGGGTGCACCAAATGGACCGACGATAGGCGCGCTAAAGGCACCCGGATCATGGGAGACGCCATACTGTAATTCATAGGAAGCGAAGGCAGGGGTGTTGGCCGTCCCAATAATCGTTAAGGCACCAAAGACCGTTTCTCCCTCAATAGGCTGGCGAATAAAAACCTCTGGCTGGAAGGTAAAGACATCGCTCTCATCTCGAGGCGGCTGGGCGATGCCATGATCGATGGCCCACTGCCGATACGGTTCTGGATAGACTTTGAAGACCTGCTCTTCAATAACATCCGCGGGCGTGAATTCGGTGGCTAGCTTGCCAGTCGTTCTATCGAGACGTACCAACTGATAGAGATCCTGTTCCTTGGGTAAAGGCGGACGATCTTCAGCAAACCAGAGATTGCGTCTACGGGGGCATCCCTCACTCGGTACCGCACCAGTGTCGCTACAGACTTCCCATTGACGAACGCCAGGTGGGGGGGCAAATCCAACCACCGGCTCATTGGCCAAGGCAGCCGTCATAAAGCGATTCCAAATCGGTGCCGCGCCAGCCGAACCAGAGAGTTCGTTCATGGGTGAATTATCTGCGTTTCCAACCCAAACGCCCGTAACAAGCTGAGGGGTAAAGCCCATAGTCCAGACATCACGCACGTTATTGGTTGTGCCGGTTTTGGCGGCAGCGGGTCGTTCACTGCCATCCGAAGCCACCAGTCTCAGAGCCGAATTGGGGCCAAAGACAGGTGCCCGGGCCTCATTGTCGCTAATCACATCCGCAATGAGGAATGCATCCACTTCGCTGACTACCTGATCACCAGTTTCCGCATTTGGGGTACAAGGGCGTTCGGTGCCAGCTTCACAAAAAATTTCACCAGCGCTCGTCACAATCTGGCGAATGGTGATAGGCGTGACCAAACGCCCCTGATTGGCAATCGTTGCATAGGCCGAAGTCATCTCAATTAGGGGAATTTCGCCCGCGCCCAAGCTCAAGCTCAGTCCATAATCAGGTCGAGTTAATGTGGTGATGCCGAGTCGCTGAGCCAGTTCCAGAAAGGTGGGTAGGGTTGCGGATTGCAGCGCCCGAACTGCTGGAATGTTGAAGCTGCTTGCCAACGCATCTCGCACGGTTACCAGACCATGTTCGCGCTCGTCATAGTTTGTGGGTCGGTAGGCAGGGTTGACGCCATCAGGAAAATCTTCCTCGATGTCGGGAATGAGGGTGCCAGGCGTCCAACGTTGGTTGATGGGTACGTTGGTATTCTCAAAGGTGCTGAGATAGACCAACGGTTTGATGGAGCTGCCAGGCTGGCGCGGGATCAACGCCATATTCACCTGGCCGTCGATCTCTACGTTGTTAAAATCAGCGCTGCCCACAAAGGCCCGAACCTCACCGGTTGCCGGCTCTATGGCAACCAAAGCACCATTGGATGCACCGTTGACGCCCAGCGTACCCACATGCTCGCGTACGGCCTGCTCAGCTAAACTTTGCAGGTTGGAATCAATGGTTGTATGAACGTCTAGACCCAGTTTGTACAGCTCCTCAGACTCGAATAATGTTTCCAATTGCTGGCGAACATAGAAGACAAAGTGAGGATGTTGCAGATCATAGCTTAGAGGCACAAAACGCAGCTTTTCTGCATATGCCTCGTCCGCAGCCGCCGCCGAAATATACCCTTCTTCTACCATAAGACTAAGCACAACCGCCTGACGCCGTTTATAGACATCTTCGGTGGCCGTGTATGGATCGTAAACCGCTGGCAGCTGGGGTAAGCCAGCTAGCAGGGCCGACTCTGCCAAGGTGAGATCTGAAACCTCTTTGTTGAAATAGGTTTTCGCCGCAGCCGCAATCCCGTAGGCTAAATTCCCGTAGTAGACTTCATTTAGGTACAGCTCCAGAATTTCATCTTTCTGGTATCGACGACTGATCTCAGCCGCCAGAATGGCTTCACTGATCTTACGTGTAATGGTCTGTTCCGGTGTCAAGAAGACCATCTTAACAAGCTGCTGGGGAATGGTTGATGCACCTGAAACAATGCGGCGCTCCTGGAAAGCGTAGTAGACGGCACGCAACAGAGCGATGACATCAATACCTGGATGGCGTAGGAAGTTGGCATCCTCAGTAGAGATGGTCGCGTGTTGCAAGTTCTCTGGAATCAAAGCGATAGAGACTTCGGTTCGCTTACCGGCGTTTGGATCAAAGCTTTCATTGAGCAGATTTCCATCATGGTCGAAGATACGGATGCTTTGGAACGTGCTCTTTTGCTCCCCTAGTTCACTGGCCAATGGTAGATCTTGCGCAAAGTAGGCATACCCAATCAGTACGGCACCAAGTCCTAACGCACCCAAAGCTATAATTGCAAAGAAACCACTGACGATCCCCTGCCAGAACGTGCCAGAAAGAGTTCCCCTACCCCCTCGCCTTGGTTGTCGAGATTGACGAGTCGCTTGTTTTTTCTGTTTGTTGATTAAATCGTATTGATCCATATTCAGTAGTCCACAGTCAGCTTGTCCTCATGAAGACGGGGATTAAGTCACTTCGTCCAGAGTCAGTTCGGAGCACACGTACAGCATTGCGCTTGCAGACAATGCTTCACTGTCACTCAACAACAGGCAATTTGGATTTAGCCAGTTCCGCTGGTTCATCCTTGCCTTTTTCAAAAGGACGCAACCGAATCCGCCATGTTGTCGTCTCTGGCTCTAAAAGGTATTGATTGAGAACGCCTGGACCACAACTTCCGTTCCCTAAACCGCCTTGTGCATAGTCGATATTTAGAATGACCTCTTCTCGGCGTTTCAATTCATGAGTGTGGGTGGCTTGGGATAAATCCTGAGCTGTAAAGTGATGGGCACTAACACTAAGTCCTTTTCTATCTTCGTCTCCCAAGCTAGAGGCGGTTTCATCGACGACCAGCAGACCTGTTCCAACCTGATTGTGTAAAGCTGCCCAGCGTACTTCGGTCTTGTTGCCATTTTCCTGCGGCATAACATAGGGAGTGTACTGCTCATCTACCGTTCCACGATAGACGCCTATGGGAGCGCTCATCTTACGATCACTGTAGCTCTCATGAGGGCCACGACCATACCAAGAAAATGATTCAAACCCAGTAGGTAAGGACATGGTCAAGCCGAGACGCGGCAGGGGCGGTAAGTCACCTGATGGCACGATTGTCTGTTCAACTGTAAGATCGCCGCTGGCATGGAACGTGTAAACCGTCTCGTGATCGAATCGCGTATCGGCACCCGATGAGGTAACCAGCGCCTTCAACTCCTCTCCTGTGAGATCTTTGTATTTGGCCAATCGTTCCTTTGCGCCCGAGGCCGTGACACTATCGACTTGATCCAATTTATCGTAGAGAATGCGCAAAAGCTCTTGAATTCGTTGATCGTTGACTAGGGCTGATACTAGGGCTTGGGCTTTTGTTTCCCCGGCACCACCGGGCAGATCGTCGTAGTTGTAGCCAAGGCGAAGCGTGAGTTCTCTAAGCTGATCGTCATCATATGTGTAGGGCAGCATCATACCCAAAGAGGTCAACACCCCTTGCCACTCTTCAGATTCAGCAACCTCTTCGCGAACAATCGGCACGCTGGCCGCACGCACGCGGATTTCTACACGCTGACCATCGAGTTGGGAAGCCGTCACACCATCTACCTGATCGGTCAGCCGATCCAAGCCAGCATCTCGCCAACGCATGGCCATCCGCTGAGCGCCCCATGTATTGGCGTCGTTGTCGGTAGGCGCACGCCAGACGTTGAATCCTGGTCCCTGCTGAAAGAGATCGACTCCGTTATGGCTCCAAGTGCGAATCCGCCCACTCTCTCGGTCAAAGATCAGTGTGGATAAGCCACTACTCACTTCGATGATTCGCTCATCTTCGTAGAGCGAGACAGCTTCTAGAGCACCTAGATCCAATACTGGGGCTTCAGGGACGTCGAATGGCATCTGGAACTGAGCCCAAGCCACATCATGACCTGCATCTGCCCACGGCGGAGCGGATAGTAGCGTGCAGCGAATGGTCAGCCAGTATTCCCCCCCAGCAGTGAGTTCTGGTTCGGTAAGAGGCAGGGTCAACGTAGCGTTTTCGCCGGGGTCCAGTTGAGGGGTTGCTTGCATGCCCATTTGGAGCACCTGATCGTCGCTGTCCAACTGCCACTCCAGGCGGAGATACGCTAGGTCAATAAAGCTGTAGTCGTTGGTGATGCGAAAGAGACTCTGCTCCAGATCAATGGCTTCGATCCGAACCGGCTCGAGCACCTTCTTGTACTCCCACAGACCCGGATGAGGCACGCGGTTGGGCCAGACAAGACCGTTGATACAGAAGTTGGCATCATGGGGATCATCCTCATTAAAGTCACCACCATAGGCAAACCACTCCTGGCCATCTTCTTCCACCTGGCGCAGCCCCTGATCGACCCAATCCCAAATGAAGCCGCCTTGGAGGCGCTTGTGGCTATGGACGGCTTCCCAGTATTCCTGTAGATTGCCATTGCTATTGCCCATTGCATGGGCGTATTCGCACATAACAATCGGGCGTGGCCCTTTGCAGAATGCTGACTCATGAGGATCTTCTGCTTGAGCCATTTCAATAATCCGGTCCACCGTTGGGTACATTGGGCCATGTACATCTACAACAGAAGACTCTTCGGCAGGGTGATAGTGGAGCGGTCGGGTTGGGTCGATTTGCCGCATGGCCTCCGCCATTTTGTCATGGTTTTGACCATAGCCTGACTCATTGCCCAAAGACCAGTAGAGGATACAAGGGTGGTTCTTATCTCTCTGCACCATGCGCACGCCCCGATCCACAAAGCATTCAGCCCATTCCGGATCATTAGCCAGCATCCCCCAAACGCCGTGGGTCTCAATATTGGCCTCGTCACAGACCAAAATGCCATATTCGTCGCACAGCTCATACCAGCGAGGATGGTTGGGGTAGTGGGCCGTGCGCACCGCATTAATGTTGAACTGCTTCATTAACTCAATGTCTTTTCGCATCATCTCTTCGGTCACCACTTGGCCCAAATCTGGGTCATGCTCGTGACGATTGACGCCCTTAAAGAGGACCGGAACGCCATTCAGCAAGAGCTGACCATCTCGAATCTCCACTTGTCGGAAACCGACACAGACGCGCTCGACTTCTACAATCTGACCCTCTTCATCTCTTAGAACAAGAAGGAGGGTGTATAGATTCGGCGTCTCGTCACTCCACTTGGCTGGATTCGTGACCAGTTGCTCTAGTTCAACGCTCACTTCTCCACCTGGATCAGGCGTCGCGGTTGTGGTCAATGGTTGAGAAAGGATCGGTTGTTGGCTCGAATCATAAAGAAGTGCTTCCAAGGTTAAGTGGTTGTCTAGTGCGACGCTATAGTTACGTATTTGTGCCATGATCTGCAACGTCGCATCCTTATAGTCTGAATCCAACAGAGTGCGCACGGCAAAGTCCCGGATGTGTACTTGAGGCGAGGCCCAAACAAAGACATCGCGGTAGATGCCGCTTAGATGCCAGAAGTCCTGGTCTTCTACCCATGTTCCGTCAGACCAGCGAATGACTTGGACGAAGATCCGATTTTTTCCTGGCTGAACATAGCTGGTAATCTCAAACTCTGCGGGCAGGCGGCTTTCTTTGCTAAAGCCGACCATCTGCTCGTTGATCCACAGATAGAAAGCCGAATTGACGCCAGCAAAGTGGAGAAAGATGGGGTGGTTCTGCCAGGTCTCGGGCATGGAAAACACTTTGCTATACGAACCAGTTGGATTTTCTTCCGGCACGTTGGGCAGCGTCTCGACCGGAATAGGGTACTGAACGTTGGTATAAATGGGCCGGTCGTATCCCTGCATCTCCCAATTGCTGGGGACAGGAATACTATCCCACCGGCTAACATCTGCATCCGGGAGCGGTGCTGTTTGGGGTGTATTGGATAGGTGAAAGTGCCATTCTCCATTGAGGGGCTGATAGAAGGGAGATTTCTCTGGATCGCCAGCTAAAGCGCTTTCAATAGAGTTATAAGGCAGCAGCGTGGCATGGCCCACTTCCTTATTCCGCCCGGTGAGCGTTGGATTTTCCCAATCATTGCGATATGTGACTGACATGTAATTCACTTTCTAGTATTATGGTATGGTTTAGACATAGAAGTGAAGAAAATAATTGTCCACGGTGTAGGCGCTCTGTAACGTTTCATAGGGGTTGATAGTTCAGGCCCCTATGAAAACATCATCTTGATGCCTATAGCACCGCAGACGTCCCCATCTGTCCTCTCAACAGACAGGGCATACCTGTTCTACTTATGGAGATATGATTGTGGCAGGATCGATGCCTACAGAGCGAAGGTATGCCGCAAGCCGTTCATTTTCTTCACTGAGGGCATCGGCGCGCTGAGCTTCTTCATTGGCTCGTTGGATTGCTGCGTCTGCGCGTTTGGCTTCTTCTTCGGCGCGTTTGGCTTCTTCTTCGGCCCGTTGGAGTGCAACTTCAAGATTCTTGGCAAGTCCTTCTGGATCGAGCATAATATTGCCATCCGCATCATAACACTCCGCTTTGCCATCCTGCAGCCCTAGCCATAGACTGACCGGTTCCATCCAAACCCAACCATGCACATTGGGTCGAATCCCAACATAGTGTCCCTCTTCAGTCAATTCGTAACCATAGATGCGGCGGTTTCTCTTCACTCGGGCTATGTCGATGACGTAGTAATAGGGAAGCCCAATTCTTTGCATGAGTTCAGGCTTTTCAAAAAAATCTTGGGAGCGAGTGGACCGAGATGTAACTTCAATAACCATAGTCGGCGGGATACCGTCTTCTCCAGATACGTAAGTCCCTTTCATTTCTGGGTGTTTTTCAGCATCCAGAACAACCGTAATATCTGGTCCAAAGGCTTTAATGCCGGGTATATTCCAGTCAACCCTATGGTCATACAAAACGACTGCATGAGGCCAGTCGGTCAATCTCCTCGGTAGAATTGTCTGTAGATTGACGCAGGTTTTGATGTGTTGGCGAGTCTGCACGCGGAAATCGCCCTCTTGTGGATGGAGTAGATCTTCTAAGGTAAGGGGAATTTGCTCATATTCAAATCGTCCTTTTTCGTCCACCATTTCTATAAATCGCCATCCGTAACGGAAGGGATCGTCTTCATCCATTGGAAACTCTGGATCTTGAAAACCATTAGGCTGGATAGTTGTATCCTCGTGGTAACTTGCACCATTAATCCCTCTCTCGCTGATACATGTACCGTTGGCGGTTACCCTACGTTGCGCCGTATCTTCATGGGATGTACTTGCAGTCGGCCCGTTCTCAGTTGAACCGAACAGGTTTTCTGAAGTGGGATTTTTGGAATCACTCATTGGCTCTCATCTCCTGTGTATCGCCCACCGGTAAGTTTCGTCAGCATTAATTCGTTGGCATTAATACGTTGGCATTAATACGTCATTTGTTCTTCACATGAATATCGACAAAGAAGCCATGACCAAAGATCACTTGCCGGTTTGAGGCAGAACTTCGCTTACAAGTATTATAGTAGATGTTAGGTCGGAGTGGAATTTAAAGCGGTGAAGTTTTGACTGTGAATTCTAACGATGGCCAGCCAGTTCAGCAATTGCATCTGCAATCTCTGCCCAACGAGGGCGCGGCAAATTGTGCCCCATATCGTCAATGAGTATAAATTTGGCCCCAGGGATTGCTTCTGCTGTCGCCCGACCGGCGGATGCTGGAATCAGTGGATCTAAGGCCCCGTGGATGACGAGGGCTGGCATGGTTAGTTGCTTAAGGGCTTCCGTCCTGTCTCCACTGGCAGCAGCTGCCAACATCTGGTAGGACCAACCCTCGGGATGATAGCAGCGTTCAAAGGAACGTTGAATGATGGCTCTTTGGTAGGCTTCATCAAAGTGCGGCCCGCTGGCAGCACGGTACCCCTCGACTTGGAGGTCTACGTAGGTATCTGGATCGCTTAGATCTACCGTCAGCGATTTACTGACCGCCTCTTGATCTCGGTCATCGTCCTCGATAGCTTGAGTTCGGCTAGCTGCCGACATGATTGATGTCAAGGTCAACACCCGGCGGGGGTGGTTGATAGCCACGGTCTGAGCAATCATGCCACCCAGTGAAGCACCGACAATATGTGCCGCATTAATATCCAGGGCATCGAGAACACTTATGGTATCCGCGGCCATGTCAGAGAGTGTGTAGGGACCAGTTATGTGCTTACTGGCCATAATCGTAGCAACTGTAGGTGGCTTTCCAGGCGTTTTGCTACTTAGTCCCACATCCCGATTATCGAAGCGAATCAGATGAAAGTTCCGCGCCAAGAAGTGCTGACAGAGTTCATCGGTCCAATAGACCAACTGACTACCTAATCCAGAGATAAAGATGATGGTCTCGTGGGATGGATCACCCAATGTTTCGTAGGCAATTGATGTGTTGTTGTTGATAGCACTTGGCATAATGGTGGACTATTATTTTATTTGTTTCTTAAAATGCCAACTCATCCACATCATCCAAGGTGAACTCAAGCGCAGACTCCAAATCTAGGCCAAAGAATTCTTCCAGGTCGTCTAACTCTTCCACATCGCTGGCCTCAATGCCTCGGTTGCAGCGACTTCGATAGACACAATAGCCACAGATATGCCGTCGATTGGTCTCGGTATCGGCTACTTTGGGGAAATCCTCTTCCTGAGAACCGGCAAGGATCTGATCTAAGAGACCCGCTAGACGCTTTCGATTATTCTCATGTTGTATACTATCGTAGCGAATGCGAAAGGGTTGAAGAGGGGCCACTGCAAACCAATAGAGCATCTCAACCTGCTCTGGTTGGATCGGGCCAAATGGTAGGCTGGCACTGGCCTCGACCAGTACGTATGGGTAGACGAGCGTCTGCAACCGGCGACGCAGGCTGCCCGGATCTGTGCGTCGCCTAGTTGTCTTCCAATCGACTATCACCACCCGACCCCCGCCGTCAGCCGCTATCAGATCGTACTTGGCCGCCAGCCGAAATGGCTGCGCCTCCCGACCAAAGGGGACAGTCAAGATCCGTTCTGGCTCGACATAGGTATCTGGCAGATCGTCGGGGCGATGCTGAACATAAGCCCGAAACCAATCAGCCAATGGTGGCTCTAGGCGATATTGAAGCTGCTCTACGTCCAATCCAATTTCGGCGCGCTCCACCAATCGATGGAAAAGAGACCCTAGCCGTAATAGCTCCTCATGCTCTTGAATTGGGGATGCTTCTACGGCTGGCCAAGGTAACTTCTCTACGTATGCTAACCAAAACCGACGGGCGCAATTCTCGTATGCCTGCAAACTTGACTGAGAGAACGTAAAATTAGATGGAAGAGCGGACTCGGTCGATGATTGGTTCACTATCCACGCTTTTTCAATTATAGACTCGAATTACCGAGACGACTTTGCCTGCGATGCGTACTTTGTTCGCATCGCGGTAGATGGGATCAAAGTTGGGATTTGCTGGTTCGAGACGTACCTTGGGTCCTTCCTGATAAAGGAACTTTAGGGTTGTCTCATCATCTTCGTCGATCCAGGCTGCAACCATGTCACCGTTCTCAGCAGTTTGTTGGTGATGAAGGACGACAATATCTCCATCTAACACGCTGGCGTCCACCATGGAATCCCCTTTGACCTTTAGCGCAAAAAGATCGTCTGTAGTACGCAACATCTCTTGAGCAACACCTACCCACTGTTCTGCGGTACCTGGCGTATCCGGATTGACCATAATCGGTTCACCGGCCGCAATTGTACCCAAGAGTGGCACCTGGAAGAGGGTGCTGCCGTTCATCTCAGTCTGTGCGTCTTTACCATTCTTTTTTACTGACGATCCGTTTCCATTGCTCAAGCCCTTCTTGGGGAATAGGCCAATTTCAGCCAACTTTTCCCAATTAAGGGTAAGACCTCGACTTACTTCTCGCTTTCGTACCAGCAACTCATGTTCTTCCAGTTTGGCCAAATTGTAATTAACAACTGACGTACTAGAGATGTCCACCGCTTCACCAATCTCGCGGATAGTAGGCGGTATACTCTGATGTTGGAGTGTTTCCATAATATATTCTACAATCTTTCGTTGTCTATCCGAGAGTGTTGGCATGTGCTTACCCTTTCTTAGAATTTGGAGTGCAGTGACAGTTCTACTGTGAAGGCTGTGGGTCAAACCATTCAAGCCTTTACCAGTGCGTTAGCCCATTGGTAGTTAACTTAAAGAGAGTCGGATTGGTTTTAGTTGTAATGCACGAATTGATAATTACCCAACTCGTTATTCCAAATTATCCCAACCAGAACGTTTGTTTCCCAAGTTATCCCAAGTATACACGAACATTTGTGCGGTGTCAACCCCCAAAGCACGTTTGTTCTGAAATCTGTTTACTAGTGCTCCAAAATGTCGAACACGGCACGTTACATCATCGATTAAGTACGCATACTTTTCTGATGGGTTCAAGGTTATAGTGCAGTCGTTTTGAAAATCAGAGTTTTCCGCAGCCCTTATAAGAGCAACCAAACTCTGGTTTTCAGGCGACTCTGAGTATAAGCATGGGGCGTGAAGGGTTACGTATATGAAGATCTGAAAGGTTGCGAAGGATCAGCAGGGGGTTATAAAGAAGATAAAATGTCACTCCTTCCTTTCTCTGATTTTTTTGGAAGACTCACGGAAGGACTCACTTACTCCTCAAATGGTATCGAAGAATCATCCAATTTCAGGGTAGGGAGTTCCTTTTCAGTGAGGAATTCTTGGAAACGCTGCCAGTAGGTTTCTCTATCAGCAGGGCCAGTTGATGGATCTGGAAATCGCGTATTGGCCTTGGCCTGCCCCTTGATCATGGCGTCTTCCATATCAATGTCAAGTAGGTAGGCAATTTTGAAGATCATGACTTGCAGATCGCTCAATTCCAATGCAAGCAGTTCACGCACTTTATCCGTGTCATCAGGTTTGAAAGGACGGTAGCCTTCAAACATTTGAACCAATTTGCTGATCTCGCCTAATTCTTCCATCGCGTGGAGCAAAGTATGGCTAGGTAGAACCTGATCCCAGGTTCGCGCTTCATCCCACTCTTTCAGCCAATTTTGATACTCTCGAATATGCATTGGATATCCTGCATTTTATTTACTTGCTAATTACGTTGCATTCTACTGACCTTACGTAGGAAATCCACCGATTTAAGCTGTCGCTCCAAAATATTTATGAGCATACGGTGAAGTACATTTTCCACGCGCATCATTACGTGGTGACGAATCTGAAGTGAGGCCACATTTGGCCATGAACTGCGGAGTAAATGACGTAGTATTTTGAGCGCATCAGGCTCAAGAGGCTCCGTATGATGGAGATCGGTGCCATACTGTGGCGAGTAGACTCCTCCCTCCTCAATACTTAAGTAATTGATCTCTTCTTTCAGATCCTCGCCACTTGCGAGGCAAGTAAAGAGTTGGGGCTGGAAACCTGCGAAAGAGAGGAGATGAATCTCATACCAACGCAAAAGTAATTTTGCATCAAAGGCATCAGGCTGGCTGGCCAGCCGATTTAGTTCCCGCAAGGTGATCAAAAGGACGTCCCATAGACCCTGGTTCTCGTCATGTAACTCGGTAAAGCTATCCAACAGTTCACCCACATAAGACGCTCTACCAATGGTCTCCAGATCATCACGAATATGGCGATAACTCTCTACTGTTACCACTTCGGTGATGATATCCCAAGTGCGCGCTTGAGCAACCATCAGAGAAGCATGGGAAAAGCTTTCCAAGTGACCCGCTTTGCGACTAGATGTCTTGCGAATTCCTTTGGCAATTAAGTCCAACTTGCCTCTGTGTGGCGTAAAAATCGTGAGGATACGGTCTGCGTCCCCCTGATTGCGGCGCTTTAAAATGACGCCATGGGTACGATAAGCCCGTTGTCGATGCTCCATCCAAATATTGTAGTAGCTTCCCACTCATTCAGCCAAAAAGGGAGGTGATGGGATCCAATTCACATAAAGAAATCAGCCATTCTTGCGCAGTTAAAAACAGCGCCTACAGTTAATGCCGCATAATTTACCATATAATGCATCTGGTGCAGTGAACGTGTTTTCAACAAGGGGCGTCAGGTGCGTAGTCAGATTTGTAATCACCAGCGGTTGGGCCGCCAGGATTATCGGAAAGCACGTTGTCGCAAATCTTGGCTTGATTCGGCACCATAATTTTGACGCCACCTGCGTCGTTCGCAAAGAGCAGGTTGCCGTAGACCTGATTTTTCTGACCATATTGGACGCCGTCCACCGTATGACCACCAACGCGGACGCCTGCCCCTACACTGCCGTAGACTTTGTTATAGCGAATGATGTTGCCGCTGCCCCGGGAGACAATACCCGCGGATTCAGGATCCATCTGACCTGTGCATTCGTTGTATTCGATGATGTTGTTGGTGGCACCCTCTTTGGCCTCTACACACTCGTTTCCTAGCGTTTCCATGTAGTTATGGTGGATCCAGTTGCCCTGGGTAACATCAGGCTCAACCGTTGCGTTTTTGCCATCACCCCACTGCTTGCTGGACGTACCCACGTAGACACCTTCACCTACTTTCCCGCCTTCGTTGAAGACAAAGTCCCATACCCCACAATTTTTGAAGCGCGAGTACGCAACCTCGCTATTTTCCACAAAGTAGCGCAGACGCACGCACTCCCCACCCGCGTTTCGGAAGTCCATATTGAGGATGCGCAGCCCCTTTATGCCATTACGCGGTTCGTGCTTGATGGCGTAGAGCAGCTTATCTTTGAACCCCCGCATCCTGTCCGCATCCCCATAAAGACCATCGACAGTAAAGCCAAACAGCGTGTAATAATCGTTGTTGATGCGGACGAGCACGTTGTCTAGCGCGGAGCCGCGTATCACGGCTTCGGGGGGACCGATGATGGTGATGGGTGCATCCGGTTCACCATCGCGCAAGCTCATCATCGTCTCCCAGTAGTAACCCGGTGCAAGGTGGATGGTGTCACCAGCACGCACGGTAATGATGCCCTGCAGGATGGTTTCGAAAGGCGTCTCTGGGGATAGACCATCGTTCTCATCATCACCTCCGGGCGAGACGTAGTAATGATTGCCGACCATAAGGGATTCAACTTCTTCGAGCGCAGCGGCAATCAGCTCATCCGAGGGACCTACTGAATCCGCCGGAGAGGCGGGCATGGCACTTTGGCTAGCGCCTGATGTTTCTTCAAGAAGAGTGATGGGTTGACACGCACAGAGCACGCACAGCAAAATGAGAAGTACAATAAGTCTTTTCATAGCGCTACTAGGTCCATTGCTCGACGGAGATTGCTAAAGTTGCCGCCGCTCTCTTCGCGTACCTCGGCATCAAACATCTGGGTAAGCTCGTCGTACTCTGCGTCCGACAGATCTACGCTAAATGCATCAATCGTTGCCTGAAGCTGATTGAGAGAACTAACCCCCACAATTGGTGACGTTACCCCAGCTGAGTAGCGCACCCACGCGATGGCAAGCTGGGCCGGATGCAGATTGCGCTCCGCGGCAAATTGGTTGAACTTTGTAAAGCCATCGCCGAACTTCTCCAGCCAGTTCGCTACGCGCTTGTCCGTGTAGCCCCGGGAATCTTCAGGCAGCGGTTGGCCGGGCAGGTACTTCCCGGTAAGCATCCCCATCAGCAGTGGCCGGTAGACCGTGATGGCAACGTTGTCGGCAACGGCTTGGGGCAGCACTTCCACCTCAACGCCCCGTTCAACAACGTTATAGGGAATCTGATTGCAGACCAGTTGTGCCCAGCCGTTGCGTTGGGCAATGGCGTTACAGTGGGCAAAGAGCCACGCAGGGAAATTGCAGCAACCAACGTGCCGCGTCTTGCCCGATTCCACCAAGCCATTGAGCGACTCCATCATCTCCATCGTCTGCATTTGGGCATGAGGCCAGTGGATCATGTAGAGATCGACGTAGTCGGTCTGCAAGCGCGTTAAACTATCATCCAGGCTTTGGGCAAAATCGGCGGGCGGCGTCTTGCTCTTGATCTTGCTGCCGACAAAGAGTTGTTCTCGCCGGCTCCCCAAAATACGGCCCAGGATTGCTTCGGTCTCCCCTTTGCAGTACGATGCCGCCGTGTCGATAAAGGTGACGCCTTGGTCGATGGCGGTGCCTAGGATACGATCCGATTCGCCTTCATTGCAGCGGTCGCCAAACATCATGGTGCCAAGGCACATTTCCGAGACTTGTTGCCCAGAGTTGCCAAAGGTGGTGGTTTTCATAGTGGTATTTGCTTAAAAGTTCATTTTCTCATGACTTCGATTTTCGATAGCAACTGACGTGCTAACAAAGTTTTGATGGGCAATCCATAGGTCACATTTGCAATGTGACAAGCATGGAATGTAGAACAACATCAATTGACACGCCCCTTGAAAGTCAAGTAGCGTGTGATGTCTGTCCGGTTGCAAACCGGACCTACGATTTGGCACTGAGTAAAGAAACGGGGTCCAGAAAGCATCTGAACCCCGTGTACTCACAATATTCCGTAAGATTAGCAAACGCTATTCATAATCAGCCAAGTTTGCCAAGATCTCATCAACTTTTGGAGCCATTCGCTCAAAGGCTTCTGCCGCAGTGGCGTTGCCGTTCCAAACTTCACCCAGCTCCTGCTTCCAGAGTGCATCCCACTCTGCGTACATGGGGTGGATGGGATCGTACATAGAGTAGAGATTTTCCTTACCGGCCAAGAATGCACCTTTATTGGAGCCTTCCAAACCTTCTGGGCTAAGGAATGCGTCTGATTCTTGGAATTCGGTGACGACAGGTGTCATCTGTTGCAGATCAAGCAGCAGATCAACACCGAGAGAATCCGGGCCAGCCAAAAACTTGATAAATTCCCACGCTGCTTCGGGATGTTCGGATGTGGCACTGGCTGCAAAACAGCTACCATCGGCTCGGTTTACCGGAGCAGCTCCTAAGGGCAGCGGTGCAAAGTCAAAACCAAATTCAGCATTGGCCAAATAACGCGGCACACGCCAGTGACCGACGATATTCATCGCAGCCTTGCCAGCTACAAACATGTCGCTGATGTCAGCACGCTGTTCAGCAGTTGGCATGACTCCGTGGACATTGATGAGATCGGCTAGCCATTGCACAGCGGCCACAGTACCCTCATCGCCTCCAAGGAATGCGGTTGGGTTGCGAATGTCATCATAGAGAGCATGACCTGTCTGCGACCAAACGACCATCGGCCAATAGCTGGTGAAGACTTCTACGCCAAACTGATCGGTTTGACCATCGCCGTCTTCATCAGCAGTAAGTGCTTGTGCCGTTGCCAAGAAATCGTCCCAAGTCCAGCCTGCTTCTGGGTAGGCAACACCAGCTGCATCAAAGAGGTCTTTATTGTAAAAGACAACCAGCGCTGCTGTGTCAATGGGTAGACAATATTGGCTTCCTTCTTGCTGATAGAGGGCAAGAATATTTTGGTCATACTTTCCCATATCCAGGCCATCACCAGCAATGTAATCGTCTAGCGGAAGCATAGCACCCTTGGAGGCCAGGGCATAGGCAATATGTGTAGCTGGGTAGAAGACATCCGGCGCAAGGCCACCAGCAATGGTCGTTTGCAGCTTCTGATAATATTCGCTGCTGCTGCCGATATTCTCGAATTCGACCTTAATGTTCGGGTTTTGCTCTTCAAAAGCCTCGATGACGGGCATGGCCACGTTATCAACGCGAGTCTGATCCCAACGCATAAACCATTTGATAGTGACGACTTCATCACCGCCATTCGCTGCGCCACCGCCATCTGCTGGCGCACCCGCAGGCACACACGCTGCGGCAACCAGCGTTAAAATGGAGGCAAGCCCTATCAAGACCAACCGACTACGTAATTTTGCAAGCATTGAATTTCTCCTTAAATTAAAAACCGATAGTTAAGTAAAACATATATGTACAACAAAACTGAAACGAGAAAACATGTTAAGGTGGCAAGGTGGCAAGTGGCAAGTGGCAAGTGGCAAGTGGCAAGTGGCAAGTGGCAAGTGGCAAGGCGGCTGAGTATACTTCGTTCCTGCAACCCTGCAACCCTGCAACCCTGCATCATCCCTTCGAGCCACCTGCCCCAACTAGCGCAATCCCCCCAAGAAAGTACTTCTGGGCCACGAAGAAAACGGCCAGCGGTACCAGCATGGCAACTGCTGAGGCGGCCATAAAGAGGTTCCACTCCGTAGCATACTCGCCGCGAAAGGCATTTAGCCCAATCGGAACCGTATAATTCGCATCGGATGTGAGATAGATCAGCGGGCCAAAGAAGTCGCGCCACGTCGACAGAAACTCAAAGACACCCACCACACCAAGCGCAGGCAAAGACGTGGGCAAAATAATGTTCGTAAAAATGCGGAAATATCCAGCGCCATCAATTTTAGCCGCAGCGTCTAGCTCAAGCGGAATCGTCATGAAATATTGGCGCAGTAGAAAGATAGAAAAGGCTCCACCAAAGAAATTGGGCCAGATGAGCGGATGGAATGTGTCGAGCCAGCCCATCTCCTTAAATAGGATAAAGCGCGGAATAATCATCACATGAAATGGAATCATCATCGTGCTGAGCACGACCAAGAAGAGTACATTGCGACCGCGGAAGCGCATCCGCGCAAAGCCAAAGGCAACTATGGCTGAGCTGATCGTCTGCCCAATTGTGGCGAAAATAGAAATAAAAAGGCTATTCATATAGTAGGTGCCAAAGGGTCTTGCCCGCAAAGCAGTGGGATAATTCTCCCAGACAATTGGGTTAGGAATCCACGAGGGCGGAAACTGGAGCGTCTGCTGCTCGGTCTTAAGCGACGTGCTGATGGTCCAGAAGAAGGGCACAAGAATTATGAGGGCTCCGAGGATCAGCAGTGCATAAATAGATGCTCGGCCAAGCCAACGTGTAAACTTATCTGTTCGAATCTGTGAACGCTGTGAACGTGACGCGATTGTTGTCATCTTTCTTTATCCCTTAATTTCCTTCTAGCAATTCACCGTCGTAATAGACCCATGCTTTTGACGAACGGAAGACGAGCAACGTTAGTAAAACGATTAGCAAGGTTACCACGACAGCCATCGAAGAGGCATAGCCCATGTTGAAGCGCTGGAATCCATGCTGAAATAGATAGTAAGAGAAGAAGAGCGAGGCATTACGAGGGCCACCTTCGGTCATCACGTAGGCTTGCGTAAAGAGCTGAAAGGTGTCAATCATGCCCGTGATCAGGTTGAAAAAGATAACGGGAGAGAGCATGGGAATGGTGATTGAAAAGAACTTTCGCCAAGCACCAGCCCCGTCAACATTAGCGGCATCGTAGAGATCCTGAGCAATGCTCTGCAAACCTGAGAGATAGATAAGCATGTTACGCCCCAATGCTGCCCAAACGGCCATCACCATCAGCGAAGGCAACACCCATGTTGTCGATTGAAGCCACGCCGGCCCCTGAATGCCAAAGAAATCCCAAAGAATACCGTTCAGGACGCCATAACGCGGGTTGTAAATCCACATCCACAAGAGCGAAATTGCGACTGGTGGCAATACCACCGGCATATAGTAAAGAATGCGCCAAAAACCCAAAAACTTAACTTTCTGATTGAGCAGCATCGCCGTTAATAGTCCAGCGACAATGCCTAGCGGCACACGCCCTAGTCCATAAACAACTGTGACTTTAATCGATTGCCAGAAGAGATCATCACTGAAGAGTTTTACATAATTCTCCGCATTGATAAAGCGCGGTGAACGGATTAAATCCCACTTGTAAAAGCTGAGGACGACCGTTGCCAGCATTGGCCCTAAGCTGAAGATGAGAAATCCAATGACCCAAATTGAGACGCAAAGATAACCTGCCAAGCTCTCCTGCTGATACATATTTAATCGGGGCAGTGAAAAGATGCCCCGCCGTTCTGGCTGTTTGGGTGTGGCGGCTAATTGAGCCATGATAGTTCTGCACTCCTGTCGTGCAATGAATGCTGTCTATACGATAAGTTTTAGCCTCATTACTGTCATGCAGGGGGAGCCCGAGGCATCCGAAGAATTTGTGTTCTGCGTAACTGGGAGCGTTATGTGTACAATTATGCTGCTTACACAATTATGCTATACTGCGGTCGTTTTGAAAACAGGAGTTTTCCGATGCTCTACCAGAGTGACCAAACTCCTGTTTTCAAACGGAGCTGAGTATGGATGTAGATGCTCGCTCAATTAATTTAGGCGGGAGAGTCCGATGGCCAATCGACTTACCAGCGTTCCCCTGCACTTTGGCCAATAGTTGCTTGACTGCAAATCGAGCAATCTCTTCAACTGGCTGCTGAATAGTGGTCAGTGGCGGATCTACGATTGCCGCCAAAGCAATATCGTCAAAGCCTATAATGGAGAGTTCATCAGGCAACCGTAGCCCTAAATCACGAGCACCGGCATAAGTACCAAACGCAATCATATCGTTAATCGCAAAAAACGCCGTGGGTGGGTCCGGCTGCCGCAACAGTTCATGTGCACCGCGTCGCCCCATTTGCATGGTCTCCGAATCACCAAAGTCAATATCGGACTCTCCTTGCCAAATAAGCGATTCGTCATATTGGATTCCCGCCACGTGCAAAGCTTGCCGATACCCATCAAAGCGATCCTGACGATTGATTGTCCGGATTGAGCCAGAGACAAAACCGATTCGCCTATGCCCCAGCTCAGCCAGATGGCTTACGGCTAGATAGGCCCCCGCGACGTTATCTACGCCAACACTGTCAATCACATATTGATCTGTCTGCTGAATAGGACGCTCAAAAGCAACTAGGTGCAACCCAAGATTGAATAATTCGGTGAGATGCCGATAATCTTCAGGGGATGACCCCAAAATAATACCGCGCACACCATAGCCCCAAAGCTCTTCAGCGTAACTTTGCTCTCGGGCCGGATCGCGCCCACTATTACCAAGAAGGACTCGATACCCGCTCTCTAATGCGGCATCTTCAACATGGCGAGCGAAGATACCAAAAAAGGGATTGGCAACTGATGGCACGATCAGGCCAATAAGCGGCGCAGAGCCAGTCTTTAGCCCCCGGGCTGCCAGATTGGGACGGTATCCAAGTTGGGCTATGGCCTTTTGAATACGATCCTTTGTACTTGGCCTCATGCGCTCAGCCCGACCGTTGAGTAGGTTAGAGACCGTACTCGGTGAAACCTTAGCTAGGCGAGCAACATCCAATATTGTGGCTTTTTCTGCCATAGTTACGAAAGAAACAGTTTGTTGGGTCTTGGGGAAGCACCCATGTGGGAAAATTCAGTGCAACGTTTTACTAGAACGTTATACTAACACGAACTTTGCTGTATGTCAACTGGGAAATTGGCTTTTACACGTAGTGCAAGCCAGTAACTTGCTCGCACTTTCGGGTTGTAATGCGAGATCATCTCCAACCGTGTCATTTCGACGAGGGACGAGGAGAAATCTGTTGTTGGCAATACCTAGATCTCTTGGCGCCCTCGAGATGACAGCCGTCATGCCATGAGCGCTGTAAATTATCACGTTTCCACCCATTTTCGTCTGATTGGCAAAATGTGATATCGTTGTCCCAATCCCAGCCTTCTCTTCCTCAATGGCGATTAGGACAAGAGACGAAGAGCATTAAGTGGTGGGTGTATACAAAACCAACCAAAGGAGCGACTGTTGTGAAAATAAAAGAAATCCGTGCTGTGGCTGTTGATCTTACACCTCAACAAAAAACTGAGCCTCGTGTCCCTAAGCTGGATACAGATGGATTCATCAGCCCCATGGCGCGCTATCCAGAGTTCAATCGGGCAAGTTGGAATAACGATTGGACGCGCGCTGCCTGTGTCGTCACAGCAGAGGACGGCACCTGGGGACTTGGCCTTACCAACCACAGCGGCCCTGTATTGAGCTTGATTAATGACCACTTTGCTCCGTTACTAACTGGCCAGAACTGCATGGCGACCGAAAAGGCGTGGGATCTAATGCGCCGAGCATCTGCACCCTACCACACAGCGGGGCTCGCCAGTTACGCCATCAGTGCCGTCGATAACGCCCTGTGGGATTTGAAAGGGAAGATCCTAAAACGCCCCGTCTACGAACTTCTTGGTGGGCCACAGAAAGAGAAGATCTTTTGCTATGCCAGCAACACAGATATTTCCTATGGCACGGAGAATAGCATCGATTGGTTTTTAGAGTTAGGGTTTAAAGCCGTCAAATTGTTCGCCCGCTATGGTCCAGAGTCCGGTATTGAGGGAATCCGTAAAACTGAGGAGCTGGTGGCCCGCACCCGCGAGCAGATTGGCGACGACGTGGAGCTAATGCTCGATGCATGGATGTCGTTCAATGTGGAGTATGTTGTGCGCTTGGTCGAGGCGTTGAAGCCTTACCGCTTGAAGTGGCTTGAGGACTACTTACTGCCTGAAGATATGGACAGCTACTTCAAAGTGCGTCAGCGCATACCTGGACAAATTTTGGCCACAGGTGAGCATTGGTACACCATTCACCCCTTCGCGTTAGCCGCAGGCCAGGGTCTTGTAGATATCCTCCAGCCAGATGTAGCTTGGGTTGGGGGCGTCACCTCACTGGTGAGAATCTGCCATATCGCTGAAGCCCACGGATTGACCGTCATCTGCCATGCGGGCATGAACTATCCATACGGTCAGCATATCTCGTACGCCATGCCTGTTATCCAATGGGGAGAGCGTTCAGAAGGCGTTTCACCACCAGGGGTTCCGCTCGAAGAGCGAGTTGTCTTGCCCGGAACACCCGTAATCAAAGATGGCTACCTGATCCCCAGTGACGCACCTGGATTTGGGATTGAGGTAACCAAGGAGTGGCTCGAGAGCAAAGCCGTTTAGAAGGCTTGCAATTGTAAGGTGCACTCAGATCCGTTTGAAGACAACCGCGTTACAATTCCCTTTTTCCAACAACCAACTAATATGACATCAAAACGTCTCAAAATCAACGCCAAGATGGTTGTCGCCTATCAAGCAGGCGAACATCGCATCCTCCACGATGGGTCTGTCGTAGTGGAAGGCAACAAAATCATTCACGTCGGCAAAACCTTTGACGGTGAAGTCGATGAGGAAATCGACGCGACGAATCGGATTATCACCCCAGGATTTATCAATACCCACGCCCATCTAGCCGGTTCGCCCCTGGATAAATCTTTTATCGAGGATATTGGCAGCCGCCAATTTTATCTTTCTGGCCTGCCTATTATGCTTGCCGCCCGCGCAGGTGCCATGGGGGCAGCCGAACGAGAAGCCTGTATCGACTATTCAATGGTGGAGTTGATTCGCACCGGCACGACGACCATCATGGAGATGGGTAGCATGGGTGACTATGTGGCCGATGCTGTTGAACGGTCGGGCTTGCGCGCCTATATTGCCGATATGTATGCCTCTGCCCGTTGGAACGCCAAGGATGGAAAGCAGGTTGGGTATGATTGGAATGAAGCAGCGGGCATTGAGGGCTTTCACAATGCCGTTAAGCTGATTGAACGAATTGATGGTCGCGCCAATGGTCGCATCAAGGGCTTTATCAGTCCAGCCCAGATAGACAATTGCACAGAGGAATTGCTGCGGCTAAGCCGTCAAGCATCAGATGCGATGGGTGTCCCGCTGGCTCTGCACACCAGCCAAGCAGCCTTTGAGTTTCAAGAAATCGTCCGACGCTATGCCATGACGCCGGTTGAATGGCTACAGTCCATCGACTTCTTGAGCGATTGGTGTATTCTGGGGCATGTCATCTATACGGCAGGCAACAGTTGGGTCAATTTTGCAGGTGACGATCTTTCTATTCTGGTTGAGCACGGAGCATCGGTGGCCCACGCTACCTGGGTCTTTAACCGCCGAGGTATCGCTATGGAGTCGTTTCCTGCATACTTGGAAACAGGCGTCAACGTCTGCTTGGGAACTGATACGTCACCTCAGTCTATGATTGAAGCCCTGCGGTGGGCTGCCGTGGTGGGCAAAATCATGATTCGCCAGACTGAGAAATCGACGGCCGCTGATGTCTTCAATGCGGCCACCCTCAATGCGGCCAAGATGCTCCATCGCAACGATTTGGGGCGCGTTTCCCCTGGTGCTAAAGCCGATCTACTCTTCTGGGATGCGACATCTCTGTTCATGGTTCCCCTGCGCGACCCCATCAAGAATATCGTCTATAATGCGGCAGCCGAAGATTTGAAGGATGTCATGATTGATGCGGAATGGGTTATGCGCGACCGACGGGTACTCCATCTCGATGAGCAGGCAGCTAGCCAGAAGTTGCAGGAGGCTGGGGAACGCGTCTGGGCGGGGATCAATCCCGAGGTGGCTAGTCACGTGGATGAACTATCCCCGCAGACGTTTGCCCAGTTTGAGGGAGGGTAGATAACTTTCATAGCGCTCTATGATTTGGCCGATATGGAAGATCCTGCCCATGCCAACGTCGATACCCTATACCAGCGTGCGCAAGAGCCGAATCCCCTCTTTGCGTTCGTCACAGACGCAGAAGAATCTAAAAACGGTGCTGCAAACCGCCAGTAGCCCCCGATTAGCTGCTGAGTCCAAGGCGTTTGACCTCACCCGATCATAGCTAAACTTTTGGGATCATCAAATCCAGCTTTACGCGAGCCTCGTCGAATGTTCACCTGCGCCTGACGCGAAGCGGAACTGGCAAGCGGCCAAGGGTACGTATCAGCAAGTTAAGCGTTGGGCCTAAGCCGTTTCTGGCTATCTATAGTCTTTCAACGCGCCACCCATTAAAGAAGCCTGAAGCAGATGAGTATCTGCTTCAGGCTTCTTCACGAAGAAAATTCAGTCATTGTTCATTGTTTCGTCTACGAAGCATAGGCATCTTGTCAGTGCCGTTCGCAGACAGAAATTTCCGCACTACATTTTGGGTGAAACAATGAACGTTGAAAAGCTTATAAGGTATAGTGATCTATCTGTCCCTTGTTAAGCTAGTTTGAATTATTCACTCGCTTGGGGCAAATTTTCGATGGCTGGCAAACTCTTCAAAAAGGCCGCTATAGCCAACGCATCATCATCGGTGAGCCGACCCAGGCCGCGATCGGTTTGGGCCTTCATTGCACCGTGGGCTTCGGTGCCGTCCGAGTAAAAACCAGTCTTTAGGAAGTCGGCAATCTCTTCTTCAGACCAGCCACCAAGGCCTGTTAGCTCATCGGGGGTGAGATTCGGAGCGACTGTATCTCGGAAGGGCGCACCTGCTAATGGTCGGCTCCAGTCCATGCTACCGTCGTCGTTACGTGGGGTATGGCAGCGGCCACAGCGAGCGTTGGTAGCAATGTAGCGACCACGGTCAGCCCCTTCTGTCGGTGCTGTGGCAGGCGGATCTTCCTGAACCATTGTGTCTGGAATTTCACCAGTGATGGAACGAACAGGAACTTCATTCTCTATCGGATCGAGGGAACGCAGATAGGCAATCAAATTTATAACATCTTCATCCGCCATGCTTGAGTAGCGAGGCATCGGCTGTGCCAAATTACCACCTTCCCCACCACTCAATACTGAACTTGCATGCCCAAGACGCAGCGCATTCATGAGCTCTTCATCACTTACATCGGCTATGCCAGTACTATGGGATGTCAAATTAGGTGCATAGGCAATACCCCACGGCCCCTCAAATTCATTACCACCTGCTAAACCACCTAGATCACGATTGAAGTGGCATCCACAACCTACAACCATCGCGGTTACATAAGCACCTGCTTCTGGATCGCCAAGCGCCATCTCTTCAGTAGATTCCGCAGTACTCTCCGCGCTAGGCGCTTCACTGGAGGTCATGCTACCCTCTGGGAGCTGAAGAGGTTGACACGCTACCGCTAGCACCATCAGAAGAGCCACAATGGGTAGTGCTAGCCAGTGTACTCTTGCCATATGGTTGTTTTTCTGTTCCATAGCTTTCTCCTTGGTGTATGTCTAACAAATCAATAGCGAACAAGTTTGGATTGACAGGATCTTAGGGAGAATTAACAATGTTTTCTCCAGTTACAATATCTCATAATCACACCCGCAGGATTTTTATTCGACTTTTGTGGCAATAAACTCAAGCTCCAACTGAACCTCATCTTCCACACTGGCTACAATAGGAACCTTAGGAACTGTAATGCCATAGTCAGCATAAAGTATTGTGGTCGATGCAAGCCCTGTAAGCTCTTGCTCTGAGATGACGGTAACGTTTATCTCGAACGTTTCCGAACGGATGGTATCTAAAACGGATAGCTCACCTGTAACCGAAAAACTGAATGTATCCCCAATGCCAATACTCTGTGGGAGAGATTCAATAGTCAAGGGTTCAAAAGTAATAAACTGATATTCATTTTTGGCAGTGAGGAGTACCTGGCGCTGAATGGCTCTGTTGCGACGGCTACTGTCTGTTTTGAAGTCCCGGGCATTAATCGTGATAATCCCAATCTGGCTCGCACTTGGGTTACTAGGAACGACTGTGATTTCTCCAGTTACTTGGGAGGTAGCGCCAACCACCGTCTTGTCATTGCCAAGCAACACTTCCTGAATGATAAAACGTGCCTCAGATCGATCAGCCACAATCTGGAAGGTCATTGCCTCATCGGCACCTTCGCTCTCTACAGATGATGCAGACTCATCTGTTTGAGGTTGTACCGTCGCAGTTGGTTCTTCTTCGGGCACAGGTGTCGGTGTATTAGCGGATGGTACATTTTCTGGCGGGTTTTGTGGTGGTTGCCCCGGCGCACAGGATGCTAGCACCAATACCCCACATAGTAAGACAACCCATATACCTTTTCGCATCCGGCCTAATCGGCTAAATGCCGGGTCATGATCTCTAATAATTTTTCTGGAATTGCTCTGAAAGATAGTAGTTTGGTAATTCATCCGAATTTTTGATGACGCTAAAAGCCGGCTGGGTACATCAAGTGGCATTCTACTATGCTATTGTGTCACAAACAGTAGCTCTCAATTACCTATACCAGAGGAAGTAAGCTCGTGTTCAAGTATCGTACAGTTTAGGGGAAGCCAGGTAGAGTAGAATGATGATAACTCTGCTAATAAGTATATACGTAATGGATGGTATCTACCATGACCTAAAGGACAGTATTTATTCCTAGTAAAGGCTGATCTAAAGGTCAGGGGTATAATACGAATAGCTTTTGGTTGCTTGTAGGTATGCTTATAAAAGCTCAGTTTCGGGGTTGGGATAAGATTGTGCTCGGATCGATCAGGCCCTTCTGCATGGCAAATGCGACCACTTGAGATCGGTTGCGGAGATGAAGTTTCTGGAGAATTTCTCGCATGTGGTATTTAACCGTTCGCTCAGTAATGATCAGAGATTTTGCAATCTCCTTATTGGTCCACCCTTGTGCCGCAAGTTGAAGTACTTGCAACTGACGTTCGGTGAGCTCATGACTTTCTGACTCTTCCTCAGTTTCCTCAACCTCACTAGGCTGATTGGCAAACTCAGCAAGAACTTTGGTCGCCAAGTCCTGTGACATGGCGGCCTCGCCTCGTTCAAGTCCCTCTAAGAGGTCAAAGAATCGTTCTGGCTCAATGCTCTTTAGCAAATAGCCAGATGCACCTGACTTAACTGCCTCAAAGAGGTGCTCATCATCTGCAGACATGGTTAATATGACAATCTTTGTTGCTGGGAATTCAGTCTTAATCAGGCGAGTTGCTTCCAGTCCATCACAGTTGGGCATTTGGATATCCATCAACACTACATCCGGCTTTAGTAGCCGAACTTTGTCCAACGCTTCGTGTCCATCCTTGGCTGCGCCAACGATTACGACCTGTCTCGCTTCTAAAAGGTTCTGGAGACCTTCTAAAAATAATGGGTGGTCATCCACTAGTAGCACATTTAGTGAGAGCATGGCTCCTGGTTCCCTAATAACTCTATGTCGATTTTCAAACCGTGCTGAGTATAATGGTCAACTTTACTAACTGTCAACCGCCGGACGTGTGGGGTATGATAGGGTTTCGGGGCTGAGATCGAGGAGGCGGGTTGTGGATTTGGGTAGAACAATGGTGATTTCGGTACCAAGACTTGGTTCAGATTGAATCTCAATTTCCCCCCCAATTTCGGCCGCACGTTCTCGCATAATTTGCAGACCTACATGATGCCCATTTGGTGCTGGAATCACTTCGATTTGGAAACCATGGCCATTGTCGGCAATCGACACTTGTATGTTGTTTTGTTCTTCGCTAATTGAAACGACTGCCTGACAGGCCTTTGCATGTTTTCGAATGTTGGTCAGTGCTTCTTGGACAATACGCATGAGCTGCGCTTCTGCATGGGGACCCAAATCGAGAGTATATGCAGGTGTAGGCAGTTCAAGCCTGGTGCGAATATCGCTAAATTTGGCAAACTTATCCAGATGGGTGCGCAATGCGGTGACAAAGTCCTGATCCTCAAGTACGCTGCTCTGCAGGTTTAAGATATATTCGCGCACGTCAACATGGGCATTCTGGACTGCTTCTATGAGTCGCTTGAGATAGCTGCCTCCCTGCTGCGTCAACCCCTGTTCATATAGCTCGAGCACAGCTTGACTTTGCATTTTGACATAACCCAACACCTGACCCAAGCTATCATGAAGCTCACGGGCCAACCGCTCACGCTCTTTGAAGGTTGCCAGCGTCCGCTGCTGTTGGCGCATCTCGAGTTGAACATCCTCTCTCTCTGATTGTTGCGCACGGAGAATGTGATCAGCGCGCTGAACGATTAGTACAAGCACACCGTAAAGGGCCGCCAGTATCCCCGCAACGCCAAGTATAATATTGCGTTGCACGGTATTGATCCGCCTTAATAGTGGAGTCACATTTGAGTACAGTTCAATTACCCCTACAATCGGACCAGATTGTCCTTCAGAGCGGATTGGCACATAGGTGGCCAACACATCTTGATCTTCGATGATTCCGTCGAAAGTATTAAAGGTATCACGGTGGGTCAATTCACTGATGACGACTCCTTTCCACGCAGTGAGAAACCCTGTGTTGTCAGCTTCCGAGGAACCAATCTGTTCCGCCTCAGTAGAGAAGACAGTAATGCCATTAGGGTTGTAGATTTTCACCTTGACTACCGACAAACCTACTACCTGGTCGATTACAGATGTACGCAATTTCTTGATGCCTGGATGGTTATAGAGCGTATGGGGCTCTTGGGTTAGGGTTACTTCGATAAACGGAACAACCTCATCCCAAAGCGAGTTGGCAAATCCTAAGGTGACTGCTACGTTTTTCTCCTCTGCCATCTCGGTCAAGTTACGAACCGCTGTTTGACGATAGAGATAACCAAGTAGTACTGTAACAATAACGAAACCGATTAAGCTGGCAACCGAGAAGTATCGCAATAGCCTAAACATGCGTATGGTTCCCATATTCTCTCACATAAAAAACAACGCCACCTGCGGTTTCAGGTGGCGTCAGCGGTTGCACTTCAATAACGAAAATTTATTTGTAACAGATATTAGTTGCCTTATGCAGCTGTGTTTCTATTAACACCAAGCTGGGGGACAGGGACTTGAACCCCAACCATCTGATCCAGAGTCAGACGTTCTGCCAATTAAACTATCCCCCATTAGCAACCTAAACTATAGCACAATGGGCAGAAAATGCCAAATTTTGGCTACTTTACTGTGCTCGTTTTGAAAACCGGAGTTTGACACAGGTTCTTCTGGGTAGAGCTGCCTCCGGTCTTACAACGGAGCAAAGTGTACATGAATACCCGATAACAACTTTCGAGGATGCATCAGGTACAATGACTTCCAGGCTTTATTATTCGGTGATCGTTAGGCTGGCTGGGCAGCATATGCCTCCAAAGCCTGGAGTCCATTCTGAATACGCTTAAGTACTTCCTCTCGACCTAGCACAACCATACTTTCAAAGAGAGGCGGTGCCACCGTTTTTCCAGTTAAGGCTACTCGGAATGGGGTAAGGAACGGCCCTACTTTGACGCTCATCTTCTCTGCTTCTTGGCGAAAGGTGGCCTGCAACGTATCTGCATCAAATGGCTCAATCTCTGAAAGCATCTCACCACCCTGCTTTAGAATTTCTATGCAGGTGGGGGCGTCTAGTTTTTTGCCAATCATCTTGCCCGGTTCTGGATAGGAGAGAGCATCTGCATCCAGGTATGCCCAGTCAACCAACTGATCTGCGTCAGTTAGCGTAGTCATTCGCTCTTGGATCAAAGGAATTAAACCATCGAGCTTGCCGTTATTCAGAAGCGTCTCTTCATCTACATCAATTTGTTGGCTTAGGTAAGGTACCAACAGTAGCTTAAGTTGTTCTGGTGACATATCACGGATATACATACCTGTGATCCATGTTAACTTGTCATAGGGTAAAGCAGCAGGGCCAGAGTTAATTTCGTTTATGTCAAAGCGTTCAATGGCTTCCTCCTGGCTAAAGATCTCCCGTTCAGCATCAAAGTTCCAGCCTACATTGGTTAGAAAATTGAACATTGCGGATGGGACAAAGCCAGCATCTTGGAATTCATGAACCAATGCCAAATACTCTTTCCCTGCTACAACTTTCTTGCGTTTGCTCATCTTCCCTTTTCCCGATGGATCCAGGATAACTGGCAGATGGGCGACGATCGGCATGGCCCAGCCGAAAGCATCATAAAGAATCTTATGCAAAGGTGTAGACGAAACCCACTCGTCACTGCGCATGATATGGGTAATTTCCATCAGGTGATCATCTACTACAACTGCGAGATGGTAAGTTGGCATATTGTCGCTCTTAAAAAGAACGGCATCCTGAAGCTGACTGTTTTCTATGGTAATGGGGCCACGAATCTTATCGTCAAACGTTGTAGCGCCATCTAGCGGAACTTTTAGTCGAATGACCGATGGCACACCCTCTGCTTTCATCTTCGCATGTTCTGCATCACTTAGGTCACGACACCGGCGATCATAGCCAAAGGACTGTTTGTTCTTCTTCTGCTCTTCACGCATTTCGGCCAGCCGTTCCCCAGTACAGTAACATCGGTAGGCATATCCCTCATCTACCAACTGCTCTGCATATTGATGATACAGTTCTTTCCGCTCACTTTGGGTATACGGTCCATAGGGGCCACCTACATCGGGGCCTTCATCCCAATGCAGACCCAGCCAGCGCAAACTAGACATAATATTGTCCAAGCTGTCTTCGACAAAGCGATTCTGGTCTGTGTCTTCAATCCGCAGAATAAACTGGCCACCAGTGTGACGAGCATATAGCCAATTAAAGAGAGCTGTACGTAATCCGCCCAGATGCAGGTACCCCGTAGGACTTGGGGCAAAGCGCACTCGGGCAGGAGCGTGATCATTAGGTGTTCCTAAGCGTTGCGACATAAGGTATTTGCTTTTGGCTCCTGAATTTCATGGTGCTGTGTCCAATTCCAAAGTAAAAATCTCTGGTCATTGCTCCAACCAAAAAGCGTATCACAAGAAATAGGAAATCGTCAATATTTGTTTGGTTTAACCTTTACATACGTAGCCGCAAGATTCAGATCCTGACGAATGGAGGTAGCAATCTGCCCAAACTGTTCACTACCCATCTGTTCAAAGGTGCGCGGACGCGTCAGGTCTACGATTACCTCGGCGAATATGTGGCCTGGACGGTCACTCATAATCAGCACCCGGTCTGCCAAAAAGACAGCCTCGTTGATGCTATGGGTAACCATTACAATTGTAATCTGCTGAGCCGCCTGGATATGCATCAACTCTAGATTGAGCCGTTCGCGAGTCAGAGAGTCCAGCGCACTGAAAGGCTCATCCATGAGCAGTAATTTAGGCTTTTGCATAAGGGTTCTGGCCAGCACCGCGCGTTGTTCCATTCCGCCAGACAATTGACTAGGATAGGCATCGGCAAAGCCAGAAAGTCCTACAAGCTCAAGCAGTTTGTGGGCTTGGGATTCATCGGCTTCGCTGGGTTGTCCTATCCTAATTTGAGTAGGCAATAGAACGTTCTGCAAAACCGTACGCCAAGGCATCAAATTGCTCTTCTGAAAGACAAAACCAATATCGGGATGAGGTTGGGCAATGGGAGAACCTTGTAACAACACTTGCCCACTTTCTGCCTTGAGTAGACCGCCAACAATCCGCAGCAATGTACTCTTACCACTACCACTCGGCCCAAGCAGGCAGACAAACTCACCAGGGATAACAGAAAAGTGAATCGATTCAACAGCAGCAATCTCACTCTGCCCACTCTGAAAAGTCTTTGTAATGTTTTGGACGTCTAGTAGCGGCTGCATATTCTGACTGGTGATTGGGAAATGATGATTAGCAGTAGGTTGACAGATACTACACCTCTACTGCCTCATCCCTACTCAATAAAATCGACCGTGAAGAGCTCGTCTGCTGGTACCAGTGTATCAACAAGACCAATGCGCTGCATAAACTCTGCGGCGGATTCCCACTCGGCTAGACGGGTTTCGCCCATTTTGTAGTCACCTTGAGGTGTCCAGAAATCGAGAACTGCGTCAAAGACAGCTCGGTTTGCCTCAACATTGTCGGCGGCTTCGGGAACATATTTAAGAGCAATTTCAAACGCTTCATCCGGGTTATCCAGCGTGTACTGAGCCGATTTGAGGGCCGCCCGGACCATCTTCTGTACGAGCTCTGGATTTTCCGCTATGGTGGTTTCGTTTGTGACTAGGCCATTGGCAGGGATACTGAGATATTTGTCTAACTTAATTTGCACGGTCTCAATGCCCTCTTGTGCCAACACCACAGGGCCATTGACGCCATAATCGACTGCAGCGTCCACAGTATCTTCGCTGATCGCGGCCGCTTGCGTAAAGCCGATACTCTCCATCGTCACATCGCTTTCAGACAAATCAGCTGCTTCTAAAATGCCTCGGAAGGCCACATAGTTGGCTCCAAACGGTCCTGGTAAACCAATAGTTTTTCCCGCCAAATCAGTCGGTTCTGTAATTCCGGCTTCGATTTTGGCAAAGACAACCACTGGATACTGGGTATACCAGTTCATCACATACTGAACGGGTAACCCTCGTGCCCGGCCAATAACAACCTGGTCGCCACTGCCAATCATAAACTGAAATTCGTCGGCAGCGACTAGTGCCAAGTAATCATTCTCAAAGCCATAGTCAAGTGCTAAGTCAATCCCCTCTTCTGCATAAAAGCCCTTTTCTATACCTACATAGAAAGTACCAAACTGCACATTTGGGATAAATCCAACACCCAGAGTTACTGGTGTCATTTCACTCCCCAGATCATCACCAGTGGCCTCCCCACTACTTTCTGATTGGGGCGCCAATGGCGAACAGCCTGCTATCAGCAAACTCAGTATAACAATAGCGATCCACAAGTTTTTCCACGAATTTTTCCACAACGTCATGATTATCTAATGGTTCCTTTACTTTTGGGATTGAGGTAATTAATCGTTTTGTTGCCAACGTAGAGAGACTCTTTCTGCAATAGCAACAATCATATAGAGAAATTGGGCGATCAGAACAAGGCTGAATATGGCCACAAACATCAGGGGTGTGTCCAAGATTCCTCGCGCTAGGTTGATCAAAAAACCAAGGCCAGCATCTGCGCCCATAAACTCACCAACAACGGCTCCCACGACAGAGAGAATGACGCTTAGCTTGAGGCCACCAAAAATCACAGGGGCGGCCGCTGGTAACTCTAGCCAGCGAAAGAGCTGCCAACGGTTGGCCCGCAAGCTGCGCATCAGATCCATTAGGTCTGCGTCCACATTCCGGATACCCACAATCGTACTAATGAGCGTGGGGAAGAAGGTGATCAATGCACAGACCAACACCTTGCTGAACAGGCCACTCCCAAACCAGATGACCAACAATGGTGCGATGGCCACGATAGGGATGCTCTGACTGGCCACAATATATGGGGAGACTAGCCGTTCAATAAAGCGATTTTTTCCTAGTAAATAACCAAGCGCTAAAGCCAACGTTAGGCCGAGTAAAAGTCCCAGGCTTAACTCAATGAGCGTTGTGCTGGCATGGTGCCACAGCGTACCTTCTACTACGGTTGTAATAAATTTTCGCCAGACCAGAAGCGGCGAAGGTAAAATAAAGGGCGGATACGCTTGCCAACGCACCAAGCCAGCCCACCCCGCAACACCAAGTGCAACCACAAAGGGAATCGATAGCCGCTCCCAGTGATGCGCCCATCGAACAATTTGTCCTATCAAGCTGCCCCCAGCGTGGTTTTGTGTGGCCCCTTCAACTTCATCAATCTGAATTTCGTTAACGTGCGTCTTGTGCATGGGGTCTCTTTTCACAATGAACTCGTCTTAAACCGTAGGTGGATCAAAGCCTCGTTCCTTTCGTCCACCAGGGAAATGTTCTGCAGGTCGCTAGGTTAATTTTGTCTCGGCTTTTATCCAACCCAGAGCGGTAAAACAGGTACATCCTGCCGTTCCCGTTTCTATGGAAAAAGCTCTCCACCTGTACCGGAAAATCCCCGTCTTCATGGGTATAAGAGTCATATTTGGCTAGCTATAGCAGGTTGACGCTTTGGGGCAAAAAAGAGGGTAAGCGAAAGAAGGTGCAATAAAAACGGGGTGCCTTCCTAAATGAAGCGCACCCCGAGACAAAGCACCAGTTGATAACTTAACACAAAAGAACACTCACTTCTTCAATAAAAAGGAGTGGTTCTAGCATAAATGAGAATAATCTACACCTGAGACGCTTAAGACGTTACGCAATTAACCAGATCTGACAAATTTTCAAAACCTGTCAGGTCTCTGAGAACAGACTCAACAGCGTAAATCCTACCTCAATTAAATCATTCGCATCTATACGCAACCACGGTAAAGCTTGAAGAAGCAAGCGTGCGTGCGCGTTAAATTATCTTGGCCTTCTCCCATCCGGACTATACCGTCGGCGTTGGAATTGACGCTGTTTATCACAGCATCTCACCACTCTCCTGCGTTAGCGTAGTTTACGCCTCAGCTCACGGGCTTACTGGTTATAACGATCTTTCCCACACTGTCGCATGGTTTTATCAAGTATACTCTTGACAACACACCTGTAAACGACCATATATTCTACTAACGGCTGATCAACCAGATCACCGTCGGTCGGGAATTGAGATACAGACATGATGGTCAGCTCTCTCACCCTGCCCCGAAGGTCCATGTAATCAAATAAATTGTGGCACAAGTATACAGAGACTCGATCAAATGGTCAAGTAAGGGAAGATACGCTTCAAGGTACGTCCGTTGTCTTGCCTTAAGTGCTATAAGCAGGCGGCGATGTTTTGACCGCTTGCTGGATCACTTCAGATACTGTATCGGCTGTCACGTCGACTGGGGAGCGGCCATCGCTCAACTTGCCCTTGAAATCTAGATAACTGCCGCGTCCTGTGTGGCAAAAATCACCTAGGTTGACGGTCGTAATGCGGCCTTGACGACGTGCTTGATTCCAGAATGAACCGCTATTAAAAGGCCACCTTCCAGCATCCAAAAAGCTCCAACGCACAGCTGTATCCCGTTCTCCGTAAAAATGAAATGTATGATCGGCTGTGAGCAATCCCGGCTCGCTACCAAAGACGCCCCCTACTGACACGATGTAAAGAGGCACATTGACCCATCCCTTCAAATAGTGAGAAGCACCCACGGCAATCTGAGCGGCACCACTTGACGCGACCAAGAAGATTGGGGTGTTGCCGTTTGGATCAAAGTCATATCGATTGAGTCCATTGAGCAGAACTTCCGCTATTCCTTGGTTATACATGGGGCCATAGCGTTTATCTGCCGAAATCAGAACCTGAAAGATATTCCGCATATTGATCAGATTCCCGGCAAAGCGCGGGCCGCGCATCTTCCATTTGAGCGCTTTCTGCCAAAAGCGAGCAAAATAGGGCTGCTTTGTAAGTGAAAGGTTATTGACCGAGTAGGGGAATACGTCATCAATGACGACTGCGTTCGGCAAACGTCGAGCCATTCGCTCTAGAAAACTCTTTTCTCGGAAGCTCAATGTCAAGGTAGATGTTCGCCCAACCCCACTCAAAAAGAGAATGTAGCAGTTTGAATCTGTATCAACTTTACGCAGCAGTCCATCTGAAGGGATTGGCTCATCGTAAATTTTATCGCCAAACCAACCTGCCCACCAGCCCATGGTTTCAAATGGAGCCAGTGCCGCACTTAGGATGATTAGGATGATAGCCAAGCCAAATAAACCCAACACGTCTAGCAGCGTGCTAATAACCATCTTAGCGCCCCTTTCCTGAGCCATTGATCACAGGCGGTACAGAGCCGCCCCTCAGTGTATTATCATGCAGCAAAGATTGATCAGGCAGTTGGACACCCCTTGTTTCCAATAGGGTTTTCCACTCTTCCCAAACTTCTGGAACAGGTCGACGCATTCCGGCGATATCCTTCAACGTTAGCTGCATAGGAACACCAGCGGCGCGGCGTTCTACCCATTTCCCAATGGCATACAGTGGTCTACCCAAAGTCTTGTACCATATTTGGATGATGGCCCACCCCAAACCACCAGTCACTACTGCTTGTCCTAGGGAGAGATCCAAACCTGCTGCAATGGCTACGATGGTGACCAACAGACTCCAAATGGAGAGTAAATACGAAAACATATTCCCCAAAAAGGGCGTAAGGATAAAAAACGAGAACAGACGAGGAGAATAAGCAAGTCCCACGAAGGCAGCTACCGAAAAGAAGCTTTGATCGCCATCGAAACCATACGTATCGATAAGCCAAATTGAAGCCGTCCAGAAGAGATAGCCAAAAATGTGGCTAAAGGATGATGTAAAGAGGGCCAAACCGAATCGCCACGGTTTAACGCGATTGATAAATAGAACAATCGATTGCCCAACAGCCTCTGAAATGCCAGCTAGAGAGACAATGAGCAGTGCCAGCCAAAGACCGGTGGTAGAGCCCTGAATTGCCGAAAAGACCGATTCATTCAGTAGAAGAGCCTGCCGAACAATTTCATAAAATGATAAGAGATCAGGATTTGCCATAAGTAACCTATCGCATGAGTAGATTGAATGTGGTCATTTTATAAATTACACTGCGACCGATTTGAAATCCGTACTTCTCTACAAATTTACCAGAGGTACCAAAGTACGGTTTTAAAACGGAACTGAGTATAAAGATTAGCTTACACATTGGGCACTATAAGCTCTAATAGAAACTAATATACAGTAGATCACAATGTCATTCTGTTTGATTACAGTGTCGTTTTGCGGCCGTGACCGAGATGCTTGCGGCGGAACCGCAAATCCTCTGAGTGACATTGTGATCTACGAATATAGATTCATCATAGTTTTCGACAGCACTATCAATATCCCTTATACTACATGGCCGACTCATTTATTGCCCCTCCGTGGCTAGGGGCAAATAAGAAATAGAGTTAGACTATGGTCGTTTTGAAAACCGTTATCTCGGTATTTTTCAGATAGCCGCAACAGAGTGACTACTGTACGGTTTTCAAACGAGGCTGAGTATAATAGTACAGAATAAATGAATATTTGTACGACTCATTTTCTTACAATTTTATATCATAACCTGTAGTTAGGCATAGATGAGCATGGAACGACTGAGTTTATCAAATCTTAAAGGATTGACATCAGGTACGAATCCTTCGATATGGTTTCAATCGGGCCGCCTATTCTCTTGGCGCTGCTGCCACCTATGCCAAAGCTAAGTATATTGAGCAAGAGTATATAAGGAACCCACAATGGGGCGAAAACGGCACAATTTGATTTCGGCTACTTCTGTAATTGTACTGCTATTACTGTTGAACTGCATGTATTATGGGGGGCAACATAGTCAAGATAACCATAACCAGAATGCCCATAGCCAAGACAGCTATTCAAAATGGTTTCCATCTTTTGCTGCCGTTCCATCAGTCTTTGGTCAACAGCCTGTTTACCCTTTAACTCAACCGAGCAACCAGACCGACGGCCCCGGGTTATCAAAAATTCCGTTTCAAGACCAAGAGTTGTTCACGGTGATCAGCCGGATCAATGCAGACAATGGCGCGCCCAAGTCCCACGGTGCCGTCTCTATGCATAATGGGTACTTAGTTATCATTTACGCCATTGGTGGAGGACGTTATCAGGGTGGTTTTGCTTTCTATGATATTTCAGACCCATATACGCCTCAATTTGTAAATGGAAGAGATGATGAAGAGACGTTTGAGATCCGTGAAGCCCACGGCTACGGGTATAGCAGCACCTATACGGGAGAATTCGAAGGCACCGACTTGGTTGCTCTCCAGGCCAGGCGTGGCGTCCAGATTTGGGATTGGACAGATGTGCAAAATCCACTACGCATTAGTTATCTGCACTTAGATGGCGTAGGTGGGGGGGACTACACAAATGCAAATTGGTGGACGTTTTGGCAAGCCCCAATAATCTATGTTGCTGGCGCCGATAGTGGTATCTACATCATCGACGCAACCGATCCCAGAAATCCAGTCTTGGCCGACCGTGATGGTCAACCGAATCCGATTCCCAATAGCCTCACAGGTGGATTTCGTATTGGCTCACTTTACGCTGTTGGCAATCTACTTGTGGTGGCAGGCAACGATGTGCCGGGTTATGCTACGCTAGATATCAGCGACCCCATTAACCCTATCCTCCTCAGTTCCACAACCAGCGGACCCGAGAATTATAGCGTGTTGCTCAATGGAAACCGAATTTACGGTGCTGCGAGATTCAAAGAACTCTACACACATGACATTAGCGATCCCGAGAATATTCGACAGGTGGGCTACTTCAAAGGCACAAACGACAAAGGTGGCTACCTCTCCTACCAAGACGGCTTTATCCATATCGGTGCATCTGTCAATTACATGAAGATCGATGTACAGGATGACAACAATTACTTTTCTGTGGGCAAGGCAACAACCGGCATTGCTGATGGTGATCAGGATTTTGTTACAGTGTTGGGCAACATGATCGTACTCGGTGATGATCATGATTACGGTAGCTTCCTCATCCCTCACCAAAGCGAACCTGACAATGTAGGGCCAACGGTTACCATGGTTTCACCCAAGGATGGGGTCCTAAATCAACGTACAACGACCCGAATTGGACTCACCTTTAGTGACTTGATCGACCTACGCAGTGTGAATAGTGAGACCATTCAAATTCGCCCTGTGAGTAGCAATAGCGACTCTGAAGAGAATTTGGCTGGCTATTTTAGCGGCCAGACAGGTATCGTTAACTTTACGCCAAACCAGCCACTAGAACCAAATACGGTCTACGAGATCTATGTTCCTGCCAACGGGGTCACTGATGTCTCTGGCAATAGAACCCCAAGTGACTTTCGCTCTTACTTCTCTACCGGCTCCAATCTCTCGGTACCGCCAACTTGCGCCATTGTACCCGTTCCGCCCATTCTATTGGGTACCACTACGACATTGACTGCCACCCGCTTATCTGGGATTGGTGCCGTAACCTACAGCTGGGATTTTGGCGACGGTACACCACCGACCGCACCTTCTTCCAGCTGGACGACCGCCCATACCTATGCTTCTGTGGGTCATTACACCATTCGCACAACAATTACCAATGTCGATAATTCAAACGAAGAGAATCCAAGCAGCCAGGAGAGCAGCACCTGCGTGACCCAAGCCACTGTATACCCAACATTGGCTGATGAAAAGGCTGTGCGCTCGACAACTATCCTGGTTGATGAACGTGGCCAAAAGATCTGGAATGTTAACCCGGATAACGATACAGTAACCGCCATTAGCAGCGACGAGTACAGAAAATTATTCGAGCAGCCAGTCGGGCAAAACCCTCGTACGTTAGCCCTGGCGCCGGACAACACAATCTGGGTTGTAAACGCTCAGGATGCAACCATCAGTATTTTAGACTCAACTGATGGTTCCCTAATCCGAACAATTGATCTACCCTACGGATCCCAGCCCTATGGAATCCTCTTTCATATGCCAACGGAGAACGTTGGAGAGGCTGTTGCATACGTTTCCCTTCAAGCAACAGGAAAAGTCGTTCGGATTGGGCTGCTTAGTCGTTCCATCAATAGTGAGTTGAGTGTGGGTTCTTCTCCTCGGGCGTTGGCTCTTAGCGGGGATGGTAGCCATCTCTTTGTTGCCCGCTATATCTCTCCCATAGACCAAGGAGAGATCACCGAAATTGAGACCAGTACATTCATGATTCAGCGAACCCTCACCTTGCCTATCGATCCTGGGCCCGATACCGAATCGAGTGGTCGAGGTGTGCCCAACGGCTTAGGGCAAGTCGCCATCAGCCCCGATGGTAGGCGACTTTGGGTTCCAGCCAAGAAAGACAACACACTTCGCGGTCTGCTCACCGATGGTCAAAACCACGGCTTTGATTCAACGGTACGAACCATTGTGGCCCAAGTGAATCTCGAATCCAACGTCGAGGATCCAACAGAGCGTCACGATATTGAAAATAGTGATCAGGCCTCGGCTGTCGACTTCTCGGCATTGGGAGATTATGCATTCGTTACAATTCAGGGATCCAATGCCGTTGCAGTAATTGATACGGAAAGCCGTTTGATGACAACCCGTTTGCATAATGTAGGTCGGGCACCCATTGGGCTGGCCCTCTATAGCGATGGTTCTCGTCTTTTTGTCCATAGCTTTCTGTCCCGCTCGGTCTTGGTTTATGATGTGCCGGCACTATTGGCTGGGGACGTTACTGCTCGTAGTCCTTTGGCAGAGGTGGGTACCGTTTTGGAGGAGAAGCTCACCCCCATTGTGTTGGAAGGTAAGCGCATCTTCTATAATGCCGAAGATCCGCGGATGAATAAGGATGGTTATCTCTCTTGTGCCACTTGCCACCTGGATGGCGACCAGGATGGCCGGGTATGGGATCGCAACGGCCAAGGGGAAGGAATGCGTAACACAACGTCACTCCTAGGGCGTGGTGGCATGGCTCAGGGCAGGGTTCACTGGAGTGGGAACTTTGATGAAATCCAAGACTTTGAGCAGGATATGCGCGTTGTATTTGGTGGCCTGGGTTTCTTGACTGATGACCAGTATGAGGTGGAAAATCGTAACCATCCCTTGGGTGGGAATAAGGCTGGGCTCAACAATGAGCTAGATGCTTTGGCAGCCTACGTAGCCTCTCTGATCCAAATCCCCCACAGCCCGTATCGCAACCCAGACGGATCCTTGACTGCCGATGGGATAGCTGGTAGGACACTTTTTGAAGCCCATAGTTGTGCTAGTTGTCACGCCGGCCCTTATTTTACCGATAGCCCCTCTGGTCTTCTTCACGATGTAGGTACTATCCGAAGCGATAGTGGTCAACGCCTCAACGGTCCCCTTCTGGGTATCGATACGCCTACACTCCACGGTCTCTGGCAGAGCGAGCCCTATCTGCACAATGGGTCGGCCCCAACTTTGGAGAGTGTTCTGACGGGAAATGAACACAATGCCCCCCATGGCGATGCCGCGAATCTATCCTCTGCTGAGCGAACGCTGTTGATTTCCTATCTTTTACAACTGGACGGCAATGAAGCTGCACCGCCCACTGCATTCCCCCCCTTACAACTAGCTATCCCCTCTGATGGAGAACGCTTTGCACCAGGTGAGACGATCTTGTTACAGGCAGACCTGTTGCAGGCAGAAGCGTGGCAAGCTGGAAGTTCAATCACATCTCGCAACGTCAACCAGGTTACCTTTTATGTGAATGGTGTAGCCGTGGGTAACGTAGAGCAGCCGCCTTATGCCATACAGTGGCACGCACCAACAGATGGCAATGGTTCACTCTATCTGCTTGCCGTCAAAGCTCACTTTGCCGATGGTCAAGGCGTGGCCCATGAAGCGCACATTGTGCTGGATGCGACCGTTCCCACCAAAACACCCCAACCAACCGCTACCCCTATCCCTGCAACGCCAATGCCAACACTGACAGCCACGGTGACTCCAACACCGACCAACACGCAACCGGACGTCAGTCCCACTGTCAGTCCTACCGCGACCGCCACGGTTCTTCCAGCACCAAGCGGTCCTGATGGATTAGATGGTGAGACAATTTATCTGCCGTTAATGTCGGAAGGTAACGAAGAGTGATAATGTTGAAAGAAGCAGAGCATTGGGCCTCTACTCATCGCCAGTTTCTTCTTATCCAGTTTGCCCTGCCGTCCTCATCTATCAATCCGAAATGGATGTAGATCAATATCAACCGGATGCCCACATATCAACTCGGCCATAAGTTTGCCGCTAAATGGCCCCAATTGTAACCCCGTTGGCCCATGTCCCGTGGCGATGTAAGCACCGACTTTACCCGGCACCGGACCTAAGAAAGGAAGGCCATCTGCCGAGTAGGGCCGTAGCCCCACTCTAAACTCATGAAGGTGAGCGTCAGCAAGGCCGGGGGCCACTCGCAACGCTTCGCTCATGGTTTCTATGACGCCGCTCACTGATGTACTCGATTGATAGCCCGAGCCTGTTTCCCGTGTGGCGCCAACCACAACCCTCCCTGCGCCATCACGACCCGGCCAGCAGACAATATAGTGACCATGAAAGGCATCAACGATGGGCCACTTTCCCGTCTCCTGATTGGGCAGATCAAGGTGAGCAATCTGGCCGCGTTGGGGGGCAACTGGAAGATCGACCTGTAGCTGCTGGCCAAGGGCTGGAGACCAAGCACCACCGGCAATCAGCACATTTTGGGTATGGAACGTTCCTTGAGTTGTTCGGACTCCCCTAATTGTGCCATTCTCAATCAGCAGGGACTCTACGCTGGCTGCCAGAGTGGCCAATTCATGCTTGGCTGCGGCCCTTCGCAACGCACTTTCCATTAGACGTCCATCGACCCGGGCCGCGTTGCGAAAGTAGATTGCTTCGAGCACATGGGCTAATGGGGGAAAGAGTTCCTTGGCTTCTCCAGGGGAAATCTCATATAGATCGTCAACAGAAGGCGTATCGCGCTCTTGCTGCCGCTGGAAGATGGTTGCCTTGGTCTTGGTAAAAGGAGATCGTTCGTCCTCTGTTGCAGCCACCAAAAGAAGGCCGCACTGATCATACCCCGTATCGCCTCCGCCATCTGCATCCAGCATGGGCAATAAGTTTGAGTAATATGCCACTGACGCCACGGCAAAATGAAACCAAGCCTCATCTCGTCCCGAAATTTCCGGTGCCAAGATTCCGGCACCTGCGCTGGTTGCCCTACCCGGATCATGGCGATCCACAAGCAGCGTATCAACCCCCGCTCTTGCTAGATGATAGCCTGCCGATGCGCCAACGATTCCACCTCCAACCACAATTGCATCATATTCAGTCTTCATGACGGTCTATTTCCTCCAACATTTGGATACAGATTTTGGGCGGTTCGGTTCTTTAAGCTGTGTACCTCTTTAGCTATTCGACGCCATTGTTTAACAACATGGTACCGCACCGATACCTTATCAATCAATATTCCATATCTATCCTTACAAACGTGCTTCTAGCCCCCCAAACTTATTGCCTATGCTTCATACATCGTGTAAAATCGACTGGTTTGTGCAAAGTCTTCTCATAGTGGGCATCGAGCAAAAATTAGGAGCAAAGCCATGCGTTTAGGAATGATGTTGGGGTACTCTGGGGCAACGATCCAACTCCCCATAGAGATGGTCTTAGAGGCCGATAGACTTGGCTACTATGCCGTTTGGACCGCGGAAGCGTATGGTTCAGATTGTGTTACCCCGCTTGCTTGGGTGGGTGCCTTGACCCAACGGATTCATCTGGGAACGGCCATTATGCAGATGCCGGCCCGTACGCCAGCCATGACAGCCATGACAGCCATAACGTTGGATCAGCTTTCAGGCGGACGTATGTTAATGGGCTTAGGTCTTTCAGGCCCGCAGGTCGTTGAAGGGTGGCACGGCATGCCCTATGGTAAGCCGCTCGGCAAAACGCGAGAATATGTTCAGATCATGCGCACGATTCTGGCTCGTGAGACGCCCTTGGTTCATCAAGGGGATCATTACCAGATCCCTTTTGAGGGTGAGGGGGCCACAGGGCTGGGCAAACCACTCAAAAGCATTCTTCATGGTAGAGCTGACCTGCCCATCTATCTTGCTTCTATTGGCCCCAAGAATGTTGCGCTGACTGCAGAAATTGCTGACGGTTGGCTGCCGGTCTTTTTTGCCCCCCAATTTTATGATAAAACTTTCCAAGCCGCGATTGAATCTGGCTTTGCCAAAGCTTCCCACAAAAAATCCATGGCCGAATTTGATATTGCGCCATCGGTTACTGTCATTATGGGCGATGATGTAGAAGCATGCCAGGCCATGATTAAACCTGCTTTGGCGCTCTATGTTGGGGGGATGGGGGCCAAAGGCAAAAATTTCTACAATGATCTGGTCAGTCGATATGGCTTTGAAGATGCGGCCGTGAAGATCCAAGATCTCTATCTCTCTGGACAGAAAGCCGAAGCCATTGCAGCAGTACCCAATGAATTGGTTGACGCCGTTGCCCTGTGTGGCCCCAAAGCGCGCATTAAAGAGCGACTTCAGCTCTGGGAAGACAGTCCTGTAACCACTTTGAATTTATCCGTGCATGATGTGGCTACCGTACAAGCCATGGCCGAGTTGGTCCTAGATGCTCATCCCAATCGGACCACCAGTCTTCCTAGCCAAAAAAGTGAGGTGCTGAGCAGTGCCCCAGTTGAACAAACTAATCATACTAAATCTGTGGAGGATAAATCCATGAGTGAAGCATTTGCAGCGGAAGCAGTCTTTGAGAACATCGCCAAGCAGTTGGCTGAAAATCCGTCCCTGGCCAGTGGCCTGGACGCTGTCTTTAAGTTTGATATTACCGATGGCCCCAATGGCGAAAGCAAAAGTTGGGTTGTTGATCTCAAGGATGGGAAAAATTCAATTAGCAACGATGAGACAGCCGAATCCGACGTCACCATTACCGTTAAAGATCAAGATATGGTTGGATTGGCTTCAGGATCATTGAACCCACAAATGGCCTTTATGCAGGGCAAGGTCAAAGTAACCGGGAACTTGATGTTGGCCACCAAGCTAGATAAATTGCTTGGGAATATGTAAATGACCAGTTCTGAAAATGGATCCGTCGTGACGTGGGTTGCCGAGGACATCTACCAAGTTCGGCTACCATTACCCTTTCGGCTTAACCACAGCCATGCTTATCTTCTCCGCGAACGTGATGGATGGACAATCGTGGATTTTGGCCTGCATTGGGTAGAGGCAGAGAAAGCTTGGCGAGCAGCCTTCGATACCCTCCAGATCCAACCGGAGTCCATTCGACGGCTCGTCCTCACCCATATGCATCCAGACCACTTTGGCATGGCCGGATGGTTTCAGGCCCGCTGCAGCCTTCCGATAGTGGTGTCCCCTTTGGAAGCAGAGCAGATTCGACGGATCTGGTTTGATCACGGATGGGCACCCGATAAAGCCCTACCGTGGTGGAACCATTGCGGTGTTCCTGAGCAGGTTAGCCAGAAGGCAGCAGAGCGGGTAGAATTTCTGCGCGAAGGGACGTTTCCCCATCCAACAGAACTTGACCTATTGGAGCCGGATACGACCATTGAAATGGGTGGGCGGCTATTTCGCACAATCCACGCGCCTGGTCACGCAGAAGGGCAGCTTCTCTTCTATCATGAAGATGAGCGTCTCTTGCTAAGCGGCGATCAAATTTTAATGAAAATTACCCCCAATATTGGCCTGTGGCCAACGGGCAATGGGAATCCGCTGGCTAATTATCTTCATTCTCTCCACGGCTTACGAGGGCTAGATGTTCAGTTGGCATTGCCCGGTCACGGCGCACTCATTACTGACTGGAGCAGGCGCATTGATGAAATTATCGCGCACCACAATGTCCGCCTTGAACAGACGATGGAAGCTACCCAATCCTCAGCCACTGGTTTTGACGTAACCCAATTTCTCTTTGATATTGACCGCCTCTCTCCCCATGAAATCCGCTTTGCTGTTGCTGAATCTTTGGCTCACCTAGAATATTTGGTACAGATGGAATCGCTTGAGCGGACGCTAGAAACCCCTTATCACTATCAACATTTATAGACCCGTTCTGTCTCAGTAGTTAAACTCTGTCGAGTCTCACTAAGTCGTGTACATATTCAGTCTCATAAAGTCGTGCCGCTTTTCTCAGAGTGGATCAGCCATACCGTGATATAGCTCTCTCAACTTTACTCTGAAAGCCTGTTGCGCACTTCTCGCCACAGCGGCTC